>NZ_JASDCV010000006.1:0-320040 GCF_030407755.1 Rhodococcus sp. APC 3903
ACGCATCGCCCACAACAGGTTCGAGCATCAACAACCGCGCCAACCCGACCAGCAGGCTGCACTCACCGATCTCGAGATTCGTCGAACCATGCAACCACTGAGCGATCGCCCGAAAACCCTTCCCGCCGAGAACCTCCCGGGAAAACATCTCCACAATCAGCAACACCAACCGCGACTGCAACTCGTGTCGGACACGCACCAGATCCAGAACCTCCCCCTTGAGGCCCTCACCATCCAGCTGCCACGCATCCCGACTGTTCATACCGAAAGTTTAATCGAACATACTTTCGAGAACCATAGACAAAACGGACGACTTATATCGCCAACGCAGCCCGATGCCCCTCGATAACCGCTGCGTGCGAACGTCTCGGAGACAAGGCGTCACCGATGCGAAATATCTCGAAAGAACTTCCCTGCAAGGAGTTCCACAACTCGTCGACAGGTTCCTGCGGTGTCGCGAAGACCACCCAGTCGACCGCAACTTCCTCGACCACACCCGTCGGAAGGTGAACCAAGCTCACGGGCGGCGAGGCTCCAGTGCTCACCGAAGTCACCATCAGATCCGTCCGTTGCACGATCGACTTCTCGAACGCCCGGCGGTTCCACCCCTCGAAATCCAGGGTGACGCTCAGATCTTGGGCAACCACCATGCCGTTGGTCGCGATCGTGACAGCGCAACCTCGATCAGCCAGGAATTCAGCCACCGACGTACCTTGATGGAATCCCAACTCGTCGTATACGAGCACCGTTCCGCTCGGCAGAACCCTGCCGTCGAGAACGTCTCGAACACTTACGACACGCTCTGATCCACCCGCCCACGTTGGGCGCACGGGCCGCGCGCCGGTTGCGATCACGACCACGTCGGGCGCCCGTTCCTCCACAATCGCAAGGTCAGCTCCAACACCCAGCTCGATCGTCACACCGCTTCGGCGACACTCCGATTCGAGATTTCGCACGAGGTCGGCGAGCTCACGGCGAACCGATACCACCGAGGCGGTAAGAATCTGTCCGCCAAGTCTTCGTTCACGCTCGAACAGCGTCACCGCATGACCTCGCTGGGCCGCGGTGGCCGCAGCTTGCAGGCCGGCCGGGCCGCCGCCAACTACCACCACCGTGCGGCCCCGTCGCCGCGGCATCGGCAGTGGGACCGATTCCCGACCGGCGCGCGGATTTTCGGTGCACCCCAACCAACGCCCCAGACCCATCCGCCCGACGCATTCCTGGTTGCAGGACAGGCAGGTTCGCACCTGTGACGATTGACCGGCACGCGCCTTGTTCACAAAATCCGGATCGGCGATCTGCCCGCGAACTACGCCCACCAGATCGCATACACCGTCCTCGAGTGCAGCTTCGGCTTGCTCCGGCGTCTTGAAACGGCCGACTCCGACGACTGGAAGATCGATGACCTCCCTGATCGCAGACGGGACAAAGTTGGCGTAGCCGGTGGGTACAGCCATCGATGCTTCGACCAGATGCAGTGTTTCCGTGGCCATTCCGACGGTGGTGTTAATGTAGTCGACGTGACCGTCAGCTTCGATCAGTTGGGCGGTGGTTACCGCGTCGGACAGTTCGATGCCACCCCGCGTTCCTTCGTATCCACTCAGGCGCACACCGAGCACACGATCCGGGCCGATGGCCTTACGCAGTACCCCGAGCACTTCGAGAAGGAAACGCGCACGATTCGCCACGCCCCCGCCGTAGCGATCGGTGCGCAGGTTGGTCGAGGGTGCGAGAAACGCGCGCACGATGGACGACTGCGACGCCTGCAATTCCACCCCGTCGAAGCCACCGGCGACGCAGTTGCGCGCAACAAGGGCGAACCCTGCGAGAATCTCGGCGATGTCCGCGTCGTCGACAGCTTTGGGCACCTCGCGGAACAACGGATCCGCAACGGCGCTCGGCGCCAACAGCGGCGATCGCGAATAGGTTCCAGCGCCCTGACCCCCATTGTGGTTGATCTGCCCGAGAATCGACGAACCATGTGCATGAACGGCGTCGGTGATCCGCCGGTATCCCTCGATCGCTTCCGGCCGATAGCCCGCAATCATCTTCTCGTACGGTCGATCCGAAGGATGCGTCGAGTGCTCCTCGGTGATGATCAGACCCGCACCGCCGCGTGCCCGCGCCTCGTAGTAGCTCGCGTGCTGCTCCGTCGGCAACCCGTTCTCCGCGTAATTGGTCAGGTGTGCGGAGAACACGACCCGATTGCGGAGTGTCAGGTTGCCCAGGCGCAGTGGCGCGAAGAGGCGCGGGTACGGCGTCATCAGACCTTGGAGTTTCCTTGATCGAGAGCGATATGACTTGCCGTGACGGTGCGTGAACCGTCACCCGCGAGCCACAGAACGGTATCGGCGATCTCGTCGGGTTCGGCGAACGCGATGTCCGAGAGGATCGGAGTGAAGTTGGGAAGGTACTGCGGAAACTTTGCAAATACCTCGAGCGCGCCCTGGTCGACCCCCATCGGCGTATTTACTCCGTAAGGGTGGATCGAGTTGACCCTGATCTTGTACTCCCCCAGTTCCTTTGCCGCGGCCTGCGTCAGACCGACGAGACCGAACTTGGCGCTCGCGTAGTGCGCCTGTCCGGGCAGCGCCTTGAGTCCGGCCACCGAACTGACCACGATGATCGATCCACCGCGCCCACCTTCGATGATCGCCGGCACCGATGCCTTGAGGGTTTTCCAGACTCCGGTCAGGTTGATGTCGATCAGGGTTTCCCACTGCTCGTCCGACATTTCCCAGAATCGATTCCAGTTACAGACCCCGGCATTGGCGACCACGATGTCGAGGCGTCCGAACTGCTCGACACCGTCCTTGACCACCGCGGTGAGCGCTGCGCCGTCACGGACATCTACCTCGCGGGCGAGGATCTTCCCACCCTCCGCTTCGACCAGACGTATCGTCTCGGCAAAGTCCTCGGAAGTTGCTGCGTCGTAAGAATTGTCCGACGCCACCGACGCGCACACGTCGACTGCGATGATCGCTGCTCCCTCGCGCGCCATCTTGACCGCGTGCGCACGTCCTTGACCGCGCGCTGCGCCGGTGATGAAAGCAACGCGACCTTCGAGCGAACGAACTGAACCCTGTGTCATGAGATAGCCCTCTCTGCAGAATTGAAACTCGTTCTAGTAGTAAACCCTGCAAAGCGCCCTTCGCGGATGGATTCGAGAACAGTTCTCGGGGCAACCGAGTCACCCACCTGGATGTCGGCCGCTTCCTTCAGCGTTTCGTTCGGCAGACGGGGCGAGCAGTCGATCACCACTTCACACTCGAGCTGTGACCGCTCGCCGGTATGAACGTGCTCGACGCAGACGGCCCCTGAGGCGATTTCGATGACACGGGACGCGAGCACCCTGGTGACCCCGGCCTGCTGGATGCGCGTGTTGGCGCCGACCAGATCCCCACTCGCACCGAGCCTCGAACCGACGATGCTGTCCGGGGTCACAATCGAGACGGAGACGCCCTGGGCCGCGAGTGCTTCTGCGAGCGCCACCGCGATCGGTCCACCGAGCGGATCGATCAGCGCGACCGGACCCGGCCCCACGGTGGTCAACTTCTCGAAAGCTTCCGACGCATCCAACCACCGAACCGAATCGTCGACCGGATACGTCGGCGGCCGCGCAGCGCTACCGGTGGCAAAAACAATCAGCTCGCCCCGACTACGTGCGTCACTCAGGTCCTGCGCCTCGACCGCCGCCCCGGTCCGCATCGTCACGCCGCTACGACGGCATTCGTCCTCGAGCCACTGTGCGAGGAGTGTGAACCGGCTGCGGCCGTCACCTCGCGCAAAAGTTCGGATCATGCCGCCGAACTGCGATGAACTCTCGACGAGTGTGACCGAGTGCCCCGCCACCGCCGAGATCCGCGCGGCTTCCATCCCGGCGGGGCCACCCCCCACGACCAGCACGGCTCCCGGTGTCGAAATCTGCTCTCGCTCATCGGGGTCCACCGTCTCGAAACCCGCGCTCGGATTCCCGACGCACGTCACGACCGGGTTGCGAGGATCACGCACGAGGCACGTCTGATTGCAAAGCACACACGGGCGTGGACGATCGCCGCGCGCGGCTTTCACGACCAGGTCCGGGTCCGCGATCTGGGCCCTGGTCATCTCGACGAACTCGGCCACTTCCAGCGCTGCACGAGCGTCGGCGATGTCCACGACGCTCCCCTGCACGACAACCGGAATCGAAACCGCGGCCTTGATCTCACGGCACAGATCGAGGTTGAAGTTCGGCGGGCAGTGAAAGTCGGGTCGGTACCCCTCTGACGAATAGAGTCCGCCACGAACGACGACAAGGAGATCGAGTAGTGGCGACAGATCGCGTGCAAAACCGGCGGCGAGATCGGGTGTCAGTCCCGCCCATGGTGCTTCCTCGTCGCAGGACAACCGCAGGGAGACAACGTGGTCCGACCCGACTTCCTCGCGCACTGCCGAGATGATCTCGCGAACAAGGGCAACGCGATCAGTGCCGTATCGGTCTTGCCGAGTGTTGGTCAGACCCGAAAGGAACTGCCGCAGAATGCTTCGAGGACCGGCATCGAGTTCCACTCCGTCCATTCCCGAAGCGATGGCCATTGCCGACGCTTCACGAAAGCCGGCCATCAACTGGTCGATTTCCGGCTGCCCCATTGCCATCGGCAACTCACGCGTCACCGGGTCGGCCACTCTTGACGGTCCCCACAGCACCGATTGGGAGTATGCGCTCGATCCCTGCATGCCGGTATGACCGAGCCCGGCAAGAACCAGCGTTCCGTACGGAGCACATGCGGCCGCGATCGACTGCCACCCCGGGCCGCACTCCGACGCCAGCGGTGCACGCTCGTACGGCCAGTCGTTCTCCAATACCGAGGCCACTTCGGTGACGACGATTCCGGCTCCACCCTCGGCGCGGCGCTGGTAGTACGCACGGTGCCGATCGGAAAGTGATCTTCCCACAGCAAGATTGGTCTCATGCGGACCGAAAACAACCCTGGACCGGACGAAGCGTCCGGCCAGGGTTGTGTGTTCGTCGAGTGTCAACTCACAGCTCTATATCGGAACCGCAATCTCAGCTGGCGCCCAGTGAGCGTGTGAAGCCATCCGGGATCACCAGGTCTGCCGGGCTCAGTTCCGTGATGGACGAGTGGCCAAGGCCCATCAGCCCCGAGTCGATGCCCATCCGCATCAGGTCGAGCACGTTCTCGACACCGGCCTGGCCGTTTGCCGAGAGACCCCACAGGTAGGCGCGCCCGAGCATGACGGCCTTGGCTCCGAGTGCTAGCGCCTTGACGACGTCGCCGCCGCGTCGAATGCCGCCGTCGAGAACAACTTCCACCTGATCGCCCACGGCCTCGGCAATGCCCGGGAGCACGCGGATCGGCGCCGGGGTGCCGTCGAGGTTGTTACCACCGTGGTTGGAGACCGAGATAGCGGAGACACCGGCGTCGACAGCTCGCTTGGCGTCGTCGATGCGCATGATGCCCTTGAGCATGAACGGTCCACCCCACTGCTCACGAAGCCAGGCGATGTCTTCCCAAGTCGGAAGCGGGGTCTGCATCCACTCGCCGTACGCGCCGAAGAACGTCGGTGCCGGCTGGCCGGGAGCCGCGAGGTTGGGTGTTGTCAGGTCGGGGATCTTGCCGGTCTTGGCGAACTCCAGCAACCACTTCGGGCGCATGATGCCCTCGGGAGCGAACTGGAACATCGCCTTGAGGTCCATCTTTTCGGGGATGGACGGGCTGCCCCAGTCGCGACCGTACGAGAAGGACCAGTCGGTGGTGATGATCAGGCCCTTGGCACCGGCAGCGCGAGCGCGCTCCATACGCTGCAGGAGCACGTCGCGGCTGCCGACCCAATACATCTGGAAGAAGACCTGCGGATTGGCCGCGGCAACTTCTTCGATGGACTTGCTGGCGAAAGAACTCAGTCCGATGGCTGTTCCCCGTGCTGCAGCCGCACGAGCTACCGCTACCTCACCGTCGGGGTGCACTGCCTGCACACCTGTCGGTGAAATCATGACGGGCAACGAAATGTCCTGGCCCATAATGGTGGTGGACATCTCGCGCTTGTCCGACAGTCCCGCAGCGTGAGGAGCGAAACCCAGTTCGCTGAATGCCGCGACGTTGTCGTCGACCGTCAGCCCTTTCTCGGATCCCGCCACCAACGCCGCGTACACGGACTTGGGCAACCTCTTCTTCGCACGGCGCTGTGCTTCTGCCACCGTCTCGAAGAAAGCATTCTTAGCCATTGAACTGACCTCTCTGGGGTGCAGCTTTCGCCGCACTGTCGGTATCGCGCAGTAGTTACTGCATTCCCGCAAGCGGGTTTTCGTCACAAATCTTGGCGGGCGGACGCATCATCAGTGTCAGTGGCACCGATGCACGTGGGGTCTTACGTTGACCGGAACGGGAGTGATCGACGCTGGACTTCGGGACCTCTCCCGCCGACGCCAATGCCATTTCACCGTTACCGATGACGCATTCGGGGTCAGGTCCGTCCATCGGCAGTCCGGTGAAGAACTTGGCTGCCATGCAGCCACCCCGGCAGGAGTCGTAGTGATTGCACTTGCTGCAGGCGCCACCGGTCTGCGGCGAGCGAAGCTCCTCGAACAGGTCCGAGTGCTGCCAGACTTCCTGGAATCCACCGTCTTTCACGATGTTTCCGGCGAGGAACTGCTCGTGAATCGCGAACGGGCATGCGTACACGTCACCGACCGGGTCGATCAGGCACACGACGCGGCCCGCGCCACAGAGATTGAGACCGGGCAGTGCGTCGCCGAACGCGGAGAGGTGGAAGAACGAGTCGCCCGTCAGGACGCCTTCACCATTGGCCACCAACCAGTTGTAGAGCTCACGCTGCTGCTCGGGGCGTGGGTGCAGGTCGTCCCACACGTCGGCGCCGCGGCCCGAAGGGCGCAGTCGAGTGATGCGCAGGGTCGCGTCGTACTTGTCCGCGAGAGCCTTGAACTCGTCGAGCTGACTGACGTTGTGCCGCGTGACGACCACCGAAATCTTGGCGTCCTTGAAGCCGGCTTCCTTCAGGTTCGCGAGAGCCCGCTCGGCCATTGCGAACGAACCAGGCCCGCGCACAGCGTCATTGACCTCAGCGGTGGCACCGTCGATGGAAATCTGCACGTCGACGTAGTCACTGGCCGCAAGCCGTGCCGCGACCTTCTTGTCGATCTTCACGCCGTTGGTGGAGAACTTCACGCCAACCTGGTGGTCCGTTGCGTAATCGACGAGCTCCCAGAAGTCGGAGCGTACCGTCGGCTCGCCGCCACCGATGTTGACGTAGAAGACCTGCATACGTTGCAGCTCGTCGATGATGGACTTGCACTGTTCGGTGCTCAGCTCGTTGGGGTCACGGCGACCCGACGACGAGAGGCAGTGCACGCAGGACAGGTTGCAGGCGTAGGTGAGTTCCCACGTCAGGCAGATGGGGGCGTCGAGTCCGAGTTCGAACTGATCGACGAGGCGACCCACCTTGGCGGGCGGAGAGGGCTGTTCAAGAACTGAGGTCATGGCTGTGTCCTCGCGAAGAAATGAAGCGGGCGAACGTGCAGAAGGGCTGTTCCGCACGTGGGGGCGAGCGTCTGGCTCAGACAGGCACGATCATGTGCGAATCGGCGAGAGTGCTCAGCGCGCAGGCATATTGGGGAGCCGCGTCATCTTCGATGCCTTGCGCACGTAGTGCGGACCTGACATCAGGATGGTCTGGCAACGCCTTGACCACCGCAACGATGGTCGTGTTCTTCAGGAACGACAGCTTGCGCGTTCCGAAGTGGTAGAGCAACGCCCCGAAAGGTTCGGGGCGAAGCGCTACCTGCGGGTGGAGTTTCCACCCCGCATCGAGATCCAAAGCAGACACGGTCAGTACACGCCGCACATGCCGTCGATGGAAACTTCCTCAACGAGGGACTCCTCGACGAGGTCGTTCTCGAGCGCCTTGTTGTCACGATCTGACATGGATTCCTCCTGCGGTCGCACTCCGTCTGGAAGTCTGTAGATCAGACTTCCAACCTGGGAGTTGGTGGTCACTAGTGGGACTTCACTGTGACTCGGTTCACCACTGTAATGGCATCGAGTGCAGAATGACACACATGGAGCGAAAAAAGTATGCGTAGCCGCAAGAAACCGTCCGCTCGGATAGGTCGTCGCCCCTCCACAACGAGGGAGGGAATCAGCACGATCGGCATCGAACTGTTCTCCACCGTCGGCTTCAACGAGGTGAGCGTCGACCAGATAGCCGACGCCGCCGGCATCGCGCGTCGGACTTTCTTTCGCTACTTTCCGTCCAAGAACGCCGTCCCCTGGGGCGACTTCGACGGACATCTCGACGAGATGCGCGAGCACCTGGATTCACTGCCCGCTGACATACCGTTGGTCGACGCACTCGAATCCGCATTGTTGACGTTCAACACCTTCCCACCGGAAGAGACTGCGGTACATCGCAAACGGATGGAATTGATCCTCGAAGTTCCGACGCTTCAGGCATACTCTGTGGTGATGTACGAAGGTTGGCGGCAGGTGGTCGCCGACTACGTCGCACGCCGAATGAATCTCGAGCCGACCGATCACGGCCCACGCACGGTCGGCTATCTTCTGCTCGGGGTCGCCATGTCGGCGTACGAACAGTGGCTCACCGACGATTCACTCGAGCTACCGGAACTCTTGAAAACAGGCACGCAGTCCTTGCGGACCGGCATCACCACCTGAGAAGCATCACCACCTGAGAAAGGCGATCATGTCCACCATCACGAACGAACCGGTCCTGGATTCACTGGCACCGTCGACGCCGGGCTTGTGGTCGTTCGGGCATGTCACCGTCGAACGTGTCGATTCCGGTCCGATCTCGCTCGATCGTCGAGGCGGCCGACTCCACGTCAGGCACTCCCTCACTCCCGCCGATCTGAGCGAGCGACTCGTGGCCGGAGTCACCTCGTCGATCCAGGACGCGGAGTTCGGTCAGGACGAATTCGAGTTGACGATGGTCGGACTGGTTCGGTCCACCGTGGACGGCGCTCTCGAATCCTGGACCACCTACTACCGGAACTCCCTTGCCGAACTACTGGACGGCACTGCAGATTTCGCGCCGATTCACGACAAAGCCGAAGAACTGGTTCGCGGTTCCGTACTCGATCTGGGTTCCTGCTTCGGTTTCCTGCCCCTGCGGCTCGCGCGTGCCGGAATGGACGTGACCGCCACGGACATCCTGCCCGGAACGATGATCCTGCTCGACGCGGTAGCCCCCGAACTCGGCATCACGATCGACACGGTGATCTGCGACGCGGGTGAAGTACCGGCACCGGACAACAGCGCCGACACCGTCACCGCAATTCATCTCCTCGAGCACGTCGACGACTCGGTCGGCGAAGCCGTGATCGCGCAGGCACTCCGAATCGCACGTCAACGGGTCGTCATAGCCGTCCCCTTCGAAGACGAAGCCACCGCGTGCCACGGCCACATCCGTACCTTCGATCTCGAGTCACTGCGTGCGGTCGGCCGGCAGACCGGTGTGCCGTTCGAGGTATTCGAGCATCACGGCGGCTGGTTGGTGCTGGACGCATCGGCCGCCTGAAAAGAACTAACCTTCTTTCAGCGTATGGGCGACAAGTGCATTCGCGTGCCCATGCCCCATCCCGTGCTCCGACTTCAACCAATTCACCAATTCCATGTGCTTGGTGAGGTCTGAGCTTCTGATCAGCTCTTGCCACTCACCGATCGGCCGACCGTATTTCTTCTCGATCGACGGAAAATACGACGCCGGGCCTTTCACGGGTTCAGTCATGACCGGAATCTACCTCCACCGCCCGACAATATTCGCGCACCTGCGGTGCCCGCATGTCCGCACCTGCGGAATCGCTGGGTAGATACGCGACCATCGGATTATGGTCGAAGTACACCCACCCCAGAGCACAGGAGTTCAGCAATGCGACTGTCCACACGAAATCAACTCACCGGCACCATCACCGAGGTCAACCTCGGCACCGTCATGGCAACGGTCAAGGTGAAATTGGACGGCGGCAACCAGATCGTGACTTCGTCGATCACCCGCGACGCCGCACTGGATCTCGACCTCGAACCAGGCCAAGCTGCAACGGTATTCGTGAAGTCCACCGAGGTGACGATCGGCGTCGAATAACTGGTGATCGCTGCGATCAGGGCCGGGTGAGATGCGTGGTCATCGTGTAGTTCTTGCTCGGCCCCGTCACGGTCCAGACGACCGCCCAAGCCGAACCATCTACTGCAGTGACGTCGATTCGCCCGCGGTAGGTGTCCGCACCACACAGGTGCTCGACTTCCTCCCCCGGTGCCCAGTCGTGGAACTCTCTGCCGTCTTCGAATGTCACGGCCCATTCGAGGCCGCGCTCTGCAATGAACAGAGTCCGGAACACTGGCAATTCCAGATCGCCGTCACGCAGAGTGCCACTCTCGTACCAGCGCATCCGACCGTCACCGGCGTCGGAGATAGTGGTCTCGCCGAAGACATGCTTGGTGGAACCGGAAAGGCGGTCGACGATGTCGCGCTCGAAGTGCCACGTTCCTGCCAGCGCCCTCGGCTCGATCTTCGCGTCGTCAACCATGTGACGATTCTAGTGACCCTGGACAAGGACTTGCGAAGGAGCCGAACGCACTGCGGGGAGTATGTTCCGAGTACATCCGGAACACGCAGGAGATTCACACAGACATGAACGATTCGGCCGCCCTTCACCAACGCACAGTGTTCGCAGAAGACCTCGAGATCGGCCAAGTGATCCCATTGGGCTCGTATTCGGTGACCGAAAAGGAGATCGTCGAGTTCGCAACCCAGTGGGATCCCCAGTGGTTTCACATCGACAAGGAAGCCGCCGGGTCCGGGGTCTTCGGCGGGTTGATCGCCAGCGGGTTGCACACCCTGTCGATCTGCCAGAAGTTGGTGGTCGCCAGTCTCTACGACCAGTGGAACGTGATCGCCGGAAAGACCATGCGCGACGTGAGCTTCCTACGTCCACTTCGCCCCGGTGACACCCTGAGCGGAAAGGTCACCGTCGACAACGTCGTGTTCGACAATCGAGCGCGGGGATTGGTCACCATCACAGCGAAATTGGTCGATGCACACGGCAATCGCGTTCTCGACGTGGTCACTGACGCCTACCTGCACTGTCGCCCGACTCGCGGACAGTGAATTATCGGTAAATTCCGCGCCGCATTGTCTGAATTGCCGTACTTTCAGTGACGTTGCGACGCAACAGTACCCATCCCCGCAAACAGGAGTTCCTCACACATGAGCAGCCTCGGCGAGATCAATCCTCTCGGCATTCTTCAGATCCTCATCTACATGCTCTTCGGTGGGTCGTCCAGCACTCCCGAGTAGACCCTAGCTTGCCATAGCCATAGTCAGCATCTAGGGTGCTGACTATGGCAATTAATAGTCAGGCGTCCGCGACGGTAGCGCCGTCGACCGACGCAGCGTGTCATCACACCGAATTCGACTCCAGCTGGCGGAGTTTCGACGGCATTCAGGGCGGACTCGCCGTTGCACGGATGCTGCGAGTGGCCGCAGACGCGTCCGGAGCCGAACCTCTGGCAGTCACGGCGCACCTGGACCGCCCCGTCCCTCCGGGGCCGGCCGAGCTGACTGTCGACGATATGCGGGGCGGGCGGACCGTCAGTTGCCACGTCACGCTGACCGGTTCGGGATCCGCTCTCGTTCGGCTAGCCCGCGACACAGGAGGCACAACGATGTCCGCCCCTGTCGCCGAACCGACTCCGGCCGACCCGTCAACCCTGCCGCCGCTGGAGATCCCGGTGGATTTTGTGCCGTTCTCCCAGCACCTCGACATCCGGCCGATCAATTCCGCGAGGCCGTTCGCCGGTGGCGATTCCCCGGAATTCGACGTCTGGATCCGATTGCTCACAGACCTCGATTTCACGGCCCAAGAGCGCGCCGCGGTCCTTCTCGACGCGCTTCCGCCCGGATTGTTCGCAACACTGACGATGCCCGTGGCTATACCCACTATCGAGTTCACCGCGCATTTCACACCGGAGCACCTCACGGCAGATCCCCGAACACTGTCACCGTGGTATCGCCTACGCCACGGGACCGCCTGGGCGACAGACACTCTCTGTGTTGACGAATCCGAACTATTCGACTCGACCGGACGGCTCGCCGCTCGGGCTCGCCAGCTTCGTCGAATTCTGGGTTGAACTCCCAATTGAGTTCAGCCCTACTACCCCTGGAGGTCGCGACGACGGAACGCAACAAGCGATGCTGTCGAAAGCACTACTGCCACAACGATCATTGCCAGCAGCGGTAGAACTGTCACTGGCTCGGCGGGGGCACCCGGCACGTGGGTGAAGGGTGACAGATCCAGCACTAACTGTGGAAGCTTCAGCAACGTTCCGAGTTGCCCGAGCACGATGCATGCCGCCAAGATTCCCCAGGAGAGCGCCGACGCGTAGGTCGGAAACAGTCCGAAAGCCAACGACACCAACCCCACGACTACAAGCACCGCGGGTAGATAGGCCAAGGCGGCGCCAGTCATCCGGAGTGTGTTGCCGCCGACGTCGTCCGTGACGAGCCCGAAGGCAAATCCGGTGAAGGCACCCATCAAGACGTGCGCGAGGATCACCCCACCCACAACCACACCCAGGTGGGAAAGCATCCACCTCCACCGCGACAAAGAGGTTGCCAGCAACGGTTCGAGCCGTCCCGATGTTTCCTCACCCCGCATCCGGAGAAGACTCTGGACCGAATATGCCGCGATGACAATCGAGGTGAGACCGAGCGCAGTGGCCAAGTACGAATCCACCAGATCCGTACCGCCGCCACCAAGTTTCTCGAACATCTCCGCGGTCTGCTGCGACGATCCCACCATCGCGTCGATCTCGTTGCCCACAGCGCCGTAGGCGAACCCGAGAATGACAACGGCAAAGATCCACCAGAACATCGTCATTCGCTGCATGCGCCACGCCAGGCCCCAAGCCGACGGCAACCACGATGCTGCGGTCGGCGGGCCGGGCCGGGGCTGCACGAGCCCCGCTCCCTGATCGCGATGGCCGATGAGAACAAACGCCACCACCACGTGCACAACCGCAAATCCGATCAGCAACAGCAGGATCCACCAGGCGTCGTCGTCGAAAGGTCTGATCTGTTGCGCCCATCCGATCGGCGAAAGCCACGACAACCAACCGCTCACCACGCGAGTTCCGTCGTCGACGACCGTACTGTTCACGTCGCCGATCGCGCGCAGCATGAAGGCAACACCGATCGCGGCACCCGCCAGACCGTTGGCCGTACGAGCACCGTCGGTGATCTGCGCAGTCACCGCCGCCACACCGGCAAACGCGATTCCGGTCCCACCTATCGAAGCACCCAACGCGAGCGAACCAACGACAGGCAAACCGACGGCGATCGATCCCAGGGCAATTCCCAGTGTCAGAACCACGTTCGCACCGACCGTGACAATCAGTGCGGAGGTCAGAAGCGCTCGCCGACCCACCACCGCAGCACCGATCATCTCGGCACGGCCGGTCTCCTCGTTCTGTCGTGTATGCCGAACCACCGCAAGGGTGCTCATCAATGCCGCCACCAACGCGAACACGAGCACCGACTGACTGGCGACTATCGCGCCCTGCGAATCGCCGGACACGATTCCGTTGGTCGCCAGCGCCACCGGCGATACCGCGGAACTGACTGCGATGTTTCGCAATTCCTCGGGGGTCGAGTACAGCCCGGTCACACTGGCGACGACGAGCAGCATGAACAGGACGATCGAGATGACCCACACGGAAAGCTGAATTCGGTCCCGTCGCAAAGCCAACCGGACCAGTCGGCGCGTGCCGGTGAATTGACTTGCCGAGGCCGGTACCGGTGGAGCGGCCTCGACAACAACGGTCATGGCCGTACACCGGTCTCGGCTCGCAGGTGGACCGAAGTCTCCCTGGCGCGCTCGTCACCGTAATGACGCAAGAAGAGTTCTTCGAGTGTCGGCGGAGTGGAAGTGAGCGCCACGATTCCGAATCCGACCAAGTACGTCATGAGTGGTCCGAGTTGCGCGCTGTCAACTTCGCAGGTGACGTGGTTATCGTCGATCACCGCGTCGTGGACACCGCCGAGCCCGTCGAGTCCGCCGATCTGGCGCTGTGTCTCCGCCGAGATGGACGTGCGCGTGAGATGCCTGAGTTCGGACAGCGTTCCCTCTTCCACCGTCCGCCCGTCGCGGATGATGCTCACGCGATCGCACAGCGCTTCGACCTCGGCGAGGATATGGCTCGACAGCAGGACCGTCTTTCCGGCGTGAGCCACCTCCTCGACGCAGTCCTGAAACACCGCTTCCATCAACGGGTCGAGCCCCGATGTCGGTTCGTCGAGTACGTAAAGGTCGACGTCGGACGAAAACGCCGCCACGAGTGCAACCTTCTGCCGATTACCTTTCGAGTACGTCCGCGCCTTCTTGGTCGGGTCAAGTTCGAAGCGATCGAGCAACTCGCTGCGGCGTTTTCGGTCCAAGCCACCGCGCAGACCCGCCAACAGATCGATAGCCTCCCCGCCGGTGAGGTTGGGCCACAGATTCACGTCGCCAGGCACGTAAGCGAGACGTCGATGCAAGGTAACAGCGTCTCGCCACGGATCGCCGCCGAGAACAGTTGCGTCTCCGGAGTCCGAGCGGAGCAGGCCGAGGAGCACCCGAATAGTGGTCGACTTTCCAGAGCCGTTCGGTCCCAGGAATCCGTGCACTTCACCTGCTGAGACTTCGAGGTCGAGGCCGTCCAGCGCGCGGGTGGTACCGAAGGTCTTGACGAGGCTTTTCACTGAAATTGCCGCACCCATGAATTTGACCGTACGCCGATTTCACAAATGTGTGAAGATAGAAAAGAAGAAAGATCGAAGGGTTCCGATGACCGACACCAGCCACACCGTTGCACCGGACGAGAGCCGACATTTTGTCGAACGACTCTCACTCGTTCTGAGCGACATGGGTTTTCCGCCGATGCCTGCCCGCGTGTGGGCCGCGTTGATGACCAGCGAGACACCCTCGTCCACGCCAGGAGATCTCGGATCCCGATTGGGAGTGAGCCCCGCCGCCATTTCCGGAGCAGTCAGATACCTCCAGCAAGTCGGATTGATCGAGCGAGTGGCCGTCCCCGGATCGAGGCGTCAGCACTACTGCGTCAGCGTCGACATGTGGGCCGACGCGTTTGTCACGAAACAATCGTCCCTCTACCAGGTCTCGGCAGTTGCGGACGAGGGCATTCGGGTCCTCGGTGAAGGCACTACGGCCGGCGATCGTATGGAAGATCTGCGCGACTTCTTCGACTTCATGGCCGCGGAAATGCCGCGCATGCTCGCGGACTGGCGCTCCCAGCGAAAAGACCGGACACCTGGAAGGTAACTTCAGGTTTACCCGCATTTTCGGTGGGGTACCTCAATTCTCGTTCCAGCATGATGAGGTGCGCTGTACCCGAGGAGTTGTTGATGAAGCTGTCGATCAGGGGCGCGAAGACTTCACCGACGCCACCCTCCGCACGAACCGCTTCACCCGAAACCTGTGAACAATCGATTTCCTTGAACCGCAACGCCGCCGGGGCATTCGCCGGCGATCATCACGCACTGTCGAAACTCCTGGCCCGATTGCACCCTCGCGTCGTTCTCTACTATCGCGCCAGGCTTCTCGGGACGCCTGTCGCAACATTCGCCGACGATCTCGCCCATCAATGCACCCTGGACGTCGTCACACGAATGTCCGAAACGATCTCGGCCGACACACGAATCGAGAACTTCGCCTACGAGTTGGCCTCGCAACGGATTGCGTCAATTCCCCAGTCACGCAACATCGACGGACAATTCAAACGCCCACGTCGCCTCACCGACGACCAACGTGAGGTCCTGGTATTGCGAATCGCAGTGGGTCTGACTGCCGAGATGACCGCGTCGACTCTGCGCACAACTCGATCGAGCGTGCTCCTCGTACAGCACCAGGCGCTGCGCGCCTGGGCGGTCTCCGAGCGGAGCTAGATCAGACCTTGCTTACTCGCGGCGTAGACGGCCTCTGCTCGCCGACTCACCTCGAGTTTGCGCATGATGTTGCTGACGTGGAACTTGACCGTGGTCGGCGAGATGAACAATCGCTCACCGATCTTGATGTTGGACAAGCCGTTTGCGAGCAGTCTCAGTACTTCGAGTTCACGATCGGTCAGTCGTTCTTTGGATGACGACTGCCCGTTGAGCGATCGGACGACAGCCGATGCGCTGCGAGAATCGAACGCACTCTCACCCCGCGAGACAGCCCTGATCGCACGCACCAATTCGGTGGTGTCGACGTCTTTGACGACATAGCCGCGAGCGCCCGCGTGTACCGCTCGCACCACCAGTTGATCGTCGAGAAAGGTGGTGAGAACCAACAGTCCGAGCCCGGGATGCGCCGTAGACAACTGGCCACAAAGGGTCAGTCCCTCGTAGTCGGAACTGGCGGATAGTTTCAGATCCATCAAGACGATGTCCGGGCCCACCTTGTCGACCACGGCAAGCGCCTCGGCGAGAGACGAAGCCTCCCCCACGATCTCGAGGTCGCTTTCGCGCTCGAGAACCGAGCGGAGCCCTTGCCGCAAAATTGCATGGTCGTCGACCAGGACGATTCGAACCAATCCCTGAACCGGCGATGCTCCGCGGGTGATGACGGGACGCGCAGTGGTCATGATTCCTCGCTCTCGATTTCAGTGGTGGAGCAAAGATTGTCGACATCCGCCTGGAGCGGAAGTGCCTGTGGCAGTGGTAGTGGCAGTCGCACGAGAATCTGAATTCCACCGATCCGCGCGCGCCGAACTTCGAGCGCACCACCCAACTCGAGAGTTCGTGTCTGCATGTTCGCCAGTCCGCGATGACGGCCGTCGACGTCGTTGGTGGCTGCGAGTTTGAGGATCAGACGCATCCGCGCAGGGTCGCCGTCACCGTCGTCGGAAACCGACAGCAGCACCGTATCCGCTCGATAGGTCAACCGCAGGACCGCTCGACTCGCATGGGCATGCACCGCAACATTGAACAGCGCCTCCCCCGCGATCCGCAGAAGAGCGTGTTCGGCATCGCCTGGAAGCTCGGTCGGGGTGCCGCCGACGCGAACGCTGACCGCCAACTCGTCCGGCATGTGAACCACGCCGAGCTGCTCGAGCATCTCGGGCAGCGACGTCCGGTCCGCGTCCGAGGAATGATTGAGCGCGTAGATCGCCGAGCGAAGCTGCTCGACCGCCCGCCTGGTCAAATCCTTTGCCAAGTCCAGTCTTTCACTGCGTTCCGCCTCCGGGATGTCGCTCCGGCAGACCTCGATCTGCATGCCGGCCGACAACACCGCCTGTGTCACGCTGTCGTGAAGTTCGCGGGCGATCCGGTGCCGTTCGTCGTCGACCACCTGGTGCCGGTGAGCCACTCCGAGTTGACGCTGCGTGGACTCCAATTCACTGTTGCGCACCGCGAGGTCGGCTGCAGTGCGGTTGGCCTCCGCATATGCGTCTTCGGCTCGTTCGAGCAGTAGTTGTCCGCGCTGATAGAGCGCCGAGTTCTGCAGAGCCACGGCAGTCTGGCTGGCCAGAATGCTGAGCACAGCACCGTCCGTCGTGTCGAGCGTCCGGTTGGCCGGCGTCCAGGCCGCAAAGGCGCCGACCACACCGCCGCCGAGCACGATCGGCACAAACGCGTAGTGAGCGTCGATCACCGAGTTGGATTCGATTCTTCCGCACCGGATGTCGTCGAGGCATTCGACGACATCCTCCGGAAGTGGTGGCCCCTCCACGTTGTCGACCAGAAATGGGGTGGCGTCCGGGCCGAGAACCAATCGCCGTGGTCCGGCGTCGGGCAATGTTCCGTCGGCCAAGGCGAAGACTATCCAGTTGGCACTCAGATGAGCACGGGCGGCTTCCGCGACCGCGCAGACGAGGGTTTCCGGCCCCTCGACGGTCCGCACCAAAGCCCGCGAGATCAATTCCAACGCATGCACGACGCGTTCGAGACGCTCGGCAGCGCCGCGGTACTGCGGATAAAACGAACTCTTACCCGAACGTAATCCGGTGAGCCGCGACAGGTCCGCGGTCATCGTCTGCACCGCTTCACCCTGCACCGCATCACCCTGCACCGCATCACACTGTCCCTCTTCACAACGCACCTCGGAACAACGCCACCATCTGCTCCTGCGTCGCTTCCCTGGGATTGGTGGACATGCAGGCGTCGAGCAACGCGAAGCTGGCAAGTCGACTGAGGTCTTCCTCGCGAACACCCAACTCCCCCAGCCCCTTCGGGACCCCAACCTCCCGGGCGAGACGCTCGACCCGGTCGGCCACCGCCAGCGCTGCTTCCTCCGGGGTGCCGTGCTGTTCAGGAAGGCTCAGTGCCGCAGCGATGGCGACAAAGGGGGCAGCGTCCGTCGTGGAATTGAATCGGATGACGTGGGGCAACAGAATTCCGTTGATGACGCCATGTGGCAGATCAAGCATGCCGCCCACCTGATGGCTCATGGCGTGCGCGGCTCCGAGTATCGCGTTGGTGAACGCCAACCCGGCCTCGAGACTCGCCTGCGCCATCACCGATCGAGCTTCCATCTCCATCGGGTCCTGGATCGTGTTCACCAGATTCTCCGTCACGAGGCCGACCGCGCGGAGCGCGTGATGATCGGTCAACGGATTGTGCGCCAGTGAGACGAAGGCTTCGATTCCGTGCGTCAGTGCGTCCAATCCCGTTGCTGCATTGAGCCACTCGGGCATCGTCGTGAGCAACCGCGGATCGATGACCGTCACATCTGGCACGAGGGCACGACCGATGATGGTGATCTTGGTGCCGCGGGTCGTGTCCGTGACGATGCAGAACTGCGACACGTCAGCGCCCGTTCCGGACGTAGTGGGAACCATCACCAACGGCGGGATCGGTTTTGTCGCCTGATCGACACCCTCGTAGTCGAGTATGTTGCCGCCGTTGGCAGCGAGGACGGCTACACCTTTAGCCGCGTCGATGACGGAACCGCCACCGAGCGCGATGATGACGTCGCACTCGCCTTCCTGGTACACCTCGAAACCGGCCGCGATCTCGAAGTCCTTGGGGTTGGGCGTCAGCCCTGACCACACTGTCGCGGTCAAGCCCTGCTCCGTGAGATGGTCCTCGAGTTCGCTGACCCACCCCGCGTCGATCAAGCCGGGATCGGTGACCAGAAACGGGCGGAACCCGCCGAACCGCAGAGTCGCGTGTGCTGCCTCGACCAGGGAACCGATACCGAAGACGATCTCGGGGGCGTGAAATTTGACCAGTCGAGCAGCAGTGCCGCGGCGATGAACACCGTGGTTCACAGCATCCGGATATGCCACGGACACGACCCCACTCTCCTCTCGCGCGGCACCGAGATCACCGCTTCGCGAATTCCCAGCTCGCTCGCCCGAGCACCAACTGGTGTGATCCACCTTACAAGTGCTGGTCCCGAGCCTACGCGGACAGCAGTCGGGGCACACCCACCGAAGGAGAGGCACTTA
This sequence comes from Rhodococcus sp. APC 3903, assembly GCF_030407755.1. NCBI lineage: Bacteria > Bacillati > Actinomycetota > Actinomycetes > Mycobacteriales > Nocardiaceae > Rhodococcus > Rhodococcus sp. APC 3903. Next base: position 19,464 of record NZ_JASDCV010000006.1, read on the forward strand.
CCTACCCGTTCGGGCAGGTAGTCGTCGCCGGAAAATAGATGGCGCGGCAATCAGGTCCCGTTGTACTTTCGGTTCTGGCCAGAGCGGCCCGTAGTACCGATCCAGAAGGTGTTTATGACCCAGCCCGCGCCGAGCGCGCCTCTCGCCCCTGCACTGCCGGCAACCTCGAGGGTCACTTGCTGACCCCCGAAACGACGGACTGACAGCCGCGAGGCCACTCGGCCTGCTCCTACCTGCTTTGTTCACTCAGCTAGGAGTTCTCCAGTGCCTCAATCGCACAATTCCATCTCGAAAACCGACACCTTCTCGTGCATTCAGTGCGGACTCACCGTCATGACGTACGGCCCCGATGGTGATCGCCGAAACCACTGCCCCAGTTGCCTGCATTCCCGACACCTGTTCGACCAGGTGGAAGGTGGACCGTCGGACTGCGGAATGCGGATGGCCCCCATTTCGATCGCGGTGCTGCGAAGCGGCGATTGGATGATCATCCACCGCTGCGCACAGTGCCTCGAACTCACCTCCAACCCCGTCAGCCGTGACGACAACCAGTTGTTGTTGATGAGGATGGCGGTGCGGCCGCTCGCACAACCACCCTTCCCGCTCGAAGCCTTCGGCGACTTGTGAGGGGTGAGAAAGCAGATGCCACGTAGGAATCCCAGCACCCGCGCGCGGCGGGCACCGCAACGGACCAAGCACGTATTGCACGGAATCGGCGGCGAACAAGGATCGAGCTTCCGTTGTCTCACATGCCGTTTGGACATTTCCACTGCGGCCCCGGGTACCGCACATCGGAACCATTGCCCGAACTGTCTGGCCAGCCGCCACGTCGATGGTCGTGTTCCGGGTGACCGGGCACAACAGTGCAGAGGTGCCATGGCGGCGCTGTCCCTGTCGGTCCGGCAAGACGGTGAGTGGATGCTCGTTCACCAGTGCATCGAGTGCAATACGTTGAAAGTCAACAGGATCGCCGGCGACGACAACGCCCTGGTCTTGCTGCGGTTGGCGCTACGCCCGTTGGCGGATCCTCGACTGGGCTCGCGCGCGTTGCTAGCGCTCTGATCGATCGTCCGGCGTAATCGCGCGGTCCTGCGCGCGATTACGCCGGACGAACACCACGAACACGATCCCGGCAAGCAAGCCGACCGCCGTCGGTCCGAGGACCAGTCCCGAATACAGCCACGGGGCAGGTTCTGCCGGAAAGAGGTCCATGAATATGGGCCCGGTGTATGTCGGCTCGGCAAACGGCTCCCGATAGGACCCGCCGGTGAGAATGTGAGGTGATGCCAACGAGTTCCACCACCACTGAAACACGCCGAGCGCCACCAGCCCACACACGGCGCCGAGCACTGTCAGCGCCGCGATCGGCCGCCAGATCGATCCCCTGATTTCGGACATGAGATCAAACTAGTTCACGACGGATCGCGCAGTGACATCGGTGAAGTGCAGTGACATCAGCGAAGTGCGTGCCCCAGTTCAGCGGCCTTTGCCATCAGTTGCGCGGCATCTCGGGCAACAACAACCTCGTCGCAGATCTCCGAATACTCCGGCATCGCGCACGATGCCTGGTTCCAGTAACGCTGAGGTTCAGGCGTGATCCAGGCCAGACGGTGAACCTTTCGGCGGAGTTCCTCGAGCTTGTCCACCTGTGGGGGCAACCCGTTGCACCGACCGTCGCCCACGATGATGACCGACGTCCGTGAGTTCAAGGTGTTTCCGTGCTCGTCCAACAATTCTGTGAGCACTCGACCGTAATCGCTGCTGGCTTCCAGATCCAGACCCGGGTGCGCAAGTACCGCAGCCAGTGCGCCGTCACCGCTACTGGCGAGAAGGGTGTCGGTCACGTCGACCGGACGATCGACGAATGCGAGGACTTCACAACGATCTGCCCGGCGATGCATTGCCTGAGCCAACCGCAGAGTGAACGCGGTGATCGGGCGCACGGACAGCGACACGTCTGCGATGAGAAGTAGTCGAACACGATCGGGGCGAGGAGCTTTCACGACCAGATGGAAGGGAATTCCGTCGGTGCGCAGACTCGAACGCACCGTGCGTCGCATGTCGAGATGTCCTCGAGAGCGCTCCCGAGGACGAGGCCTGGACGGTCCTCTCATCCGCCGAAGCACCTCGTGGCACGCGAGTTCGATGTCGTTGTGCGTTGCGCCCGCAGCAGATTCGCTGTCGGGCGCATCGGGAGCGCTTTCGGCGAGTGCAGCGGCCGAGAGTGCTTGCACGAACGCTTCGACCGCCTCGACGAGCCGGTTCAGTTGCGCCTGCGTCAGCGGCCGGTCGTCGGAGAGGTCCGCATACGCTTTGCTCGGGTCGTATGCATCCAGCCAGGCGAGGATCGACGTCGGATCGTCCCAGGACAACGAACCGATCACTGCTGCAGCAACACTGGTGCTCAGGTCGCCGACCACTGCCGACGCGGCACGGTCCACGTCGACCGTGTAGCTGACTCCCCGTCGACCGGTCTCCGAACCGGTATCCACCGACAGTTCCGCATCGCTGGACGTCATCGACACATCGTCGTCGTCCTTGTGCGGGTTGAACCCCTTCTCCGCTTCCGGAGTGTCGAAGTAGTCGCCGACCTCGGCTGCACGCTCGTTGTACTCGGCATACCGGCCTACTTCTTGATCCTCGTCGATCCCCAGCGCGGTGGGCAGACCGTCCGCCACCTCGGCGCGCGAAGCCATCCGCTCGGCGTGCGCTTTGCCTGCGGCAGGCCGGAACAGCGCGTCGAACGCCCGATCGAAACCGGCCTGTTCGTGAGAATACTTGGCGCACACTGCCCGAAGACATGCGCGCAACGTCTCACGATCCGAAGCTCCGACCATCGCGAGTACACGCCGAACCTCGATGACCTCGGCCGGTGACGCGGAAACTCCGGCCGCCCTCAGCAATCGGCCGAAACTCGCGGACACCACGTCGAGAACAAACGACGGTTGCCACACGGCGAGGCCACCGAGCGTCGTCATCGCGTCGAACGGATTCCGCTGCTGCCGCGGATTCCCTGTTGATGAGGGTCACGTCCACCCGTGCCCCGGAACACGGCCGTCGTCGTGTTGGCGGGTTTGCTTGCCACCGTGGATCGCTCGATCGGCTCGCCACCGTCACGCGACGGTGATTCGAGACGCTTTCCGTCGAATCGTTCTTTGGCCAGCGTCACATCTGACGAGTACTTGAGCAACGCCGTGAGCAGGATGTCGCGCACCTTGGCGTCGGAAGCGGTGTCGAATCCGCTGGCGGCGAGCACTGTTGCCGCTCTGGCCGCGTCGATGACCTCCGAGATGGACGGGCTCTTGCGCAGCGGGAGATCACGCAAGATGCGAGCCAATTCGACAACCTCGGTGGCCGTAGCCGCATCCACCTCCGGCGCTCGGGCCGTGACGATCTCGCGTTCACGCTCCGACGTCGGATAGCCGAGATGGTAATGCAGACAACGACGCTTGAGCGCGGGTGAGAGCTCGCGGGTGTCGTTGGACGTCAGGATGACCCAGGGCTGCGAGCGGGCAACGAACGTACCGACCTCGGGAATGGTGATCTGCTGTTCGGCGAGAATCTCCAGGAGCAGTGCTTCCATCGATTCCTCGGTGCGGTCCACCTCGTCGACCAGAAGCACTACCGGATCGGGTGAGAGGATCGCTTCGAGCAGCGGACGGACGGACAGGAAGTTCTCGGAGTACAACCCGAAATCCTGATCGGCCAGAAACTTGGATGCTTCGGCGACGCTGTCGAATTCGGAAACCTGATCACTGATCCGGTCACGAAGCATCTGCACGTGCAGGAGTTGCTTCGCGTAGTCCCATTCGTACAGGGCCCGATTGTCGTCCAGCCCTTCGTAGCACTGCAATCGCACCAGTTTGCGGCCCCCGATCGCAGCCAGAGACTTCGCCAGTTCCGTCTTGCCGACACCGGCCGGCCCTTCGAGCAGGAGCGGACGCCCCAGCGCCGTCGCCAGATGAACGACTACCGCGAACTCGTCATCGGCAATGTAGTCCTGCTCTCGCAGAGCATCTTTCACTTCGATTCCGCTGGAGAAACTGCGACCGGACATGGAATACCTTTCGATAGGGGCACAGCCCCTGTGCGCGCTCGAGGAGTCTCTGGACTCCTTAAGCGCGCACGGGGCCGAAGGCCCTGCTAGAAGTACGACTTGTTGATCGCGTGATCGACAACCGGGATCATCGACTCCACAGTGACCTCACGAGGGTTACCCGGGGTGCACCAGTCGTCCTGAATGTGCTCGGAGATGGCGCGCACAGTCTTCTCGTCACCCTTGATGACATCACCACGACCCTCGTACTTCTTGGTGTTCATCTGGTTCTTCGCGTACGAGTCTGTGCGAACCTGCCCGAAGTTGTCGGGGATACCGACGTCCTTGGCCAGACGGATGGCAGCCTCGACGGCAGCATCCGCGGCCTGAACCGTGGTGAGGTTGCGAGTGTCGACACCGAGTGCGCCGGCCAACTGGGCGTAGCGCTCGTAGCGCGAAGGCAGGTTGTACTCCCACACACGCGGCAACGCGATGGCGTTGTTCAAACCGTGGTGGCTGTCGAAGAATGCACTGACCGCGTGCGAGATCGAGTGAACGATGCCGAGGCCACCGGAGTTGAAGGCCTGTCCGGCAATGTACTGCGCGTTCATCATTCCCTCGCGCGCCTTGAGGTTACGCGGCTCGAAGACGGCCTCGCGCAGGTTCTTCGCGACCAACTCGACCGAGTAGATCGCGTTACCGAGCGAAGGCGCGAAATCGAGACGAGAAACGAAAGGCTCACTGCCGTGCGCGAGTACGTCGAAGCCGCAGTACGCGGTGAAATGCTGAGGGCAGGTGTAGTAGAGCAGCGGATCGTCGATCGCCAACGTGACGATGGTCGCCTCGTCGAAGCCCACCCACTTGTGCGGGTTGTTCATGTCCGAGGTGTCAGTGATGACGTATGCCCACGACGTCTCGGAACCCGTTCCAGCCGTAGTGGATACGGCGATGTGCGGCGGGTTCTCCTTGTTGGTGGACTTGGCGAAGCCCTCGAACTCGTTGATGTTGCGACCGTCGTGTGCGATCACGACGCGAGCACCCTTGGCGGCGTCGTGGCTCGAACCACCGCCGATCGAGATGATCGAGTCGCACTTCTCCTTCTGATAGAGAGCCGCGGCCTCCATGACGTTGTAGTCCTTGGGATTCGACTCGACCTTGTCGTAGAGCACGACCTCGACACCCTGGTACTCGATCTTGCCGACGAGTTCCTCGATGATGCCCGAACCGCGCAGACCGGTCGTCATCAGAAGGGTGCGTTTGAAGCCGAGATTCTTGGCCTCCACACCGATGATGTCGTGAGCGCCCACACCCATCAGGGCGCGCGGGAAGGGGTGGAACTCCTTGATCGGAAAGTCCCAGATCTGGTTGAGCTCGATAGCCATCGGTATCTCCTCATGGATGTGCACGAATGTGACTGCGGGAGGGATTCGAGCCGATTCTTTGTGACCGGCGTCTCACCTGGTTCCCACTGTGTACCGACAAACACCCCGCGCACAGACTTCGGCAGCTCAACCGCCCGGACGCCGCCCGCGAACCGCCCGTTCGGGCAGGTCGTCGCCACCCCGGACCGCCAGGAAGGCCGGATCAGACTGCCGTGGTTCCCGCTGATCGGGAACGTGTTGCTCGGCGACTACGATCCCCAGTAGCTTTTCATCACTGCTAACATTGAACTAGAACACGTTCTAAATGTTGCACTTCACTGACCTGCGCTTTACCCAGCTTCACGAGAGGACTAGCTTCGCGATGACGACAGTCGAGGTACCGCACAGCTCGCGATCGGCGGTACTCACCGTGTCCGGAGTCATCGAAGAGACTTCCGACGCCCGGTCGCTGGTGTTCGAGATTCCCGCAGAACTGAAGGACAAGTTCGACTACAAGCCAGGTCAATTCCTGACCCTGCGCATCCCGAGTGATCAGACCGGCTCGGTCGCACGCTGCTACTCCCTGGCCAGTTCACCCTTCACCGACGACGCCCCCAAGGTGACCGTCAAGCGAACCGTCGACGGCTACGGCTCCAACTGGTTGTGCGACAAGCTCCAGGTCGGCGACACCATCGAAGTGCTGCCGCCGTCAGGTGTCTTCACGCCCAAATCGCTCGATCACGACTTCCTGCTCTTCGGTGCAGGCAGCGGAATCACTCCGGTGATCTCGATTCTCAAGTCCGCCCTCACACAGGGCAGCGGCAATGTCGTGCTGATCTACGCGAATCGCGACGAGAAGTCCGTCATCTTCGGCGCCGAACTGCGCGAGCTGGCAGCGCAACACCCCGGCCGCCTCACCGTGGTCCACTGGATCGAAACCGTGCAGGGACTCCCCGCCGTCTCACAACTGGCGACGCTCGCCAAGCCTTTTGTCGCGTACGAGGCCTTCATGTGCGGCCCGGGCCCCTTCATGGACGCCGTCCACAAGGCACTGGCAGAAGCGGGCATGCCCCGCACGCAGGTTCACGCCGAGGTCTTCAATTCACTCGCCGGCGACCCGTTCCGTGACGTCGAGGTAGCCGAGGTCTCCGACGAGGAAGCTGCCGACGCCGCAACCGTCGAGGTCGAACTGGACGGTGAAACCCACACCCTCGTCTGGCCGCGCAAGCAGACGCTCGTCGACATCATGCTCGCCAAGGGTCTCGACGTTCCGTACTCCTGCCAGGAAGGTGAGTGCGGGTCGTGTGCCTGCACCGTCACCGAAGGCGAAGTTCAGATGGACAACTCCGAAATCCTCGACGCCGAGGACGTGGCGAACGGCTACATCCTCGGTTGCCAGGCGAAGCCGATCACCGATCGCCTGAAGATCGAGTTCTGAACCCTGCTTCGATGCATGACGGCCCCTGATTCCCTGTGGAATCGGGGGCTTTGTCATCTTCTGAGCCATCATCCGCGCCATCTTCCGAGTCCCGCCCCGTCATCCACTCCGGCGCCGTTGTGGGCAACCGCCACAGCGCAAGAATCAGCACCAGGGTCACGATCAGGAAGCCTTCACGAAGGACCAACCCCAGCGGCAGCAGGAGCGGCGACGTCTCGATGAACTGCTGCCCCATGCTCGGCCCGCAATAGACGACGGCCAACCCCACAGCGGCCGCACCGAACTGCAGCGGCGATCGAAGCCGAAAGAGAACCGTGACGGCAGCAGGCACGAGATACACCCAGTGATGAATCCAGCTGATCGGCGAAAGGATCGGCGCACTCAAACCGATCACCAACGCCGCATCGACCCCACGACCGACGCGATATACATCTCGGGCGACCCAGAGCGCTACCGCCGCGCACAGCACGGTCAACGGCATCGCCAGAGACGCCGTCCATGTGCCCAGTGCCGCAAACCCGCCCTGCAGTGAACTGTTACCGGCACTCGCGATCGCCTGCCCGCTCAAGTCCACCCGGTCACTGAGGTTCCAGACGACGTCCGACCAGAAGGTCCAGCTGACGGCCGGGTCCACCATTGCTGCGACGGCGGTCGCCGCGGCAAATCCGATCGAACTCCAGATCGCGAGTCGCCACTGCTTCGTGACGACGAAGTAGACGATGAACAGCGCCGGCGTCAGCTTGATCGCGGCTGCGACGCCGATCAAAAGTCCTCGTGGAAACCACCGGCCGAATTTCGAATCGCCTCTGCGGGTCACGTCGAGCAGTACGAGCACCATCAGCACCAGGTTCACCTGGCCGAAGGAGATGTGCGCGCTGACGATGGGTGTCACCGACACGGCCAGGACCAATGCCGCCATGACGAGCGGCCGCTTGGGGACGCGAGCGGGAGTGAACTTGGCGACTGTCCACACCACCGCCGCGATGCACAACGCCGACCACAGCAGATAGGCCGTCCACCAGTCGAAGAGAACAGTCGGCCAGAGGAAGATCACCGCGAACGGGGTGTAGGTGAACGGCATGCCCTCGTCGACGATCAACGGGCCGACAAGGTTGCTCTCGTAGATGTTCGAGCCTGCGGCAAATGCCTGGGCAGCGTAGCGGTAGACGAGAAAATCAACGGGTTCGACGGCCCGAACGGAGTACACGAGATAACACAGAGCTGCGACGCCGGCAGCGATCAGTGAACCGATCGTCACAATTCGAGACGCCTCGACACGGGTGGCGGGCATACCGAGAATCGTCCCACAACCTACCGAGCGGTACTTCGCTAGCGGGCCGCCCGGAAGTGCGCTCGCTCGTCTGCGGTCAGGTGTTCGCACGCGTAGCTCAGCGCCGTGCGTCCCATGTCTGCTGCATTCTCAGTAAGGAAGCCTGTCAACAAATCCCGATCCACCCGCTTGCCCACCTCGCGGAGCATCCAGCCCATCGCTTTCTGGGTCAGGTCTCGTCGATCACCCAGCACCTGCGCGGCAAGCTCTAGCGTGGTCGACGCGTCGCCGCGAGTGATGAATCCGTACGTCGTCAGCAGCGCCACCCGTCGTCGCCACAGGTCACCCGAATCGGAAAGCTCGAAGATCAGCCGGCGATCTCGGTCGTACAGCCAGCCGCCGAGGATCTGTCCGGCGGACGAATCCACCAGATCCCAATTGTTGACCCGCCCGTCCTCGACAGCGGTCAGATAGAAGCCTGCGATGCGAGCGCGGCCCTCGTCGTCGAAAAATTTTGGGCGACTGACTTTTTCGAATTGAGCGACCAGGATCAGCAGCCCGGCCAATCGGTGCTCGTGAACGTCACTGTCGAGAAGGAGACGTATCTGAGGCAACGCGAGTCCGACGTGCTTCTTCACCACCGATCGCGTCTTCGGTACTCGCACGCCGATGAATACGTCACCCTCGCCGTACTCCCCCGGCGCTGTCTTGAAGAACCGCTGCAAGTGGACGGCATCTGCGGGATCCGCGAGGTCGGCCAACTGCTCGATCACGTCCGGGGCACTCGATTGCGTCACCCCAGAACCTTCTCACGGGTCGTCTGTGCGGACTCTTCGATTCTCTCAGCGTCCTCACACCGTCTGCCCTGCTCGGCCACAGGTCGGCAGACGACACTCGAGGACAGTCAGCGAAAGGACCACCCATGATCACCGCCGCTATCGCATTCACCACTCTCACCCTCATGGCACTCTCGGGACATATCGCGGCAAGCGCGCCGCGCGGGCTCGTGGCCATCCGGACGAATGGTCACAAATCTTGATATTCGAGCCTCCGCATCGCCTCTAACTGCAACGCGAATGCAATTGGCGGAGAGTTGATCTCGATCTTCCGCGGGCGTGTACTACAGGTGGACACACTCTCGTCTTTGGAGGTCTCGTCATGAAGTCGTGGAATCGAATGCAAGATGCCGTCGCGGTGGTTCTCGGCGTCTTTGCGGCTCTCTCGCCGATGTGGCTCGACACCACCGATCGGGCAATGTGGTCACTCGTCGTCCTGGGTGTCCTGGTTGCACTGTCGGGTCTGGCGCACATGGCACGTCCGGACATGGCCATGGCGGATTACGCGATGGGTGTTTTCGGCGTCTTGATGTTCATTTCACCCTGGGTGATGAACTTCGACGCTCTGCGCGGTGCGTCGTGGACGGCCTGGGTGGTCGGGGTTCTGACCGTTGTGGTCGCGGTGAGTGCGATGCCGGTGATGAGTGCGCGGATGCATCACGGGGGTCACGGCGGCGTAGCCGCCCATTGACGGAGCGGCTGGATCAGGCTTTGATCGCGCCCAACAACCGCCCGGCGTCGAAGGCTTCGGCGCTGGGCGGTAGTGCGCCCGGACGACCGCTCACGAACACCTCGACGGTTCCCGATCCTTCGCCCGCGGCACCGAGCCCGTCGATCCGCCGCAGAGTCTGTCGTGCAACGGCTTCGGCGCTGTCGAAGAGTGTGACGCCGGCGGGTAACCGTGCTGCGATCTCGTCGGCGAGCAGTGGGTAGTGGGTGCACCCGAGGACAACGCCGCTGACGTCGTCCGGCGTCCGGGCAACCGCGGAATCGATGGCAGCAAGTGCGGCTGCGCGATCACCGAGATCTATCGAATCGGCCAGGCCGTGGCACGGCACTCCGACGACCTTGGCGCCGTTGCCGAACTGCTCGATCAGATCGGCTTGGTACCGGCTGGCCGTCGTCGCGGCTGTAGCCCAGATCGCCACTGAATCGCACGCGGCAGCGGCGGGTTTGATCGCGGGCACCGTTCCGATGACCGGTACTTCCGGCCCGACCAGTTCTCGCACGTGTGGCAGCGCGGTGACGCTGGCGGTATTGCATGGAAGAACGATGACCTGAGCCCCACGATCGAGGCTCCGCCGCACCGCACCGAGTACCCGGTCGACGACCCACGGCTCAGGCTTGGGGCCCCAGGGGGCGCCGTCCGGATCCAGGGAGAGCACCAGATCGAGATCCGGGCGCAGGCGTCTGAGCCACGCAGAGGTAGGGAGCAGGCCCAGTCCCGAGTCGATGAGTGCAACGATCACCGCACAAATCTATCGCCTCGGAACCGGTCCTGCCTCATCCGTTCAGGCCGGTGTGGACTCCAACACGTCAGAGATGGGCGTGCCGGCTGCGATCTTGGCGCGCATCTTCATCACCGCTCCCGCGCTACCTCCGCCGACGACAGCTGCCAGCACACCGTCGCGCTCGTAGTAGGCGACGAACTTTCGGCCGTCGTCCTTGACGATGTGAACGGTGTCCGTGGGTGCGACGGTCCCCAACGCCTGGATCTTGACGTCGTACTGATCGCTCCAGAAGTAGGGAACCTGCGCCGGAGCATCGGGATCACCCGTTCCGGTGAGCGCTCCCGCCAGGATCTTGGCCTGGTCGCCCGCATTGGTCCAGTGCTCGACGCGCTTACGTCGATCACCGATCTGCCAGGACGCGACGTCGCCGACGGCCCAGACGTGTTCGGTACTGGTGCGGCCGACGCCGTCGCAGAGCACTCCGTTGTCGAGTTCGATTCCCGAACCATCGAGCCATCCCGTGACCGGCACCGAACCGACTCCGATCGCCACCACGTCGACCGGGATCTCCGAACCGTCGCTCAAGGTCGCAGTGGCAACCGCTCCGTCGCCGGACAACGAGGTCAAGCCGGTGCCGACGCGGACATCGACGCCCTCGTTCCGATGCAGACGTTCGACGAGGGCGCCAACGGTGGGGCCGAGCACCGACGCCAGCGGTGTCGGCTGAGGCTCGAGCAACACGACGTCGACGCCGTGAGACTTCATGCTGGCGGCCAGTTCGCAGCCGATGAAGCCGGCCCCGACGATCAGCGCACGCTTGCCGGGAGCCAGCTCGGCGCGAAGGGCCAGCGCCTCCTCGATGGAGCGCAGAACGTGCACTCCGGACAGCTCCGGAAGGCCGGCAATGCGACGCGGAGTCAGTCCGGTCGCGATGACCAACTCGTCGTAGTCGAGGGTGGATCCGTCCGCGAACGCCACCGACTTTGCGGCAGTGTCCACCGAGGTCGCGAGCGAACCGAGCTTGAGATCCACCTTGTTCTCGACGTAGAACTCTGCCGGACGCAGCGTCGTCTCGTCCTTGTCGCCGCGGATCACTTCCTTCGACAGCGGCGGCCGGTCGTAGGGCAGATGTGTTTCCCCACCGGCGAGCGTCAACTCACCCTCGAAGCCTGCTCGTCGCAGTTCCTCCACGGTCCGCAGCCCCGACAACCCCGCACCCACGATCACTATCCGTGCCACCACGTACCACCCTGTCCGACCCACGTCACTAGCAGCGCTCACTATGAACGCCGTCACTATTTGACCCCGACTCTGCCATACCAAATGCCGGAGTAGGTGTGGTGCATCCCGCATGGCCACCTACCAGTCACTACAGTTGGAGGTACTTCAGACGCACGCACTGACACATGAGCAGGGAGCCCCCATGACCAGCGATTCCAGTGAAAAGAACAGCGTCCGATTCGGCGCCGACGGTGGCGCGGAACTAGTCAGCACCCAGGGCAAGACGATCATCGCCGACGCCGTGGTCGCCAAGATCGCCGGTATCGCGACCCGCGAGATCAACGGCGTGTACGACGTCGGTGGGGGCACCGCGCGCGCGGTGGGGGCACTTCGCGACCGTATTCCGGGCGCCCGCGTCAACCATGCCCAGGGCGTCGCGGTGGAAGTGGGCGAGAAACAAGCCGCCATCGACATCGGCATTGTCGCCGAATACGGCGTCGCACTCCACGAATTGGCGGTAGGTATCCGCCGAAACGTCATTGCCGCAGTCGAAAGCATGACGGGTCTCGAGGTCACCGAGGTCAACATCACCGTCTTCGACGTCATGCTCTTCGAGGATGCAGAGAGCGGCGGCAGTACCGATCCGGAAGCCAAGCCGAGGGTTCAGTGAGTACCGCCGACGCCGGCCGCGAGATCGACGCGGCCGAGGTCGTCGCCGACGCAGTTCTTGCGATCCCGGAAGTGGCAGATCTGCACGGCGGGCAATTCGGTGAGGTGGGAACCTACCTCCCCGGACGCCGAGTCACCGGCGTCGTCGTCGACGAAAACTCTTGTGCGGTACACATTTCCGTTCACTATCCGGCCGACGTTCGCGGCGTCGCCGAACGCGTCCGAGCGGTGGTGGCACGGTTGGTCGACGTACCGGTGAATGTGACCGTCGGAGACTTGTCGACAGCGGGATATCCACCCGAAAATTCTGAAGATGCAGTCACCGAGCTTTCCACCGTCACCGAGATCGCACCGAACATTCGAGAAGGGAACTGACATGAACAGCACTACCGTCGGACTGCTGGTCGGTCTGCTCCTCGCGCTCGCCGGAATCATGGGCGGATTCAGCGGATTCGTCTTCGCCGTCCTGCTCGGCGCCGCCGGTATGGCGATCGGAGCACACCGCGACGGACATCTCGATCTCGGCGCGATCCTCCGAAGCCGTGGCCGTGGCTGAGCCGACCACTCCGAACGCGGCAGACGATCCCGGCCTACGAGGTTCACTGGTCATCAAGGACCGGGCGATGGCCAAGATAGCCACTGCCGCAGCGGTGAACGTCCCGGGGGTGGTCCGCCAGTCCGGTGGCTTGACCCGCCTGACCGGGCGCGACCTTCCGCGAGCCGACATCTCGATGGGCAGCGACGCCGTGGCCATCAATCTGTTCCTCGCTGTGTCCTGGCCATGTTCGGTCACCGAACTGACCGGTCGCGTGCGGGCAGAAGTCGGGCGCAGCGTCGAGTCGCTGACCGGCCTGCCCCTCCACGACATGAACGTCATGATCGCGGCAACCGAGGGTTCTGACGAATCCTGTGTTTCCGGCGTCGAAAGCGCGGAAGGCCCCGCACAGGAGGCACTCTCGGATCCGATTCCACCCCGAGTTCCCTCCGCGAACCCCGCCGCCGCGGTGTCAGCCGTCGTCATCGCGTGCGGTCTACTCGCACTCGCTTTCGTGGTCTCGCGCGAATGGTTCATCAATCGCGGAACCTTCGATTCGGCGCCCTGGATCCGGAACTCCGTGGAGTGGACGTCGCGTCTGCACTGGCAACCGTGGCTGCTTCCGGTGGCGATCGCTGCCGTTGTCGCGGGTGTTGTCCTGATCATGTCCGCCCTCAAACGCCGGGCGAAAACCCATGTGCCGTTGGGTAACCCGAGTGCATCGACGGTATGGATGCGGCCGACGGACATTGCACGCCTGTGCAGTAGCCACGCAGCGGTCGTTCCCGGCGTCGACTCGGCCCACACCAGCGTCGACCGCAAACACATCAAGGTCCACATCGAATCCACCGGCGGCGATCGAACCGAACTTGCCGCGGCCGTCGACGCGGCAGTTCGGCCTCATCTCGCGATACTCCAGCAGCCACTGCAGCTTTCGATAGTCGTGAGAGAAGCGCCAGTACGACGAAAGGACGCCTCGTGAACCGTTGGATCTCCGCGGTCGATCGGACCATCGTCCTCATCGTCGGAATCGCACTCCTCGCGGCGGGCGCATACGCCATCGCGTGGGACGCGGGTGCCTCACTGATCAGGACCTGGGTGTCACGACTCGATCGTGAGGTCCTCTTCGGTCTTCCGGAGCAGCCTTGGTGGCACTGGGTGCTGTCGGGCACCTTTGTCCTCTGCGTCTTCGCCGGTTTCGGGCTGTTGTACCTGAACCTTCGTCGACGCCGAACGAGCGCAGTCACATTGCGGCACAACGAGTCCGGCACAGACGTCAGTGTGGATCTGGGACCAGTCGCCGACGGCGTAGCGGCAGAACTCGCCCAGCTGAGCGGCGTGCGAAGCACCAGAAGCAAAGCGACGATCGATCGCGGACTGCCAACGCTGTCGATTGTCGTCACCGCAGACCCGGCGATCGATGTCGTCGGCTTCACCACTTCGGCCGAACACATCGCCCGTGCAACCAGGCGAAGCCTCGACGGCTCACCTGTCGCGGTACAGGTTTTGTTGCATCTCGACCGGGTAGAAGCCTCCAAGTAGAAGCACCCCGAACAACCGATCGCAGACCACCTGACCACAGACATAGAAAAGGCGCTCACTCCCCGAAGGGAATGAGCGCCTTTTCTAGTGCTGTGAATCAGCTAGCGAGACAAGAGTCTCACTTGATGATCTTGGCAACCTTGCCGGCGCCGACCGTACGGCCGCCTTCGCGAATTGCGAAGCGCAGGCCCTCGTCCATGGCGACAGGCTGGATGAGCTTGACGGACATCTCGGTGTTGTCACCGGGCATGACCATCTCGGTGCCCTCAGGCAGCGTCACGACGCCCGTAACGTCCGTGGTACGGAAGTAGAACTGCGGGCGGTAGTTGTTGAAGAACGGGGTGTGGCGGCCGCCCTCGTCCTTCGACAGGATGTATGCCTGGCCCTCGAACTCCGTGTGGGGAGTCGTGGTGCCCGGCTTGACGACAACCTGTCCACGCTCGACATCTTCGCGCTTGATGCCACGAACGAGCAGTCCGACGTTGTCGCCGGCCTGACCCGAGTCGAGCAGCTTGCGGAACATCTCGATACCCGTGACGGTGGTCTTGGTGGAGGTCTCCTTGATGCCGACGATCTCCACCTCCTCGTTCACGTTGACCGAGCCACGCTCGATACGACCGGTGACAACCGTGCCACGGCCGGTGATCGTGAAGACATCCTCGACGGGCATGAGGAAGGGCTTGTCCGTCTCGCGGACCGGGTCCGGGATGGACTCGTCGACTGCAGCCATCAGGTCGAGGATGGACTGCGTCCACTTCGGGTCACCCTCGAGTGCCTTGAGTGCCGAGATCGGAATGACGGGGGCTTCCTCGTCGAATTCCTGAGCGGCCAGCAGTTCGCGGACCTCCATCTCGACGAGCTCGAGGATCTCGTCATCGTCAACCATGTCGGCCTTGTTCAGGGCGACGAGGATGTAAGGAACGCCAACCTGGCGAGCGAGCAGGACATGCTCGCGCGTCTGGGGCATCGGGCCGTCGGTAGCTGCGACGACGAGGATAGCGCCGTCCATCTGAGCTGCGCCGGTGATCATGTTCTTGATGTAGTCGGCGTGACCCGGTGCATCGACGTGCGCGTAGTGGCGCTTTTCCGTCTGGTACTCAACATGCGAGATGTTGATCGTGATGCCACGAGCCTTTTCCTCGGGAGCCTTGTCGATCTGATCGAAGGCCGAAGCCTCGTTCAGGTCGGGGAATGCATCCGCGAGAACCTTGGTGATGGCCGCCGTCGTCGTGGTCTTGCCGTGGTCGACGTGACCAATGGTGCCGATGTTCACGTGCGGCTTCGTCCGCTCGAACTTCGCCTTCGCCACTTTGTGTCCTCCTGGACTGTTGTTGCTTGCCGTATGCAGCAGTGCGGTTGGTTGTTACTTGGTCGTGCTTCGTGCCGGAAGCAACCGAGGTCACTTGCCGGCGCGGGCTGGGGAGCTCGCTGTGCTTACTCGCCCGTCGCCTTGGCGATGATTTCCTTCGAGACGTTCGCGGGAACCTCTGCGTAGGAATCGAACACCATGGAGAAGTTCGCACGGCCCTGGGTCTTCGACCGCAGGTCACCGATGTAACCGAACATCTCCGAGAGCGGAACCAGCGCCTTCACGACACGGGCACCACTGCGTTCCTCCATGGCCTGGATCTGGCCACGGCGGGAGTTGAGGTCGCCGATCACGTCGCCCATGTACTCCTCGGGCGTTGTGACCTCGACAGCCATGAGCGGCTCGAGAATGACGGGGCCGGCCTTGCGGGCGGCTTCCTTCAGTGCCTGCGAACCGGCAACCTTGAACGCCATTTCCGAGGAGTCGACGTCGTGGTAAGCACCATCGAGCAGCGACAACTTCAGGTTCACGAGCGGGTAGCCGGCGAGAACACCGTACTGCATCGCGTCCTGCGCGCCGGCATCCACGGAGGGAATGTACTCGCGCGGGATACGTCCGCCGGAGACTTTGTTCTCGAACTCGTAGGTAGCACCGTCTTCGCCCACGAAAGGCTCCAGAGCGATGATGACCTTTGCGAACTGGCCCGAGCCACCCGTCTGCTTCTTGTGGGTGTAGTCGTGCTTCTCGACCTTCTTGGTGATGGTCTCGCGGTACGCAACCTGCGGCTTACCGACGTTCGCCTCGACCTTGAACTCGCGACGCATGCGGTCGACGAGGATGTCGAGGTGGAGCTCGCCCATACCGCCGATGACGGTCTGACCGGTCTCTTCGTCGAGTTCGACCGAGAAGGTCGGATCCTCTTCGGCGAGCTTCTGGATCGCGACGCCCAGCTTTTCCTGGTCGGACTTGGTCTTGGGCTCGATGGAGACCTGGATGACCGGCGCGGGGAACGACATCGACTCGAGGACGATGGGGCTCGCCTGATCGCACAAGGTGTCACCGGTGGTGGTGTCCTTGAGGCCGATCATTGCGTAGATGTGGCCGGCTACGGCCTCGTCTACCGGGTTCTCCTTGTTGGCGTGCATCTGGAAGAGCTTTCCGATGCGCTCCTTCTTGCCCTTGGTTGCGTTGAGCACCTGAGCGCCCGGATCGATACGACCCGAGTACACGCGGACGAAGGTCAGCTTGCCGAAGAACGGGTGAGCAGCGATCTTGAAGGCGAGAGCCGAGAACGGCTCTTCCTTGCTCGGCTTGCGAGTGATCTCTACTTCTTCGTCACCGAGCTTGTGGCCGACGACCTCGCCGATGTCCAGCGGGTTCGGCAGGTAATCGATGACTGCGTCGAGCATGGGCTGAACGCCCTTGTTCTTGAACGCGGAGCCACAGATGACCGGGTACAGCTCGGAAGCGACCGTCATCTTGCGGATGGCGCCCTTGATTTCCTCGACCGTGAGCTCTTCGCCGCCGAAGTACTTCTCCATGAGAGCTTCGTCGGACTCGGCAACGGTTTCGAGCAGCTTCTCGCGGTACTCTGCAGCCTTCTCGACGAGGTCCGCGGGGATCTCTTCGATGGTCGGCAGTGCACCGGTCGGAACTACGCCGCGCCAGGTGATGGCACGCATCTCGACCAGGTCGACGACGCCGTCGAAGTCGTCCTCAGCGCCGATGGGCAGCTGGAGAACGAGCGGCTTCGCGCCGAGACGGTCGATGATGGTCTGGACTGTGAAGTAGAAGTCCGCGCCCATCTTGTCCATCTTGTTGACGAAGCAGATGCGCGGAACGTCGTACTTGGCAGCCTGACGCCAAACCTGCTCGGACTGCGGCTCGACACCTTCCTTACCGTCGAAGACAGCAACTGCGCCGTCCAGCACGCGCAGCGACCGCTCCACCTCGACCGTGAAGTCGACGTGGCCGGGGGTGTCGATGATGTTGATCTGGTTGTTGTTCCAGAAGCAAGTCACGGCGGCAGACGTGATCGTGATGCCGCGTTCCTTCTCCTGCTCCATCCAGTCCGTCGTCGACGCACCGTCGTGCGTCTCACCGATCTTGTAATTGACACCGGTGTAGAACAGGATGCGCTCGGTGGTGGTGGTCTTGCCGGCATCGATGTGCGCCATGATGCCGATGTTGCGGACCTTGTTCAGGTCAGTCAGCACTTCCTGTGCCACAGGTTTCTTCCCCGCTCGTTGCTTGGTTTTCGGGTGTCGGCCGTATCCGGTGTGTTCCACCGTCAAGGCCATGGTCTTTCAATTATGTCTCTGCCGAGGCGAACCTGGCCACCTGCGTCCGGAAACCGGCGAGATGATCAGGTCGCCAACGGCGACAAGCGTCGGAGCCCCACCCGATGGCAGTTGCTCCGACGCTTTACATCACCAGCGGTAGTGGGCGAATGCCTTGTTGGCTTCGGCCATCTTGTGAGTGTCTTCGCGACGCTTCACAGCTGCACCGAGGCCATTGCTGGCATCGAGGAGCTCGTTGGCGAGACGCTCGACCATGGTCTTCTCACGACGTGCACGCGAGAAGGTGACCAGCCAGCGCAGTGCCAGCGTGGTGGAACGACCGGGACGAACCTCGACCGGCACCTGGTAGGTAGCGCCACCGACGCGGCGGCTACGAACCTCGAGTGCAGGCTTGACGTTGTCCAGGGCGCGCTTGAGAGTGACGACCGGATCGGTGCCGGTCTTCTCGCGTGCCTGCTCGAGAGCCTGGTACACGATTCGCTCTGCGGTGGACTTCTTGCCGTCCAGCAGGATCTTGTTGACGAGCTGCGTCACCAACGGGGAACCGTAAACCGGGTCGTTGATGAGCGGGCGCTTCGGAGCGGGGCCCTTACGTGGCATTAGCTCTTCTCCTTCTTGGCGCCGTAGCGGCTGCGTGCCTGCTTGCGACCCTTGACACCCTGGGTGTCCAGGGAGCCGCGGATGATCTTGTAACGGACACCCGGGAGGTCCTTCACACGACCGCCACGGACGAGCACCATGGAGTGCTCCTGAAGGTTGTGACCTTCACCGGGGATGTACGCGGTGACCTCGACCGAAGTCGTGAGGCGAACACGTGCGACCTTACGGAGCGCGGAGTTCGGCTTCTTGGGGGTGGTGGTGTACACGCGAGTGCACACGCCACGACGCTGCGGGCTGCCCTTGAGGGCTGCCGTCTTGACCTTGGCGGTCTTGTCGCGGCGACCCTTGCGGACCAGCTGGTTGATGGTTGGCATTTACCGGCTTTCTTGTGACGAACAGACTGCTCGAGCGAACTCGGGCCGTTCGAAAACGTGGCTGTTCTGAAATTAGGGATCTAGCAGTTGGAGCAAGAGAGCTGCTGCTCCTCACCCACCTCAGAGTCTGTACTCAGCACTTTCATGCCGCGCACTGCCCCCGAGGTCGGGCGTGTCGCATACCCCCACACAGGCAGCCGGATGCTCGTTCATCAGCAGTTTCTGCTCGAACGCGCGCACGGCAATACCTAGCTAGGCACACAGATCGGCCCGGGCATGCCGGACACGACCCATAACGATACCTGTCGGCGCGCCACGAGGTCAAAGCGAGGCCACGGTGATAGTGACCTCACGCTCTGACCAGACACTCTGGCTGCAAACTCAGACCACGCAGCCGGACCGGTCACGATCAGATGCTGCGGTTCAACGTCAACGCGCCGAGCTTTGCCGCAGCCTCGCACGGATCCGCGCCGCCCTGCGGCTCGGTGACCCACCAACCGAACACTCCCCCGGCCGGTGCGCTCGCGCTCACGCCGCAACTCTGCGGATCGGCCGGCTGGCGAACCTCGTAACCGCCACTGCCGTTGATGTCGATTTTCGCCACCACGTATCCCAGATGTTCGAATGCAGCGCGCTCGTGATCGAGGGTGCCCGTCTCGAACCAGTTGAAGGTGATCTTGATCGGACCCGCGGCCCCGATGCCGTCCCAACGGCAGATAGCGCCGAAGAACCCACGCCCGACGGCGTCGGCACCCACGGCACCGGCGATCTGCTCGTCGGTGACGGCCTCGCATTCTTGGAGGACGTTGGCGAATTCCTGGCTGTCACTACCGCCGTAGCTGCCCTCCGCACGGGGAGTCCCGATGACCACCGAGCCGCAGCCTGTCAGCAGAACCAGCGATCCAGCCAGGGCGAGCCCGATCCGTACGCGCTTCACGGCGCCCTCGAACTTCACTGTGCCCTCGAAACTGTTTTTTCCATCAGATCCCGCGCCACCGTGCATGGATCCGCGGTCGGTGGCAGCAAACCGTAGGTGATCGACCAGTGCACGAAGTCTCCGCCGAACGCGATACCCAACTCGCACAGCGAACCTGCCGTGGACGCGATGAAGCCTTGATGACCGCCGATCGTGATGTCGGCGGCGGGACGTCCGAGCAGGTCGGACCCGGCCCGTTCGCGGCCGATCGGGCTACCGCGGTACCAGGAGAAACTGACGCTCGGACCGCTCGAACCAGCGACCTCCCACTGGCAACCGACACCGTTGCGCGTCGTCGTCGCAAAAGCGCCGAGGTTGAAGGCATTGACAACTTCTTCGTCGGTCACCGAGCCGCATTCGGCGAACATCGGACCGGGATCGGTGGGTGCGAGTGCCGGCGAACTGGCGTCGTCGCCCGGCTGATCGACGGCCCCGTCGTCGGAGCTGCAGCCGACCACCGCCGAAAGCACGGCAGCCGAGACCAATACCGAAGTCCCGATCGAAGTGAGGGTGCGTGCGGCCATGGAGCCGACTGTACTTCTCGGTGGCCCCCGACACACGCCACGTGCGCACCTCGCTTATCGGTCGCCGCCACGCCGCTACCGATTCAGGGAGTTGCGACCGGTACCCGAACCAGCGTGGAATCCAATTGCGCCGCCCATTGTTTGACCACCTCGGTGCGTCGCCGCGAGTCGTCGGTCAAGACATCTGCCAGCCCCAGCCCGCGGGCCAGGTCCAGGGTCGCCTGTACCAAACGGTGCGTCACCGGATCGGAGTCGTCGACGCCCAGACTCTCGACGGCCATGCGGTGCGCGATGCGCCCGAACCGTTCCTCGAGGGGCAACACGCGGGCCCGCAGGTCGGGGTCGGAGGCAGCGGCCGTCCACACCTGCAGTGCTGCTTTGAACAGAGTCCCGGTGTAGTACTCGACCAACCGCGAAATGACCGCCTCGGTTCGTCCGGCACCCACCGGAAGGTCGGTCGATTCCTTTCGTGCCTGATCCATCCTGGCGTCGAACATCACCTCGAGCGCCGCGGTGATGAGGTCCTCGCGGGTCGGGAAGTGATGCTGCATCGCACCGCGGGACACCCCGGCACGCTGGGCGACGACGCTCATCGTCGTTGCGCTCCATCCGAGTTCGGCGAGACACTCCACAGTCACTTCGAGCAGGTGGGAGCGCGTGACTCGACTTCGGTCCTGCTTGGGTTCTCGAGTCATCGCGCCGCCATCCTTTCTACCGCTGTGTTCCAGTGCGCAGTTCTACTGCGCCCAGGCTGCTGGACGCTTCTGCAAGAAAGACATCATGCCCTCACGAGCCTCGTCAGAGGAAAACAGCCGGGCCGACTGCGCGATCATCTCCTCGCCGTCACGGTCGAATCCGGCCAGGACCGAACGCGTCGTGATCCACTTCGATTCGGCAAGTCCCTGCGGTGAACATTGGCGCAAGGTGCCGAGCAGTTCGGTGATCGACTCCCCCGTGTCCTGCGACGCGGCGGTGACGAGTCCGATGGATTCGGCCTCGTGCTGGCCGAACTTCTCTCCGGTGAGCAGGTATCGGCTCGCAGATCGCTGGTCGAGCCTCGGTAGGACCGTGAGCGAAATGATGGACGCTGCCAAACCCAACCGTGATTCCGTCACCGCGAAGGTGCTCGCCGGTCCGGCGACGACGATGTCGCACGCCCCGACAAGACCCATACCCCCGGCTCGGACGTGACCGTCGATGCGCCCGATCACCGGCTTGGGAAGCTCGAGAATGCTGCGCAAGAGCGTCAGCATTCCCCGCCCTCGTTCTTTGACGGCCTCTTCCGGTGACGCGGACGATCCGGAAGCCTCGCTGAGATCGGCTCCCGCACAGAATGTTCCACCGGTGTGGGTGAGCACCACCGCTCGAACTGCCGGATCGGCGGCCGCTGACGTCAACCCCGCTTGTAACTCCGTGACCAACCGCGTCGAAATCGCGTTGCGGTTGTGGGGTGAGTCGAGAGTGATCGTGGCAGCACCGCCCGATACTTCGTACCGTACGTATGGCTTGTCCTGATCCGTCATGAGTCTCCTCTTCAGTAGGACCGTTTAGTACGACCGCGGCAGACCGAGAGAGTGCTGCGAGACGAAGTTGAGGATCATCTCGCGGCTCACCGGCGCGACGCGGGCGATACGGGCCGCGCCGAGCATGGCGGCCAACCCGTATTCCTTCGTCAGGCCTGCGCCGCCGTGCGTCTGGATCGCCTGATCGAGCGCCTTGATGCTGGCTTCGGCGGCGGCGTACTTTGCCATGTTCGCGGCTTCGGCAGCACCGAAATCGTCGCCGCTGTCGTAGAGCACCGCGGCCTTCTGCATCATCAGCTTGGCGAGCTCGAGTTCGATCTTCACCTGCGCGAGTGGATGCGAAATACCTTGGTGCGCACCGATCGGCGTCTTCCACACCGTGCGCTCGTTGGCGAACTTCACCGCAGCGTTCAGGGCGTAACGGCCCATACCGATGGCCATCGACGCACCCAGGATGCGCTCGGGGTTGAGGCCGGCGAACAACTGCATCAGGGCGGCATCGGCTTCACCGACCAGAGCGTCGGCCGGCAAACGGACGTCGTCGAGGAACAAGATGAACTGGTGGTCCGGCTCGATGATGTCCATCTCCATCTGCGTCTTCACGAATCCGGGAGAATCCGTGGGGACGATGAACAGAGCGGGCTTGAGCTTGCCGGTCTTGGAGTCCTCGGTGCGCGCGACGATGAGGACCGCGTCAGCCTGATCGACACCCGAGATGTAGATCTTGTTGCCGCTCAGGATCCAGTCGTCGCCATCCCTGCGTGCCGTCGTGGTGATCTGATGAGAGTTGGAACCGGCGTCGGCCTCGGTGATTCCGAACGCCATGATCTTGGAGCCGTCGGCGAGGCTGGGTAGCCACTGCTGCTTCTGCTCCGCCGTGCCGTACTTGCCGATGATGGTGCCGCAGATGGCCGGGGATACGACAACCAGGAGCAGACCGGCACCCTGCGCCGCCAATTCCTCCTGCACCAGCGCGAGTTCGTAGATACCGGCACCGCCGCCGCCGTATTCCTCCGGCAGGTTGACGCCCAGGAATCCGAGTTTGCCCGCCTCGTTCCACAATTCGGTGAGCGGCTCACCCTTGCGCGCCTTGGGCAGCACGTAGTCGACGTAGTTGAAGCGCTCACCCAGTTTGGAAACGGATGCCCGCAGTTCCTTCTGCTCTTCGGTTTCGATGAAACTCATCATGCTTCCTCTTCTGTAGCGGGTTCTTCCACACGTGCGAGTACCGATCCGACCTCGACCTGCTGACCGACGGCGACCGGAAGTTCTACCAGGACACCGGCAGTCGGCGCGGTGACGGTGTGTTCCATCTTCATGGCCTCTAGCCACAGAATCGGCTGGCCGGCAGTGACGGTGTCACCGAGTGCGGCACCGAGGCGGATAACCGATCCCGGCATCGGAGCGAGCAACGAACCGGCGGCGACTTCCGCCGACGGATCCACGAAGCGCGGTGCTGCCGTCAACGCGACCGGCCCCAGCGAGGAGTCGACAAAAATCTCACTCCCGTATGCCGCCACGTCAAACGAACGCCGTACTCCGCCCTGCTCGAGCACTACCCGTGCAGCAGTTGCCGATACCAGGCTCACGTCGTCGAAGCCTTCTGCGTTCAACACGCCGCTTCGGCTCAGGGAGTAGCGGACGTCGTAGTCGCCCGACGCAGTGGAGTAGCTCTTGCTCTGCGGCTGCGACGGGAGGTTGCGCCACCCGCTGGGCAAGCGGCCGATGACGCGCGCCGACGCCCGGTTGTGCGCGGCATCGGCAAGTGCCGCCGCCAGCGCCGAAAGCCTTTCGGCGTCGGTGTCGGCCAGAGGCGTTGACAACTTCTCGAGGTCATGGGTCTCGAAGAACGCCGTATCGGTGTCCCCGGCAATGAAGGCGGGGTGAGCCAGGACATTGACGAGCAGATCGCGGTTGGTGCGCAGGCCGTGAATCCTGGTGCGCGCCAGCGTCGACGCGAGCAGCCGCGCAGCTGCGGTCCGCGTCGGCGCGTACGAGATGACCTTGGCCAACATCGGGTCGTAGTGGACGCCGACAACACTGCCGTCGACGACGCCGGAGTCGAGGCGAACGCCCTGCTCACGCAGAACACTGAATTCTTGCGGGTCACCGGGCAACTCGATGTGGTGAACGGTTCCGCTCTGCGGTTGCCAGTTCTTGGCGGGGTCCTCGGCGTACAGGCGCACCTCGATGGAATGTCCGCGAATCTCCGGCTGCTCGTCCGGAAGCACTTCACCTGAAGCGACCTGCAATTGCAGTTCCACCAGATCGAGTCCGGTGGTGCACTCGGTGACGGGATGCTCCACCTGCAGGCGAGTGTTCATCTCCAGAAAAAAGAAGTCACCCTTTTCGTCTGCCAGGAATTCAACGGTTCCCGCACCCTCGTAGCCGATGGCGTTGGCTGCGAGCCGCGAGGCGTCGAACAGCTTGTCGCGCATGGCGGGGATGCGTTGCACGAGCGGCGACGGTGCCTCTTCGACCACCTTCTGATGCCGACGCTGGATCGAGCACTCGCGCTCCCCCACCGCCCACACCCCGCCGTGGCGGTCGGCCATCACCTGGACCTCGATGTGACGACCGGTCTCGAGGTAGCGCTCACAGAAGACAGTCGGGTCACCGAAGGCGGACTGCGCCTCACGCCGCGCTGCTTCCAGTTCGCCTTCCAGCGCTGACAATTCACGAACGACACGCATTCCGCGTCCGCCGCCGCCCGCCGACGCCTTGATCAGCACTGGCAGATGAGCTTCGGTCACCGCAATGGGATCGAGTTCGGAAAGCACCGGCACTCCGGCGGCGTCCATGATCTTCTTGGACTCGACCTTCGACCCCATGAGCTCGATGGATTCGACGGGCGGGCCGATCCACGTCAGCCCCGCGTCGATGACGCTGCGCGCGAACTCCGCGTTCTCGGAGAGGAATCCGTAGCCGGGGTGAATCGCGTCGGCGCCTGAAGCCTTGGCGGCGGCGATGATGAGCTCACCCCGCAGGTAGGTCTCGGCAGGCGTGTTACCCGGCAGGCGAACCGAAGCATCGGCTTCGGCGACGTGCGGGCTGTCGGCATCCGCGTCGGAAAAAACCGCAACCGTGCCGATTCCGTTCTTGCGGCAGGTTGCAAAGACACGGCGGGCGATTTCGCCACGATTGGCGACCAGTACTGAAGTGATTGTCACGGCGTGCCTCACATACGGAAGACGCCGAAGTTCTCGGTGCCTTCGATCGGGGCGGTGGCAATGGCCGACAGGCACATTCCCACCACGGTGCGGGTGTCTCGGGGATCGATGACGCCGTCGTCGTACAGACGCCCGGACAGGAACATCGGAAGTGACTCGGCCTCGATCTGGTTCTCGATCATCGCGCGCATGCCGGCATCAGCCTGCTCGTCGAAAACCTGGCCGCGGGCCTCGGCAGCAGCGCGTCCCACGATGGAGATGACGCCGGCGAGCTGCGCACCGCCCATGACGGCGGACTTGGAACTGGGCCAGGCAAAGAGGAATCTCGGATCGAATGCCCGTCCGCACATGCCGTAGTGACCGGCGCCGTACGACGCTCCGAGCAGGATCGAGATGTGCGGAACCTTGGAGTTGGCAACCGCATTGATCATCATCGATCCGTGCTTGATCATGCCGCCCTCCTCGTACTCCTTACCCACCATGTAGCCGGTGGTGTTGTGCAGGAACAGCAACGGCGTGTTGGAGCGGTTGGCAAGCTGGATGAACTGCGTTGCCTTCTGGGACTCTTCGCTGAAGAGAACTCCACGTGCGTTGGCCAGGATGCCGATCGGGTAACCGTTGAGTTCGGCCCAGCCGGTCACGAGGGAGGAACCGTAGAGCGGCTTGAACTCGTCGAAGTCGGAACCGTCGACGATACGGGCGATGACCTCACGCGGATCGAACGGAATCTTCAGGTCGGCCGGAACGATGCCGAGCAACTCTTCCGGATCCTCGAGCGGTTCGATGATCTCCGCGCGAGGCGCCGGCCCCTTCTTGGTCCAGTTGAGTCGCTTGACGATCGAGCGACCGATGCGGATCGCGTCCTGCTCGTCGGCTGCGAAGTAGTCAGCCAACCCGGACTTGCGAGCGTGCATTTCGGCGCCGCCGAGTGCCTCGTCATCTGATTCCTCACCGGTGGCCATCTTGACCAGCGGCGGGCCTGCGAGGAACACCTTGGAGCGTTCCTTGATCATCACGACGTGGTCGGACATGCCCGGGATGTACGCGCCGCCGGCAGTCGAGTTACCGAAGACCAGTGCAATGGTGGGGATACCGGCTGCGGAAAGCTGTGTGAGGTCACGGAACATACGCCCGCCCGGGATGAACACCTCCTTCTGCGTCGGCAGGTCTGCACCGCCGGACTCGACCAGCGAGATCACCGGGAGGCGATTTTGCATGGCGATGTCGTTGGCGCGGAATCCCTTACGCAGCGTCCACGGATTGCTGGTGCCGCCGCGCACGGTGGGATCGTTGGCGACGATCAGGCATTCGACACCTTCGACAACGCCGATACCGACCACGGTGCTGGCGCCGACCGGGAAGTCACTCCCCCACGCAGCGAGGGGACACAGCTCGAGGAACGGCGAATCCTGATCGAGCAGGAGTTCGATCCGCTCGCGCGCCAGAAGCTTTCCCCGCTTGTGGTGCCGCTCGGTGTACTTCTCGCCGCCACCGGCAAGCGCCTTGGCGTGCTCGACCTCGATCTCGGCGAGCTTGGTGTTCATGGTCGATGTTGCGGTCTGATACACCTCGGAATTGGTGTCCAGCGTTGACCGGATGACACTCATGACTGATACCCCAATCGCTTGGCCGCGAGGCCGGTGAGGATTTCGGTGGTTCCGCCACCGATTCCCAGAATTCGCATGTCCCGGTATTGCCTCTCCACTTCACTTTCCTGCATGTATCCGAGGCCGCCGAACAGCTGAACGGCTTGGTTCGCAACCCATTCGCCCGTCTCGACTGCCGTGTTCTTCGCGAAGCACACCTCGGCGATCAGGTCGCCGTCACCGGCCATGTACCGCTCGATCACCGAGTGGGTGTACACCTTGGCGACGTCGATCTTGCGGGCCATCTCGGTGACGGTGTTCTGCACGGCCTGCCGGCTGATCAGGGGGCGACCGAAAGTTTCGCGGGCGCGGCACCATTCGAGGGTCAGCTCCAGGCAACGTTCTGCACTGGCATACGCCTGCGCGGCGAGCGCGACACGTTCGGAAACAAATGCCTGGGCGATCTGCGCGAAGCCGCTGTTCTCTGCGCCGACCAGATTCTCCACCGGAACCCGGGCATCGACAAAGGACAGTTCCGCGGTATCGGATGCACGCCAGCCCATCTTCTCGAGTTTGCGTGAGACGGTGAATCCCGGTGTGCCCTTCTCGATCACGAGCAGTGAGACACCACCCGCGCCGGGGCCACCGGTGCGCACTGCGGTAACGACGAAGTCGGCTCGAACGCCGGAGGTGATGAACGTCTTGGCGCCGTTCACGACGTAATGATCGCCGTCGCGCTTGGCTGTGGTTGTCAGATGCCCGACGTCGCTGCCTCCGCCAGGCTCGGTGATGGCGAGCGAGCCGATCTTGTCGCCGCGCAGGGTCGGCTTGACCCACTTCTCGATCTGCGCCTCGTCGCCCGCTGCAATCAGGTGCGGCACCGCGATGCCGCAGGTGAAGAGCGATGCGAACAGCCCGCCCGACGCACCTGCCTGATGCATCTCCTCACAGATCACGATGGAGTCGACGGCGTCGCCGCCCTCACCGCCCGCCGATTCGGGAGCACTGGCGCCGAGCAGCCCGAGAGCGCCTGCCTTGCGGTGCAATTCGCGCGGAATCTCACCGTCGCGCTCCCACTGCGTCAGATGCGGCAGAATCTCCTGGTTCACGAATCCGCGTACGGTCTCGCGAAGCGCAAGCCTTTCCGGTGTGGTCCACACGGTCACCGTGAATCCTCTTTCTCGTCAGTTACGGGGAGTAGCGAAATCGGGATGTCGATGTGGCGCGAACGCAGCCATTCACCAATTCCCTTGGCCTGCGGATCGAACCGCGCCTGCGAGGCAACACCCTGACCGAGGATTCCCTCGATCACGAAGTTGACGGCACGAAGGTGCGGAAGCTGGTAGCGAGTGACGTTCAGGTCTGCTGCTTCCGGTAGCAGTTCCTTGAGCATCTCGACGGTCAGATTGTGCGCCAACCACTTCCACTGATCGTCCGTGCGAACCCAGACGCCGACGTTGGCATTTCCACCCTTGTCGCCACTACGGGCACCGGCGATCGTGCCGAGTGGCACCGAAAGCGAAGACTGTGGCGGCAACGGCTCCGGACGCTCAGGTTCGTCGACGGCTTCGAGGTCCTGCGTCAGCGTCGACGGAGCGATGTCCACGCGAGTGCCGTCGGGCAGTACGGCCACGTGAGGCACCGATCCGGCGTCGACGTAGCCGGGGGTGAACACTCCGTACGGTTGTCCGTTGCTCGGCGGCGCGGTCAGCGAGAAGCCTGGGTAACTGGCAAGCGCCATTTCCACCGCAACCGCAGAGAAGGGACGACCGATCACCTTGGGATCGGAATCGCGAACCACGCAGCGCAGTAACGCACTCGCGGTTTCCTCGGTGTCGGAATCCGGGTGATCCGTGCGAGCGAGAGTCCAGACCAGTTCGGCGGGCTTCTTCGTCAGCCAGGATTCGAGTTGAGTCTTCGCCAGATCGGCCTTGGCCTCGATGTCGAGACCGGTGAGAATGAAAGTGGCCTCGTTGCGGAACCCGGCCAGCGTGTTGAGTGAGACCTTGTACTGCGGCGGCGGAGCCTCGCCCGTGACTCCGCTGATCAGCACCCGATCCGGGCCTTCCTGGGTGAGCACCGCGTTGTCGATGCGGGTGGTCACGTCCGGGCCTGCGTAGCGTCCACCCGTGATCTCGTACAGCAGCTGCGCCGTCACGGTGCCGACGCTCACCTCGCCGTCCGTACCGGCATGCTTGGTGATGACCGAAGATCCGTCCGCGTTGATCTCGGCGATCGGGAAGCCCGGACGGCCCAGATTCGGAATCTCGGTGAAGAACGCGTAGTTGCCGCCGGTGGCCTGGGTTCCGCACTCGATGACGTGGCCCGCCGCGACAGCACCGGCCAGCTGATCGAAATCATCTCGCTTCCAACCGAAATGGTGAGCGGCGGGACCGACGATCACCGAAGCGTCGGTGACACGTCCGGTGACCACGACATCGGCGTCGGCTGACAATGCTTCGACGATGCCCCAGGCGCCGAGGTACGCGTTGGCCGTCAGCGGGGAGCCGAGTCCGAGTTCGTCTGCCCGAGAGACCAGATCGTCGCCCTCGACGTGGGCGATCTTCGCGTTCAACCCCAGCCTGGTGTTGACCTCGCGCAGCGCCTCGGCCAGTCCAGCCGGGTTGAGACCGCCGGCATTCGCGACGATCTTCACGCCCTTGTCGAGCGCAAGTCCGAGGGTGTCTTCCACCTGTCGCAGGAACGTCTTCGCGTAGCCGAGCGACGGGTCCTTCATCCGGTCCCGTCCGAGGATCAACATCGTCAGTTCGGCAAGGTAGTCGCCGGTCAGGTAGTCGAGTTCGCCGCCCTCGAGCATCTCGCGCATCGCCGAGACGCGGTCGCCGTAGAAACCGGAGCAGTTACCGATCCGTACCGAACTCATTTGCCCACCTTCGCTTCTCGTGCGGCTCGTCCCTCGCCGCTGGGTCCGGCAAATGCCTGCGCGAACCCCAACCACTCGTCTGCGTCGGCGCCAACGGCGACCAGATCGAGATCGGCGCGATTGGCACGCTGGGTGACCAGCAGGCAGAAGTCCAACGCCGGCCCGGTCACCTTCTGCGGTGCATCTTCCGGCCCCCAGGTCCAGAGCGAACCGTCCGGCGCCGTCAACTCAACCCGGAAATCGTCGGCGGGCGGCGTCTTCTCGTTGACCGAGTACGCAAAGTTCCGCGTGCGGACACCCAGATGAGCGATGTTCTTGATGCGCGCCGTCGGGGCTCGCTCGACGCCGAGCGCGTCGGCAACGTCCTGCCCGTGCGCCCACGTCTCCATCAATCGCGCAGTTGCCATGGACACTCCGCCCATGGGCGGGCCGTACCAAGGAAACTTGGTACCGGACGGGGCGGCGGTGAGAGCCTCGACGAGAGCGGTGCGCCCCGCTCGCCAATCGGCGAGCAACTCCGCCGGCGGGCGGGCCGCCTGCTCGGCAGCACCGTCGTCGACAAATCCCGCCGGATTCACGAACGCCGCCTTCAACTGCTCCGCAAACCCGTCCGGGTCGGTGATCGCCAGGATCGCAGCACTGTCCGTCCAGTGCAGGTGCCCGATCTGATGCGCGACGCTCCACCCTTCCGCCGGCGTCATTGTCGCCCACTTCTCCTCGGGCAGATCCGCAACCAGGGCGTCGAGGCTCTCGCCTTCGGCCCGCAAGTCATCGATGAACGTCTGAAGTTCGGCCATGCGACCAGCATCACACTCGGGTTCATAAAAATCAAGCACGAATGATTGTTATTGAGAAATCTTGTGGTGAGAGACTGAGCTCAACTGCCATCGACTACCAGGAGCACCCATGAGCGACGCCGTACTGATCTCGCGAACCGGCGATGTGGTCACGTGGACCCTCAATCGCCCGGACACCCGCAACGCGATCTCCGAGATCGACATGATCGAGGCCCTCGAAGACGCGGTCACCGCAGTCAACCGAGATCAGAGTGTGCGCGCGGTCATCCTCACGGGGGCCGGGTCGGCTTTCTCCTCCGGCGGCAACGTCAAACACATGCGAGACAAGGAAGGCATGTTCGGTGGTGCTCCCGGCGAGATCCGCCAGGGCTACCGGCACGGCATCCAGCGCATTCCGCTCGCGCTGTACACATGTGAGGTGCCGACCATCGCAGCCGTCAACGGCCCGGCCATCGGAGCGGGCTGCGACCTCTCCCTCATGTGTGACCTCCGCATCGCCTCGACCGCCGCAGTCTTCGCCGAGAGCTTCGTCAAGGTGGGACTCATCCCCGGCGACGGCGGAGCCTGGCTGCTCCCCCGCGCGATCGGCAACGCCCGCGCCGCCGAGATGGCGTTCACCGGCGAACCCATCGATGCTGCGAAGGCACTCGACTGGGGTCTGGTCTCGCAGATCACCGAACCCGAGGAATTGCTTTCCGCAGCGCACGCTTTGGCAGCTCGAGTAGCCGCCAATCCCCCGCAGGTACTCCGCATGACCAAGAAACTCCTCCGCGAAGGCCAGCACCAGAGCCTCGAGAGCCTGCTCGAACTCTCGGCCGCCATGCAGTCGATCGCCCACCACACCCGAGATCACCACGAAGCCGTCGCCGCGATGCTCGAGCGTCGAAGTCCCGAGTTCACCGGAGAATGAAGGCGGGCAGTCAGCTACTGCCGGTCGGCGCGGTCCTCACCTCGATACTGTCGCTCCAGTTCGGAGCGGCATTCGCGACGACCCTGTTCTCGCAGATCGGGCCGGCCGGAGCCACGACGCTTCGGCTGACGATCGCCGCGATCATCCTCGGCGTCATCGTCCGCCCGCGATGGAGCAGGTGGTCGAACCGGCAACGCAAAGGCATCTTCGCGCTGGGCATCGCCCTCGCCGTGATGAACGGCGCCTTCTACCTCGCCCTCGACACGGTGCCCATCGGCACCGCCGTCACCATCGAGTTCCTCGGACCGTTGACGCTGGCCGCAGTTCTGTCGCGTCGGTGGGCCGACGGAGCGTGGGTGCTGCTCGCCTTCGGCGGAGTGTTGCTGCTCGGGTTGGGGGATCACGGCGAATCCGGATTGGACCCGATCGGGGTGATGTTCGCGTTGATCGCCGCCACTGCGTGGGCCGGATACATCGTGGCCGGTTCCCACCTGGCCGCGACGCTCCCGAGCGCCGACGGGTTGGCAGGCGCAAGCATCGTCGCAGCCGTATTGACGCTGCCCTTCGGCGTCGTCTCGGGCGGAAGTGAACTGCTGGATCCGAAGATGCTCGCCGCAGGCGCCGCCGTCGCCATCCTCTCGTCCGTCATCCCGTACAGCTTGGAAATGTGGGCGCTGCGCTCCTTGGCCAAGAAGGTCTTCGCGGTCCTCATCGCCCTCGAACCGGCAGCGGCCGCACTGGCCGGAGTCCTCGTGATCGGGCAAACGCTCGACGCTTTCACACTCGTCGCCATCGGACTGGTGGTGACCGCGGGTGTCGGGACGGTCGTCATGAATCGAAAGTCCACACCGAAATAGTCCAGGTACCGTCAGAGCACGTCATTCCAACGCACAGGAGAACCATGACCAACCCGATCATCGCCACCGTTCTCGGTAACACCCCGCAGATCGACGAAAGTGCATTCATCGCACCCAACGCCACCGTTGTCGGCGCTGTGACCATCGCTGCGGGAGCCAGCATCTGGTACGGCGCGGTTATCCGCGGCGACGCAGAATCGATCTCCATCGGCGCTGACACCAACATTCAGGACAACTGCACGGTGCACGCCGACCCCACGTTCCCCGCAGTGCTGGGCGAGCGAATCTCGGTCGGCCACAACGCAGTGCTGCACGGGTGCACCGTCGAAGACGACGTTCTCGTCGGCATGGGTGCCGTGGTGCTCAACGGCGCACACATCGGTTCGGGATCACTGATTGCAGCCGGTGCGGTCGTGTCTCAGGGGATGCAAATCCCGCCTGGATCACTGGTCGCCGGCGTGCCCGCCAAGGTCAAACGTGAACTCTCCGAAGGCGAAAAGGCCGGTATCACCGCCAACGGCGCCGGCTACATCATGCTCGCGAAGGCTCACCAGGACATCGAACAGGCCTGATCGAGACGATGCTCGCGGACGGTAGCCGCAAGAGCACCGACTAGCCTCGGGGCCGCAACGTACTGTTCGGCAACTCGGGTGCCGGGAGCGCCGGGCCGTCGTATCCCGGCACGACGCCGAAACGCTGGTCCGGGACGCTGCCGTCGAATCCGGAGGCCAGCTCGGCCTGCCACTTGCGTCGATACTCGACGATCTCTTCGTGGGTACGACCCATGAAGTTCCACCACATGATGACCTGCTCGCCCAACGGTTTCCCGCCGAGCAGTAGCAGTCGAGCCGGTTCGGATCCCGGATTGCGCAAAGTCAGTTTTCCGAAACCTGGTGCTTGATAACCCAACTCGGCCCAGCCGACGGTGGTACCACGCAGAACAACCGATCCTTGATCGACGATCACGCCGTGCTCATGTGAACGATCGACATCGAGGGCGATCTCGGCCCCAGGATCGAGAATCACCTCGGCACCGAGTAATTCGGTGAAGGTAGACACCGGAGACGTTTCACCGGCGAGCGAGCCGAGGAACACACTGAGCGTGACACCATCGGTGGTCACCGGCTCCGGTCGATAGTGAACGAACGCGGGTGCGGTATCGCGCGCCGCATCCGGCAGCGCCACCCACAACTGCATCCCGTGCAGAACCTTCGTATTCGGCGTCGACACCTCGGAGTGCGCGATCCCACTCCCGGCCGTCATCAAATTCAGTTCACCCGGCCGCACCATCGCATGGGAACCGATGCTGTCACGGTGCTCGATCTCTCCGGTGAACAGCCAACTCACCGTTTGCAATCCGGTATGCGGATGCGGCGGCACATGCATGCCCGGTCCTGAGCCGACGTCATCCGGACCGTAATGATCGGCAAAACACCATGCCCCGATCAGCGAACGCTCGCGTTGCGGAAGGGTGCGACGCACTCGCATCGCCCGCGGGCCACCGAGCGGTACGTCGCGCGGGGTGAGAATCTGAATCTCGCTCTCCGCCGGATGGCCTTCGCATTCCTGCTCGACGGGCTGCGCTTCGAGGTTGCTCATATCGTCCATCCTGCCTCTAGTCATGACTGCGCGAGACGCAGACGCGTGCACAATTCGGCCAACATTCGAAGTTCATCCGCGTCCAGGGCCGGTCCGACGTGGCGACGAATGCTCGCCGCATGACGGCGGCCCACTGATTTCTGCAGCGCTGCACCCGCTTCGGTGAGTTGCACGATCGTCCCGCGGCGATCCTGTGGATCAACACTTCTCGATACCAGACCTTCACCCTCCAACCGTTCTACCAGGCGGCTGAGTGACGGCTGGCTCAACAGGATCTCGCGATTCAGGTCATGCAGGCGAAGTGAACTACTCGGTGTGAGGCTCAATGTGAACAGCACGTCGTACTCGCGCATCGACACCTGATCCCAGACGTCGTCGGCAGCCAACCGCCGCAGCACCGACACCTGGGCGCGAAACAAGGCTTCCCAGGCGTCGGTGGCGAGTTCGGTGGTACTGACCGGAACCTCAGGCGGTTGCTCGTCAGGCAGTGACACTGCTTGCCTCACGAGCCGCCTTCATCGACGCGTGAGTGGGCGGGTTGTCCGGCACATGTGCGGGCCGCCTGGCCGCGAACTCACGGCGCAGAACCGGAACAACTTCCTCACCGAGCAGATCGAGTTGCTCGAGCACCGTCTTGAGCGGCAGCCCGGCGTGATCCATCAGGAACAGCTGGCGCTGGTAGTCGCCGAAGAAATCGGCAAACGCCAACGTCTTCTCGATGACCTGCTCAGGGGAACCGACGGTCAGCGGCGTCTGCTCGGTGAACTCTTCGAGTGAGGGCCCGTGGCCGTACACCGGAGCATTGTCGAAATACGGACGGAATTCCTTGACCGCGTCCTGACTGTTCTTGCGCATGAAGACCTGACCACCGAGACCGACAATCGCCTGATCCGCGGAGCCGTGGCCGTAATGCTCGTAACGCTGGCGGTAGAGATTGATCAGCTCGATGTAGTGCTCTTTCGGCCAGAAGATGTTGTTCGCGAAGAATCCGTCGCCGTGATACGCCGCGATCTCCGCGATCTCGGGGCTGCGGATCGAACCGTGCCACACGAACGGCGCGACGCCGTCCAGCGGGCGCGGGGTGGACGTGAATCCCTGGAGTGGAGTGCGGTACTCCCCTTGCCAGTTCACGACCTCCTCGTCCCAGAGCCGGCGAAGAAGTTGATAGTTCTCGAGCGCCAGCGGGATACCGGCGCGAATGTCCTTGCCGAACCACGGGTACACCGGCGCGGTGTTTCCGCGTCCCATCATCAGATCGACACGCCCCTCAGCGAGGTGTTGAAGCATCGCGTAGTCCTCGGCGATCTTCACCGGGTCGTTGGTGGTGATCAGCGTCGTGGACGTGGAGAGCGTGATCTTCTCGGTCTGGGCCGCGATGTATCCGAGCATCGTGGTCGGAGATGACGGCACGAACGGCTTGTTGTGGTGCTCGCCGGTCGCGAAGACGTCGAGACCGACTTCCTCGGCGTGCTTGGCGATGGTCGTCATGGCCTTGATGCGCTCGTGCTCTGTCGGGGTCTTACCCGTCGTGGGATCAGTGGTGACGTCACCAACCGTGAAGATTCCGAACTGCATGGTTGCTCCTCCGCGAACTAGATCCATGCGTTTGCATGTAACTGATCAAACATTCAACCATCCAGCTGTATTCCACGGCAAAAAGATGAGGGCGGCACACAAGATGTGTGCCGCCCTCATCTGGACAAACGATCTACCGAAAAGCGGTCAGTGCATAACGATCGGCGTTGCCGTCTCGCCCTCGGCCACCGGCCTGGTGGTCTTGCTCCGCGGCAGGAAGAACGCCGGGATGAGGGTCAGGACGATCAGCACAGTGGCAACGAGGAAGGTGTTGCCGAAAGCGTCCGACGCCGCACTGAGAATCGAATTCGCAGCAGACTCCTGCGGACTTCCCGGCTCGGTCGGAATGTGCGACGCCGCACCGACCATCGTCGTATCGAGGCCACGATCGAGAAGCTGGTTGGTCAAGACCACCGACATCACGGCGGTACCGATCGAACCTGCGGTCTGCTGAACGATGTTCATCAGAGTGGAGCCGCGAGCGATCTGCTCGTTGGAGAGCGTCACGATAGCTGCGGTCATCAGCGGCATCATGGTGCAACCCATACCGAGGCCCATGACGAACAAGGCGCCCATCAGCAGCCACGTCGGGGAATCCGAGGCAACCTGTGTGAACACACCCAAACCGATGAGAATCAGCGGCAAACCGGTCAGGACGATCTTGCCCGGGCCGATCTTGTCGACCAGTCGACCAGCGATCGGCATGGTGACCATAGCGCCCAGACCCTGTGGAGCCATCAACAATCCGGCCGCGAGCGTGGTGTGCCCGCCGACCTGAATGAAGTAGCTCGGGAACAGCAACCCGGCGCCCATGAACGCGACGATGAACAGCGACGTCGTGATGACGGCGGTGGTCAACTGACGGTTCTTGAACAGGTGCAGGTCGATCAGCGGGTGATCCTTGTTGAGCGCGTGGAACACGAAGGCGATGATCAGTGCCAGACCGATACCGGCCGACACCAGAACCCGAGCGGACGCGACGGTTCCCACCTCAGGGATGGACGACACACCGAACAGGAACAGCGCCAGGCCGGGCGACAGCAGGATCATGCCGAGGAAGTCGAAGGACTCCGAAGGCTTCGCCTTGTCGGACGGCAGAATGATGAACGCAGCAGCCAGAGCGATGATGCCGATCGGCAAGTTGATCAGGAAGATCCAGTGCCAGCTCGCGGCCTCGATCAGCCAACCACCGAGAATCGGGCCGCCGATAGGACCGAGCAGCATCGGGATACCGAGAACTGCCATGACACGACCGACACGGTCCGGACCGGCGGCCCGGGTCATGATCGTCATACCGAGCGGCATCAACATGCCGCCGCCGAGACCCTGGAGCACGCGGAAGCCGATGAGCGAGGTGATGTCCCACGCCATCGCACAAGCGACCGAACCGAGCACGAACAGCACCAGGGCCGTCATGTACAGGCGCTTGGTGCCGAAACGGTCGGCAGCCCAACCGGTAACCGGAATGACCGTCGCCAAGGCGAGCGTGTAGGCCGTCATCGTCCACGCGACGGTGGCGTACGAAGTTTCGAAGTCCTCGGCAAAAGTGGTGAGCGCGACGCTCACCACGGTTACGTCGAGAATCGACATGATGGCGCCGAGCACCACCACGGAAGCGATCTTGAGGACCGCCCCGTCAAGTTTGTCGGACGCCGGTGCCGGCGCGTTCGGCGATGTCATCGCGAAGTCTCCTGGTTAAGTGCTCGCAGATAGTCACCCGCGAGAATGGGCTTGAGAGCCTCGAACAAACGAATCCGCTCTGGCTCAGGAACACGCGACGCGAATTCGCGAAGCTGGCCGCGCTTGCACTCGATGTGGTTGGTCGTCACCTTACGACCGGCCTCCGACAAGGAAACCCGCTTGACGCGTCGGTCCCGCTCGTCTTCACGGCGATCGACCAGACCCATGTTCACGAGCTGATCGATGTTCCGCCCCGTAGCTGCCACCGAGAGCCGAAGCTCGTCGGCAACCTCGTTGATCGGGATCGCCGCATCACGTTGTGCAAGTACGAACAGCACACGCACCTGAGAGAACGAGAGATCCAGTTCGATCAACGCATCGATCGACTCCGAATCACCGGCGCTCATCAGGCGAGTGAACAACTCGTCGAGTGCTCCATACAGGTCATCAGAATCGGAAGCGATCACCTGGCAAATGGTAGTGCGGTTGCAACTATTGCCCAAATGAAAACATGTTGCAACTTATTATTTGGTGAGCACCATCACGTTGCGAAGAATCATTCCTGCAGCAAGATGGCCTTTCCGAGAACTTTGCCGCTTTCGAGATCAGCCAGGGCAACTGCTGCGTCGGCAAGCGGATACCGCGCCTTGACCAGCGGACGCAAGCCGTTCCGGACGTGTTCTACCAGCGATGCATGCACCTCGGCTACCGCTTCGGGATTGGTGCGCGTGAACTCGCCCCACGCCGCGCCGACAATGCTGATGTTGCGGAACAGCACCCGGTTCACCTTGACCTGAGGAATGCCGCCGCCGGCAAAACCGATAACCACAAGACGCCCCTCCGGCGCCAGAACCCGGACCGCGTCGTCGAACGCATCCCCGCCTACCGGATCTACCACGATCTGAGCGCCGACGCCGTCGGTCAGTTCCCGAATCCGCTCTCCCCATCCCGGAGCCAGCGCGACAACCTCGTCGGCACCGAGCTCACGCAAGAAGTCCTCGACGCCTTCGCGTCGTACCACGGCGATCACCCGAGCGCCGTGCGCCTTGGCCAGCTGGATGGTTGCCGTTCCGACTCCGCCCGCAGCGCCGAGCACGACGACTGTCTCCCCCGCGACGATCTTCGCGCGACGAGCCAGCGCGAACTCCATCGTCTGATAGTTGATGATCAGAGAGGCCGCCTCGTCGAAGGCGAGTCCGTCCGGAATTCGGAGTACCTGCGCCGGGTTGACGGCAATCCGCTCTGCATAGCCGCCCAGATACGCGGCCGCGAGAACACGATCGCCCGGAGCGAAACCCGACCCTTCCGGCGCGGAGACCACGACGCCCGAGATCTCCGCGCCGGGAATGAACGGCGGTTCCGGGCGGATCTGATACTTGCCGTAGGTGATGAGTAGGTCCGGAAAGCAGACACCACTGGCCTTCACATCGATGAGAACAAGACCTTCGGCTGCGGGCTCGGGAACCTCCTGCGCGACAATTCCTTCGGGACCGGACAGTTCCGTAACCACCATGGCGCGCACAGAAAGCTCCTCTTCGGGACATCTGAAGTCTGGACCGGTAACCCGGTTTTCTCGACTTTAACCCGGTACTCACGTCAGATCATCGTTCGCTCCCGATGTGCAGACGTTCGAGTCCGTCGAGAATCAGATCAAGACCGAAAGCGAATTCGGCGGCGTAGCTGTATCCCGGAGCTAGGACGTGCTCGGTGGTCAGCTCGGCCAGGTGCGGATACTGACCGCTCTCGAACGAGCCCATGATCGCCTTCGCCAGTTCCGTCGTTTCCTGCGCTGTTTCGAACGGCAAGCTCACCTCTTGCAGCACGAAGCCGTAGATGTACGCATCCATGATCGAAAAGGCATGCGCAGCAAGGGCGACCGGAAAGTCGGCAGCGCGTAGTGTTCCGATGACGGCGTCGTGGTGGCGCAGGGTCGCGGGGCCAGGCGTCGTTCGGGACTCCATCAACGGAGTCGCCCACGGGTGCCTCCCCAGCACCTCCCGAGTCGATACCGCTCGCGCGTGAACTTCCGTTCGCCACGGCAGTCCCGGCGTCGGAAGATCGATCTCCGCAAAGACCGCGTCGACCATTCCGTCGAGCAGATCCCCCTTGTCCGAAACATGGTTGTACAGAGACATCGCCTCGACGCCCAGTTCGGTCCCCAGCTTCCGCATGGTCATCGAATCGATTCCGACGGAATCTGCAAGCGCCACGGCAGCGCGTACAACGTCATCTCGGGTCAATCTTGTGCGCTTCTCCACATTGACAGAACTTACACCGTAAGTGCAATACTTACGGCGTAAGCATTCGACGAACGGAGACTCGCATGCCGCAGGAACTGATGACCGCCGTCGTACAGGATCGCTACGGCGAAGCCGACGTTCTCTACCTCGACCACATTCCGCGCCCCACTGTCGCCGACAACGAAGTGCTGATTCGCGTCGAGGCCGCGTCCGTCGACCGCGGGGCATGGCATCTCATGGCCGGACTGCCATATCCGTTGCGCCTCGCGGGATTTGGACTGCGCAGACCTGAGAACCGGGTCCGCGGACTGGACGTTTCCGGCCGAGTGGAGGCCGTCGGCAGTTCGGTGACCCGCGTGGCAGTCGGCCAGGAGGTATACGGGATCGCGGTCGGTTCGTTCGCGGAGTACGCGTGCGCACTCGAGACGAAGATTGCTGCAAAACCTGCCCGGTTGTCGTTCGCACAAGCAGCAGCGGTGCCGGTCTCCGGCCTCACAGCGCTGCAAGCCGTGCGCGACCACGGCCGCGTGCAGGCCGGGCAATCCGTCCTCGTTCTCGGTGCGTCCGGTGGCGTCGGGATCTACGCGGTGCAGGTGGCAAAAGCCATGGGCGCGCTCGTCACCGGCGTATGCAGCACCTCGAAAGCCGATACCGTCCGCTCCCTCGGTGCCGACGAGGTTCTCGACTACCGCTTCGACGACGCCACCGACGGATCGCATCGGTACGACGTCATCATCGACACCGGCGGCAACCGCCGACTGCGAGATCTTCGACGGGCGCTCACACGCACCGGGAGGCTTGTGATCGTGGGCGGCGAGAACGGTGGACGGTGGCTCGGCGGAATCGATCGCCAAATCCGCGCACTGTGCTTGTCTCCGTTCGTATCTCAGAAGCTCGGGTCTTTGATGGCTTCGGAGAACGCCGAGGATCTGGAGGTGCTGACGGCAATGATCGACGCAGGTGTCATCACCCCGGTGATCGACTCCGTTCATCCCCTTGCCGACACCGCCGTCGCCGTGGCACGAATGGTCGACGGTTCCGGCTGCGGAAAGCAGATAATCGCCACTCGCTGAAAAGCCTGACAGAATCGGCTCACTCCAGCGAACAGGAATCTCACGTGAACCCAGATCTCACGCTCGCGCCGCAGCCAGACAGAGGACCGATCTTCGTCAAGTCCCGCCCGGTCCGCACCGGCGACATCGACGTCGCCAAGCAGGTCAGGCTCGACGCCGTCGCCCGTTATCTGCAGGACATCGGCAACGACAACATCGAAGCCGCCGGCGCCATCGACACTCATCCGCTCTGGATAGTGCGTCGTACGGTCGTCGATGTCGTACGCCCGGCGATCTGGCCGGAAGAGTTGACGATGACTCGCTGGTGCTCCGGCTTCTCCACGAGATGGGCGAACATGCGCGTGCGCTTCGACGGCAGCAACGGCGCGCTGATGGAAACCGAAGGCTTCTGGATCAACATCAGCGCCGAGTCAGGCATGCCCACCAGGATGAGCGACGACTTCATGCGGCCGTTGGAAGAATCCACCGACGAGCATCGCCTGAAGTGGAAGCGTGTCCTCGCCGAGAACGCACCGGAGGCGGACGACGCGGGTGTTCTGGACACGCCGTTCGCTCTGCGCGCCACGGATATCGACCCGTTCGACCACGTCAACAACGCCGTCTACTGGCAGGCAGTCGAAGAGGTCCTCAGCGCTCGCACCGAACTGCGTACAGTTCCGCATCGAGCACTGATCGAGTACCTCTCCCCCATCGTCTCCAGCGACGACGTCGTCCTGCGCAGCCGCGTCGACGACAAGACCGTCACGGTCTGGTTCCTGGTCAGCGAAGCGCTCCGCGCAGTTGCGCAGGTGAGCGCCCTCTAACGCAGTTTCTGGGTCGCGACAGCCGCGACACCGAACACCAACGCAAGAAGAATCGCGGCCCAGAAACCGAAGAGCCACCACACCACGCCGAACACGACCACTGCCGGGGCAACGGTGATGAAAGCGATGGTGGGGCTTTCGCGTACCACCTCGAGTGCAGTTCGGGCATTAGTTCGATCGAGCTTCTTACCGGCCATCGAAAACCTCCTTCAAGGTCGTGACCATCCAGAGTAACCGGACTGACGGGCACAAAGCGGATACCGTGAACGCATGGCCGACCACCGCACCCTCGTCCTCATGCGACACGGCAAGTCCAGCTACCCCGAGGGCATCCGTGATCACGAGCGTCCGCTCGCCGAACGGGGCCTGCGCGAGGCCCGCATCGGCGGCGAATGGATCCGCGAAAACGTCCCGCCCGTAGACGCCGTTCTGTGCTCCACCTCCCGGCGCACCGTCGAAACCCTTGCCTCGACGGGAATCGAAGCTCCCGCCGGATTCGAGAAGTCCATCTACGGCGGCTCACCCGCAGACGTCATTGCAGC
Organism: Rhodococcus sp. APC 3903; assembly: GCF_030407755.1. NCBI lineage: Bacteria > Bacillati > Actinomycetota > Actinomycetes > Mycobacteriales > Nocardiaceae > Rhodococcus > Rhodococcus sp. APC 3903. The sequence goes on from NZ_JASDCV010000006.1 coordinate 61,145, forward strand.
TGCGCGAACCACGTCCGACCACGTCAAGACGCTCCTGATCGTCGGACACGAACCCGGAATTCCCTGGACTGCACTCGATCTCGCATCGAACGAGAACTCCGAAGCGGCCCAACGTATCCGCGACAAGTTCCCGACTTCGGCGATCGCCGTCCTCTCCGTACCGGTGCCGTGGACCGAACTCGACGACTCCGTCGCCACTCTGCTCGAGTTTCACGTGCCTCGTTAGATCAACCACACCGCTAAAGCACCTCACGTAGCAGTCGGTCCGAAAGTGCAAGCGCGTCACGGTCGTACGTCGATGTCGACGCCAGCACTTCGTCGGCACCGGTCCGCTCGGCGAGATCGTGAAGCTGTTGTTTCACCTCGACAGGTGTGCCGTGCAGCGCCGACGCCATGAACGACTCGATACGCCTGGCATTTCGATCACTGCGCGGGGCGCACCTGATCTCGTCCAGCGACGCGAGCGGCGGAAACTCCCCCGTCCGTGACGATTCTGCGAGCGCGTATGCCTCCGGGATCAGCAACTCACGCGCCGCGTCGGTGGTATCGGCAACCGCCACTTCGAGAGAAACCACCACATAGGGTTCGGGATGAGCGTCGGTGGCCCGGAAAGCTCGGCGGTACTCGTCCAATGCCTCCACCCGGTCGGTGCTCCCGATTCCGAGTATCGGCCCACCCACGACCACCGGAAGCCCGAGCTGCGCTGCCACTTTCAGACCTGTACGCGTCGCGAGCACGAAGATCGGCACCCCGGTCTCCGACGCCGGCCGTGCCGTCACTGCCGCGGATCCGTCCAGGTAGCGCCTCACCTCTTCGAGATCGGACGCAAACGTGTCCGGAGCATCCTTGCTCCGTCGTAGTGCCTGACGAACAGGTTCCGTGAATCCCAGCGATCGGCCGAGGCCGAGATCGATTCGCCCCGGGTACAGAGCCTCCAGCATCAAGAACTGCTCGGCGACGATCAGCGGTTGGTGATTCGGCAGCATGACCCCACCGCTCCCGAGTCTGATATCGCGCGTATGCGCTCCGATCGCGGCAAGCAGTACTGCCGGCGACCCGCTCCCGATCCCGGGCACCGCGTGATGCTCGGCCACCCAGAACCGGTGGTAGCCGAGAGCGTCGGCGTGCGCGGCGCGTTCGACGGAATGCGTCAGAGCTGCGGAGTCGGGGTATCCGCTCCTGGTTCGGGATCGGTCGAGAAGTGAGAGAAGCACTCTCGGAGCAACAAGGAATTCGGAAAGTTTCATCCGGACGCCTAATGAGGACCGTTTCTGACCGCAATACCCGCAACACTGGACCTGTCGCCGGAATCCACCATCACATGAAGGGCACGTCATGGACATCAAGCTCGAACTGGTCGCCATTCCCGTCACCGACATCGACCGCGCCAAGGACTTCTACGTCCGCCTCGGCTTCAACGCCGACCACGATCACACGGTCAGCGAGGAGCTGCGCTTCGTCCAGCTGACCCCACCCGGTTCGGCCTGCTCGATCTGCATCGGCAAGGGAATCACCGACGCCGAGCCCGGTTCCGTCGTCGGCATGCAGGTAGTGGTCAAGGACATCGAAGAGGCTGAGCGCGAGTTCAAGAGCCGCGGCATCGACATCAGCCCGATCGACGACCAGGCTTGGGGCAGATTCATCTACTTCGCCGACCCCGACGGCAACAAGTGGGCTGTCCAGGAGATCGTCATCCCGGACCTCAGCGGCAGCAACTCCTGAAACGAGCGACATGAAAAATCCCCCCACCTCTTTCGAGGTGGGGGGATTTTCTACGAACTAACGCTTAGCGGTAGTCGTCACATGCGACTACCCGACTAGCGGTAGTCGTTGCTGAAGCCGTAGTCGTCCAGCGGAACTGCAGCACCGGTGTTCTGGCCGAAGCCGTCCGGGCTGTAGTACTGGTCGTCGTACGACGGCACTGCGTAAGCAGCGGCGCGTGCCTCTTCGGTGGGCTGAACCTGGATGTTGCGGTAACGGTTGATACCGGTACCGGCAGGGATCAGCTTACCGATGATGACATTTTCCTTCAGACCGATCAGCTTGTCCGAGCGGCAGTTGATAGCCGCGTCGGTCAAGACACGAGTGGTCTCCTGGAACGATGCCGCGGACAGCCACGAATCCGTCGCGAGCGACGCCTTCGTGATACCCATGAGCACCGGACGGCCGGCTGCGGGCTCGCCACCCTCGGCGACAACGCGGCGGTTTGCCGACTCGAACTCGGCGCGCTCGGTGAGCGAACCGGGCAGGAACTCGGTGGCACCGGAATCGATGATCGTCACGCGACGAAGCATCTGGCGCACGATGACCTCGATGTGCTTGTCGTGGATCGACACACCCTGGCTCCGGTACACCTCCTGGACCTCGTTGACCAAGTGGATCTGAACCTGACGCGGGCCCATGACTCGCAGGACCTCGTGGGGATCGGCAGCACCTTCCATGAGCTGCTGTCCGACCTCGACGTGGTCACCGTCAGCCAAGAGGCTTTCGCGACCGTCTGCATGCTTGAAGACGCGCAGACGCTGACGCTTGCTGAGCTTGTCGTAGACAACCTCTTCGCCGCCGTCGTCCGGAACGATGGTGATCTTGTAGAAACGATCGCCGTCTTCGAGCTGTACCCGACCGGTGACGTCCGCGATAGGAGCCTTGCCCTTGGGCACACGTGCCTCGAACAGCTCCTGGACACGCGGCAGACCGCCGGTGATGTCATCTCCTGCGACACCACCCTGGTGGAAGGTACGCATGGTCAGCTGGGTACCGGGCTCACCGATCGACTGTGCGGCGACGATACCGACAGCCTCACCGATGTCGACCAGCTTGCCGGTGGCCATCGAACGGCCGTAGCAAGTGGCGCAAACGCCGGTGCCGGTGGTGCAGGTCAGGACCGAGCGGACCTTGACCGTCGTGATGCCGGCGTCGAGCAGAGCATCGATCGCGGGGTCACCGAGATCGTGGCCACGCTCGACGATGACGGTGCCGTTCGCGTCGACTGCATCGGCCGCCAAGGTACGGGCGTACGTGCTGGTCTCCACGTGAGCATCGCGGATCATCGTGCCGTCGGCCTGCTTCTCGGCGATCGTGGTGACGATGCCGCGCTCTGTTCCACAGTCGACCTCGCGGACGATGACGTCCTGCGAAACGTCCACCAGACGACGGGTCAGGTAACCCGAGTCGGCGGTGCGGAGTGCGGTATCGGCCAGACCCTTACGAGCACCGTGCGTGTTGATGAAGTACTCGAGAACGGTCAGGCCTTCCTTGAAGGAAGACTTGATCGGACGCGGGATGAACTCACCCTTCGGGTTTGTCACCAGACCCTTCATACCGGCGAGCGAGCGAACCTGAGTCATGTTGCCGGCTGCGCCGGACTTCACGATCATCGGGATCGGGTTGCTGTCGGGGAAGTGAGCCTCCATGGCCTTGCCGACCTTGTCGGTCGCTTCCTGCCAAATGGTGACCAGAGCGCTGTTGCGCTCCTTCTTGTCCAGAGCACCACGCTGGTACTGCTTCTCGATCTTGTCGGCCTGAGCCTCGAAGTCCTCGATGATGGCAGGCTTCTCCGGCGGCACGAGCACGTCGGAAATCGAGACCGTGACACCCGAACGGGTGGCCCAGTAGAACCCGACGTCCTTGAGCTTGTCGACGGTCTGAGCAACCACGATCATCGGGTACCGCTCGGCGAGATCGTTGATGATCGTCGCCTGGCGCTTCTTCGGCATCTGCTCGTTGACGAACGGGTAGTCCGCCGGAAGCAGCTCGTTGAAGAGCACACGGCCGAGTGTCGTGGTGGCGGTCCAGCCGTCACCGTATTTCCAGCCCTCGGGGAACAGTTCGTTCTCGAGGTCACGCGGCGGACGCTGCTGCGTCAGACGCACCTTGATCTGAGCCTGAACCGAGAGCGCGCCGCGGTCGACTGCCATCTGAGCCTCGGCGGGCGAGGAGTACACGCCCTGCTCTGCCTCGTCGTTGGTCGGAGCAACGAGCTCACCGGTGACACCCTCGTCGAGACGGGTCAGGTGGAACAGACCCGTGACCATGTCCAGACGCGGCATGGCGAGCGGGCGACCCGAAGCAGGCGAGAGGATGTTGTTCGAGGACAGCATCAGGATGCGTGCCTCGGCCTGAGCCTCTGCCGACAGCGGGAGGTGAACAGCCATCTGGTCACCGTCGAAGTCGGCGTTGAAGGCCTCACACACCAGCGGGTGGAGCTGAATGGCCTTGCCCTCGACGAGCTGCGGCTCGAATGCCTGGATACCCAGACGGTGCAGCGTAGGTGCACGGTTGAGCAGCACGGGGTGCTCGGCGATGACCTCTTCGAGGACGTCCCACACCTGGACGCGCTTGCGCTCGACCATGCGCTTGGCCGACTTGATGTTCTGCGCGTGGTTGAGATCGACCAGACGCTTCATCACGAACGGCTTGAACAGCTCGAGAGCCATCAGCTTGGGCAGACCACACTGGTGCAGCTTGAGCTGAGGACCGACGACGATCACGGAACGACCCGAGTAGTCGACGCGCTTACCGAGCAGGTTCTGACGGAAACGACCCTGCTTGCCCTTGAGCAGATCGCTCAGGGACTTCAGCGGGCGGTTACCCGGTCCGGTGACCGGACGTCCACGACGACCGTTGTCGAACAGGGCGTCGACCGACTCCTGCAGCATCCGCTTCTCGTTGTTGACGATGATCTCGGGAGCACCGAGGTCGATCAGTCGCTTGAGGCGGTTGTTGCGGTTGATGACGCGGCGGTACAGGTCGTTGAGGTCGGACGTCGCGAAACGTCCACCGTCGAGCTGAACCATCGGGCGAAGCTCCGGCGGGATCACCGGAACAGCGTTGAGGACCATGCCCATCGGCGAGTTGCCGTTGGTCTGGAATGCCGCAACCACCTTGAGGCGCTTGAGTGCACGCAGCTTCTTCTGGCCCTTGCCGCTGCGGATGGTCTCGCGGAGAGACTCTGCCTCGGCGTCGAGGTCGAAGTTCTGCATCAGGATCTGGATGGACTCTGCGCCCATCGCACCCGTGAAGTACTCGCCGTAACGGTCGACCAGCTCGCGGTACAGGAGCTCGTCGATGATGAGCTGCTTGACGCTCAGCTTGGTGAAGGTGGTCCAGATCTCGTCGAGACGATCCAGCTCACGCTGCGCGCGGTCACGGAGCTGACGCATTTCGCGCTCGCCGCCGTCCTTGACCTTGCGGCGGACATCGGACTTCGCGCCCTCTGCCTCGAGCTCGGCGATGTCGGCTTCGAGCTTCTGCGCACGTGCCTCGAGATCGGCATCGCGCTGATCTGCGACGGTCTTCTTCTCGACCTGCATCTCGGCTTCGAGGGTGGACAGCTCGTTGTGACGGAGCTCCTCGTCGACGCCGACGATGACGTAGGCAGCGAAGTAGATGATCTTTTCGAGATCCTTCGGAGCCAGGTCGAGCAGGTAACCGAGACGGCTCGGAACACCCTTGAAGTACCAGATGTGCGTGACCGGTGCGGCCAGTTCGATGTGACCCATACGCTCACGACGAACCTTGGCGCGAGTGACCTCGACGCCACAGCGCTCACAGATGATGCCCTTGAAGCGGACACGCTTGTACTTACCGCAGTAGCACTCCCAGTCCCGGGTGGGGCCGAAGATCTTCTCGCAGAAGAGGCCGTCCTTCTCGGGCTTGAGCGTGCGGTAGTTGATGGTCTCCGGCTTCTTGACCTCGCCGTAGGACCAATTGCGGATGTCCTCTGCACTGGCCAAGCCAATGCGGAGTTCATCGAAGAAGTTGACGTCGAGCACGTAACTTCCTTTCCCCGTTGGGGTTACGGTTGCCGGTCACCCGGCAACCTGACTGCCAATTCAAATGTGAACTACGCCCCCGGGCCGCTCTTTCAAGAGCAACCCGGGGACCGAAACCTAGTTCGCGAGGTCGTCGACCGTCGCAGCTTCGTTCCTGGACAGGTTGATGCCCAGGTTCGCTGCGGCCCGCTCCAAGTCCTCGTCGTCGCCGTCCGCCATCGTGATGGCCGCGCCGTCCGAGGACAGCACCTCCACGTTGAGGCAGAGCGACTGGAGCTCCTTGAGGAGCACCTTGAACGACTCGGGGATGCCGGGTTCGGGGATGTTCTCGCCCTTGACGATGGCTTCGTACACCTTGACTCGACCGACCACGTCGTCCGACTTGATGGTCAGCAGTTCCTGCAGCGTGTAAGCCGCGCCGTAGGCCTGCATCGCCCAGCACTCCATCTCACCGAAGCGCTGGCCACCGAACTGGGCCTTACCACCGAGAGGCTGCTGCGTGATCATCGAGTACGGACCGGTCGAACGAGCGTGGATCTTGTCGTCGACCAAGTGGTGCAGCTTGATGATGTACATGTAACCGACCGAGACCGGGTACGGGAACGGCTCGCCGGAGCGGCCGTCGAACAAGGTGGCCTTTCCGTCGGGTCCGACCATCTGCTCGCCGTCACGGTTCGGCAGCGTCGCGCCGAGGAGACCGGTGAGCTCGTCTTCCTTCGCACCGTCGAACACCGGGGTGGCGATGTTCGAGTCGGCCGGAGCGGACAGCATCTCTTCCGGCAGGGTCGCAGCCCAGTCGGGACGAGTGCCGTCGGACGCGATCTGAATGTTCCAGCCGGTCTTGCCGATCCACCCGAGGTGGGTCTCCAAGACCTGACCGATGTTCATACGACGCGGGACACCGTGCGTGTTCAAGATGATGTCGACAGGCGTGCCGTCCGAGAGGAACGGCATGTCTTCCTGCGGCAGGATCTTGCCGATGACGCCCTTGTTACCGTGGCGGCCGGCGAGCTTGTCGCCGTCCTGGATCTTGCGCTTCTGTGCCACGTAGACGCGGACCAACTCGTTGACACCGGGAGGCAGATCGTCGTCTTCGTCACGTGAGAACACGCGGATTCCGATGACCTTGCCGGTCTCACCGTGAGGAACCTTGAGGGACGTGTCACGAACCTCGCGAGCCTTCTCACCGAAGATGGCGCGAAGGAGGCGCTCTTCGGGGGTCAGCTCGGTCTCGCCCTTCGGCGTGACCTTTCCGACCAGCACGTCGCCGTCACGAACCTCGGCACCGATACGGATGATGCCGCGCTCGTCGAGGTCGGCAAGGACCTCGTCGGAGACGTTCGGGATGTCGCGAGTGATTTCCTCGGCACCGAGCTTGGTGTCGCGGGCATCGATCTCGTGCTCCTCGATGTGAATCGAGGTCAGGACGTCCTCTTCCACGAGACGCTGCGACAGAATGATCGCGTCCTCGTAGTTGTGGCCTTCCCACGGCATGATCGCGACGAGCAAGTTCTTGCCCAGCGCCATCTCACCGTTCTCGGTGCAAGGGCCGTCGGCCAGAACCTGGCCGGCCTCGACACGCTGTCCCTCGTCCACGATCGGACGCTGGTTGGCGCACGTGCCCTGGTTGGAACGCGCGAACTTGCGCATCCGGTACGTCTTGCGGCTTCCGTCGTCAGCCATCACCGTGACGTAGTCCGCGGAGATCTCCTCCACGACACCGGTCTTCTCGGTGATGATGACGTCGCCGGCATCCACAGCTGCACGCAGCTCCATGCCGGTTCCGACGAGAGGTGCCTCGCTGCGAACCAGCGGGACAGCCTGACGCTGCATGTTCGCGCCCATGAGGGCACGGTTTGCATCGTCGTGCTCGAGGAACGGAATCATCGCGGTTGCGACGGACACCATCTGACGCGGCGAAACGTCCATGTAGTCGATGTCGGAGGACGCGACGAACTCGACCTCGCCACCCTTACGGCGGACGAGAATCTTCGAGTCGGTGAAGCGACCCTCGCGGTCGATGGCCGAGTTGGCCTGCGCGACTACGTGGCGGTCTTCTTCGTCAGCGGTCAGGTAGTCGACCTCGTCGGTCACCTGTCCGTCGACGACGCGACGGTACGGGGTCTCGATGAAACCGAACGGGTTGACGCGGGCGTAGACCGACAGCGAACCGATCAGGCCGATGTTCGGGCCTTCCGGGGTCTCGATCGGGCACATGCGGCCGTAGTGCGACGGGTGAACGTCGCGAACCTCGAGGCCGGCGCGCTCACGGGACAGACCACCCGGGCCGAGGGCGGACAGACGACGCTTGTGCGTCAGCCCCGACAGCGGGTTGTTCTGGTCCATGAACTGCGACAGCTGGGAGGTTCCGAAGAACTCCCTGATCGCAGCGACGACGGGCCGGATGTTGATCAGCGTCTGAGGCGTGATTGCCTCGACGTCCTGTGTGGTCATGCGCTCACGAACCACACGCTCCATGCGGGACAGGCCCACGCGGATCTGGTTCTGGATGAGCTCGCCGACGGTACGCAGACGACGGTTGCCGAAGTGGTCGATGTCGTCGACCTCGACGGGAACCTCGACGCCGCCCGGAGCCGTCATCGAGGTGTCACCTGCGTGCAGACGCACGAGGTACTCGACGGTGGCGACGATGTCTTCTTCGGTGAGAGTGGATGCAACGATCGGCTGACCAGCGTTCAGGCCGAGCTTCTTGTTGATCTTGTAACGACCCACGCGAGCGAGGTCGTAGCGCTTGTCCTTGAAGAACAGGTTCTCCAGCAGGGTCTGCGCGCTCTCCTTGGTGGGGGGCTCGCCCGGACGCAGCTTGCGGTAGATGTCGAGCAACGCCTCATCGGTGCCGGCGGTGTTGTCCTTCTCCAGCGTGGCCATGAGGATCTCGGAGAAGCCGAAGCGCTCCGTGATCTGCTCGGTGGTCCAGCCGAGTGCCTTGAGCAGGACGGTGACAGGCTGACGACGCTTGCGGTCGATACGGACACCAACGGTGTCGCGCTTGTCGACGTCGAACTCGAGCCATGCGCCGCGACCCGGGATCACCTTGACGCTGTGCAGATCCTTCTCGGTGCTCTTGTCGACGCTCATGTCGAAGTACACACCGGGGGAACGCACGAGCTGCGAGACGACCACACGCTCGGTGCCGTTGATGATGAAGGTGCCCTTGTCGGTCATCATCGGGAAATCTCCCATGAAGACCGTCTGGCTCTTGATCTCACCAGTGTTGTTGTTGATGAACTCCGCGGTGACGAACAACGGCGCCGCGTAGGTCATGTCCTTGTCTTTGCACTCGTCCGTCGAGGCCTTGACCTCGTCGAATCGAGGGTCGGAGAAGGACAGCGACATAGTGCCGTTGAAATCCTCGATCGGAGAAAGCTCCGCGAGGATGTCCTCGAGACCACCGGACACTGCATTGTCGCCGAGTGCCGCTGCTCGTTCACGCCAACTCTGCGCGCCGATCAGCCACTCGAACGAATCTGTCTGTACGTCAAGAAGCCCGGGAACTTCGAGGGGTTCGCGAACTTTCGCGAACGAAACCCTCTTCGGGGCTCCGGGGATTCCGGAAACTGCCTTGGTCTGGCTAGAGACTGCCAAGATGCGTCCTTCCAGCACCTCACGCGGGCCGCTCCGTGCTGTTGCGACCGCCGCTGTATCTGCTTCGAATTTCGCTGGTTACAACCCGAACGAAACCCGTCGCAGAAAGCAAGAAGTACTTGACTTCGCAGCGGTTGAGACGAGGGGTGGACAGGAGGCAGCCAGCGCAACGTCCAAAAGTACACCCTTACTCTGGAAATGTCGAGTCGGGTGTAACTGAGGGTCGAATTCAGATACTGACGTGAGACTGCCGATCACTCGTCCGTGCATGTTCACCGATCAGAGTGGACCTTGCGGACCGCTCCGTCAAGGGCGAGAGCGCGTGTCGCAGCATTCGAACATTCGTGACGCGCATTCGAACACTGCCACCGGAAGTGTAGCCAGCAACGGCGTCACATACGAAAAATCTGGACCGACATCGTGCGTCGGTCCAGATCTTCGCGCTGGTACGCAGGTGCTACTGGTCGCGAATCTCCGAGCTACTGGTCGCGAATCTCCGAGATCAGCCAGTTTCCGTCCTGCTTCTCCAGACTCACGATGACCATTCCGGAGCGAGAGTCTGCCGCCACGCCGTTCTGCGTCGAGCTGACGTTCAGTTGGGCGAGCAACTGCGCCCGGTCCTTCTCGAGTCGTGTGATCCCGATCAGCGGGACATCAGCGGTCGTTGCCGTCTGAGTTTGTTCGACGCCGGCCTTCTGCGTGTCCTTGTACTGGGTCAGCTGATCGCGCATCGACTGGTTCAGGCCCTGGACACCCTTGTCGAAATCGGCGTCGAACGTGTCGGGCGAGAACGTGAAGACTGCAGCCAACGCCGACGGCGTCACACGAAGAACCTCAGCCGTGGCGCCTTCGTCCACCCAGGCGATGTCGTCCGTCTTCGCGCCGACTTTGAAGAAGGCGATGCCGGCGAGGATCGCGACGATGACCGCTGCGGCCCCCAGGATCGCGACCAGGCGCCAACCGGCCTTGGATTGTGTAGGTGTTGTCGCCGACTCCCCCGCGCCCGTCTCCGGGGTAGCAGGGGCCTTGGGCTCGTCTGCGACGGTTTGCGCCGGTTTGGTCAGATCGGGGCCTGGTGTAGATTCCGGAGCGTCGGTTTCCGTCTTCGGCGGCTCGATGTCGCCGGACTCGGCCTTCGTGAGCGTCGGCTTCGCAACCTCTGGCTTCACAGCCTCCGGCTTCACAGCCTCCTGTGTCTCTTCTTCCGGCTGTTCGATCGTGGGCTCGACCGGGTCCGAGTCGGACGTCCCCGCGGGGACGTTGAGCGAACGAGCGCTTCCAGCGATCTTCGGCCGACGGTTCTGAGGGGAGGACGGTCCGCCGGTACGACGTTTGGGTGGCATTACGCGCTTCTCCTTCGAGGGATGTCGGTGTGCAGGTTCGACGAACTACTGGCCACCGGAATCACCACCCTCGGTTGTCGGTGCAGGAGCACCGGATGCCGGTGCTTCGGTCCCCGAACCGGGTGCGGGCGTTGCGTCAGGAGCAGGCGTGGAGCCGTCGGCAGCCGGCAGAGTGCCCGAGCCGAGATCGAGCCGCGATCCGATCGGATCAGCGGACTGCGCCTTCCAGACCCCGTCGACCTCGACCATGCCCAGCCGCATGCCGAGCTGATTCTTGACGAACTGGTTGCCCTGGGTCGTGGTGACTCGAACGACGACCAGTGCCGTGGCGGTCCGGTCATCGGTATTGAGCTCGGTCAGCGCGGACTGCACAACTTCGGTGTCAGCCTTCGAACCCGAGTTACGCAACTCGTCGGTGATGGAATCCTGAACGGTCTGCAGATACGTCGTCATCTCGTCACCGGTCACCGAAGAACGCATGTTCTCGATCGACTGGTCGAGATTCGCCGAATCCGCGTTGTTGAGGTTGATCGCGACTTGCTGCGCACCGATCAGCGCGTCGTCACGCATCTCGGCTGTGGTGCGGTCGGTGGTGAGCGCCCGAACGTACGGGACGCCGAACACACCGAGCGCAACCACTGCCGCCAGAAGCAAGACACCGACCGCAATCAGAGACGCTGTCAGCCCCTTCGGTCTACCGGTTGTCGGCGCTCCCGATTCGACTTGCTCGGGCCCGCCGGACTGCGGGGAACTGTTTCTCTGAATCACACTCACTACCCTACTTACCTGTTTTGCCCAGCCTCTGGCCGCGAATCGTCAACTGCCACAACTCAGTAGCCTGAACTGCACAAACTCGACCACATTCGGATCGGTCTACTTCGGTGTCACTCCGAGCAACGGCGCCAACTGCGTCGCGATCGGGTTGAGGTTCAACTTGTCCGGATCGACCTTCGGCTTGAAGTCCCAAGGCTGGATCGTGTCGGGATCGGCGTACACCACGCGGTTGGCACTGCGGACGCCCGTCTCGCTGCCCAGCGGCGTCTCACACGACGCCGCGGTGTTGAGCGGGAAATCCTGCTGGGTGTCGTCGAAGTTGGGATTCTGACGCTTCATCTCGTCCAGGATCGCCATGGTGCCTTCGTAACCCACCGTGCACGAGAGCGGATTGTTGGTCTCGAGCACCAAGCCCTGATGGACCGTTCCGTCGCCGGGAGCAACCGTCGGTGCGGCAGCGGCCAGGCCGGGAAGGAAGATCAGGAACGGCTGCAGCGCGATCGTTCGGGGTGCAAGCGTCTTGGTGGTCGCGGCAAGATTGGTCAGGTCAGTCGTCAGGCTCGGGCCCGCCTCGTTGATGAGGGCACCGATCTGATCGCTGGCCGGGATGCCGTTGTCGATCAAGCGACGGATGTCCGGATCGCTGGTCCTCAACTGCGCCGTGACAGCATCGAGATCGGTACTGAACTGCTTGATCGCGGAGGACTGATCCGACTGCGTCGTCAGTACCGTCTCACTGTTCCGAATCAGCGCGAGCGTCTGAGGCAGAGTGTCGAGCCCGGACTGCGAGAGACCGGACAGCGAATCGGCCAGGACCTGAATGTCCTCGCCCTTGCCGTTGAATGCGGCACCGAGTTCGACGGCGACGGTGTGGAGCGCGTCGACCGGCACGGACTTGACCAAGCCGTTGGCACTGGTCAGCACATCCTCGATCGGGATCGGAGTTGTGGTGTCCCCCACCGCGATCACCGAGCCGTCCGCGAGGAACGGTCCCTGATCGGTATCGGGCTGAAGGTCGACGTACTGCTCACCGATGGCGGAGCGGTTGGCCACGACTGCACGGGCCGACGCTGGAATCTCCGGAGCACTGTTGTCGATCTTCAGGTCGACCTGAATTCCGTCCTCGGTCAACGACATGTCGCCCACTCGACCGACCGGCACACCGCGATACGTCACTTCGGCGTTGGTGAAAATTCCACCGGACGTGGCCAATTCGGTCTTGACCGTGTACTGACCGAACCCCATGAGGTTGTCCAGACGCACGTACTTGGCGCCGACGTAGATGAGACCCAGAAGCGCGACCACCACGAAGCCGACGAGCTGCCATCTGACCAGAGCTGATCTCACTGTCCATCACCACCGATTCCGAACTGTTCCAGCATTCCCTGGATGGGGTTGAGTGGGTCCGCTGCCGGAGCCGGTGTTGCCGGGTCACCGGCCGTGGTGGCGGGTAGACCGGCGACGACGGGGATCTGCGGCAGGATCGGAGCGATCGGCAGCAGCGACACCGTCGGCCAACCCGGCCGCGGTCCGTTTCCGTTGTAGTACGGGTTGGACGGATCTACCACCGGCTTGGGATTGCCGAACTTCGGCTGACGGTATTCCGGTTCACCCTGTCCGACACCGAGACCCGAGAGAGTGTTGCCGATCTGCAAGTCGACGCTCAGGAAGAGGTTCACGGAACCACCCTGCGCAATCTTCTCGACACCGTCCGGGAACGGGAACGTCGGAAGGAAAGGAAGTGCCCCGACGAAGTCGTCACCGGAGTCTGCGAGCGCCTGCAGCGTTGGACGCAGAGCCTGAAGATCAGCGATCAGATCGTCCTTGGACTGCGTGAGGACGTCGGTTCCCACTGTTCCGAGTCGATCCACCTGAGCAAGCATCTGCGTCAGCTGCGGGCGCTGCTCGTTGAGAACCTGTGTCGCAACGGGGAGTTCCTCGAGAATCTTCCCGATCTTCTCGTTCTGATCGTTGACGCGGGTCGAGAGCACATCCAGGCCGTCGAGCGCACGGGTGATGTCGTCACGCTGTTCGTTGAGTCCACCGATGAGTGTGTTCGCCTGCTCCAGAAGACTTCTCGTCTTGCCCTCGCGACCGTCGAATGCGGCCCCGAGTTCTTCGACGATGGGTTGCAACTGGCCCACACCGCCGCCGTTGAGCAGCAGCGACAATGCGCCGAGAACCTGCTCGATCTCCGTGGCGTGGCGAGTGCGATCGAGCGGAATCAGGTCTCCGTCGGCCAGCTTCGCAGAGTCCGGTCCGGACGGCGGGGCCGACAACTGGATGAACTTCTCGCCGAGCAGGTTGGTCTGCTCGACCGCGGCAATTGCGTTGGCGGGTAGATCAACGGACGAGTCGAGGATGATGCCGACATCCGCGGTCCATCCGTCCGGTCCGACCGACACGTCGTCGACTCGACCGACCGGAACACCGTCGACCTTCACAGCGGACTGCGGAACAAGGTCCAAGACATCGTCGAACTGAATGGTCAAGTGCATCGGATCGGAACCCACATCGGGACCGCCGGGAAGCGGAACCGCGTAGATTCCCTCGGACGAGCAGGCTGTTGCCGAGATCAGGACGGCGCACAAGCAGGCGCCGACTATCAATGAACGCTTCACTCGCCCTCCCCGTTTCCACTGGTCAGTCGCGGTGACACGACGCCGGGCACAGTGCCCGGAACTACCTGCATCTGTCGTTCGGAACCGGCAAGGATGCCGAAGGGAAGATTCAGGCCTGCAGCCTGATTGGCTGCGTCGGTCATCGCCGCGACGTTTGCGCACTGGTCGATAGCCGGTTGCATCTGCCTTCCCAATGCCTCGAACCGAGGATCACCGGGCAACAGCTTGCCGAGGTCCATCAACTTGCAGAGCACGCCGGCCGGGTTCTGAAGATCAGGGAACGCCAGACGTGAAGCCAGCACACCTGATTCGGCGTCGTACGAGTTGACCAGGTTGGAGATCGCCAACGGAAGCATGGTGAGCGTGTTGGCCAGGGCTTCCTTGTTGTTCGCCAATGTCTGTGTCGGTTCGACGAGACCCTCGGTTGTCTGGACCAGTTGATCACGGTTGTCTGCCACGAACTTCGCGACGTCGCCGAGAGCAATCGAGAGCTGGTTCAGAGCGGCACCGAGATCGTCGCGCTCACCTGCCAAGAATCCGGTCAGGTCCGACAACTGAGTGTTGAACTGGCGCACCTGCTGATCGTTGGCCGCGAGAGCGCCCACGAAAGTATCCAGGTTCTTGATGGTGAGCGAGATGTTGTCACGCGAATCATTGAGCGTCCGTGCGGCATCCGAGAGGTTGGTGATGCTGTCTCCCAACGCTTCACCGTTGCCCTCGAGGTTGGCCGCACCCGTCTCGACGAAATCGGACAGTGCTCCGTTCTTGTTGGCACCTTCAGGGCCGAGCGCCGACGCGAGTTCGTCGATGCTGGAGTACAACTGGTCGACCTCGACCGGCGTCGCCGTCTTCTCGATCGGAATGACTGCACCGCTGGCCATCTTGTCGCCGCCGGTGAAGACCGGTGTCAGCTGGATGTAGCGGTCGGCAACCACCGAAGGCGTGATCTGAGCGGCACTGGCGCCGGCGGGGATGTCGATCCCACGATCGACGCGCAACTCGACCTTGACCTGATCTCCCTGAGGTTCGACGGATTCGACGGTGCCGACCTTGACACCGAGAACACGAACGTCGGAACCGTCGTAGATACCCACCGACTTGTCGAAGTAGGCGGTGATCTTGGTGGTACCGGCGCGAGTGAACACCCACCACAGCGCGCCACCGATTACGAGTAACCCGATCAGAACAGCGGCGATGATCGCGACCGAGCGCTTCTTGGAGCCGCTTCCGGCTTCGGCAGTATCAGCCATCAGTTGCCTCCCAACGTACGAACGGGGTCACGGTAGCCCGG
Organism: Rhodococcus sp. APC 3903; assembly: GCF_030407755.1. Lineage (NCBI taxonomy): Bacteria > Bacillati > Actinomycetota > Actinomycetes > Mycobacteriales > Nocardiaceae > Rhodococcus > Rhodococcus sp. APC 3903. Next base: position 76,554 of record NZ_JASDCV010000006.1, read on the forward strand.
AATATCCGGCAGACCCGGCGGAAGGAGGTTCACGACGACCTGGTCGAACCAACGGCCGTTGCCGACCACGTTGGCGTACAAGCGAATGAAGGGTTCGTAGAGCTTCAGTGCCTTGTCCAAGTTCTCGTTGTTGGCCTTCAAGATGTCGATGACGCCGTTGAGCTGCGTCAGCGCCGGCCCGATTGCCGCCTCGTTGTCACGAACGAGACCGGTGAGCTGCTGAGAGACGCGCTGAGTTCCGGTGAGCAGCTGCGAAATCGCTTGCTGGCGATTGTTGAGCTCCTGCACCAGAAGTCCGCCGTCACGGATCAGCTGGGTGAATTCCTTGTTGCGATCCGCAAGAATCTGCGACGTCTTCCCGGTGGCGGCGAAGAGCTTCTGCAGGTCCTGATCGCGGCTCGCGATCGTCTGCGACAGCCGGCTGACACCGTCGAGCGAAGCGCGGACATCGCCAGGTGTCTCGGAGAATGCCTGGGACAACGTCTCCATGCTCTTCGCCAACTGGTCGGTGTCGATGTCGCCGACGGTGTCCGCCGCTGCCGAGAAGGCCTGAACGACGTCGTACGGAGAGGTGGTGCGCTCGAGCGGAATCCGGTCCTTGGGATCGAGGTTGTCGGTTCCGCGCGGATCGAGTGCGAGGTACTTCTGTCCCAGAATCGTCTTGATCTGAATGGACGCAGAGGTTTGATCTCCCACCCACGCGTCACTGACCTTGAAGTCGACGAGAACACGGTCACCGTCGAGATCGACGGAAGTGACCTTGCCGACCTTCACGCCGGCGATACGAACCTCGTTGCCAGGCTTGAGACCCGCAGCTTCGGAGAACTCGGCGGAGTAGGACGAGCCTGCTCCCACGAACGGAAGCGAATCGAGGAAGAACGCGGACAAAGTGGCCAACAGCACCACGAAGATACCGATGGCTCCGGCCATTGCCGGACTGCGACGTTTACTCATCGACCTTGCAACTCCCTCATACCGTCTTGAGTGCATCGCGTGGCCGCGTTGGTGTAAATCGGCTGATTGACCGTCGGCAGGCCGGTGGGCAGATTCAGCGACGCAGACTGTCCGGGACCGGCAACGATGTCGATTCCGCACAGGTAGAACTGGAACCAGGAACCGTAACTCGCTACGCGAGCGAGCTTGTCGAGCTTGACCGGCAAGGTCTCGAGCACCGCGTTCACGTCGTCACTACGACGGTTGAGCGTGGTCGCCAGCGTGTTGAGCGCCGTGATCGAGCCCTGAATCGACGGCCGCGTCGGCTCGAGCAGATCTGCCGTGGCATCGGTCAACCCGGCGAGTGAGGTGACGGCCGAACCGACGACACCGCGCTCGTTGGCCAACCCGGTGACGAGTTGCTGGGTGTTGACGATCAGCGAATCGAGGTTCTTGTCGTTCGCGTTGACTGTGTCGAGAACGTCGTTGAGGTTCTTGATCACCGCCCCGATGACGGCGTCCTTGTCCGCGACGGTGTTGGTCAAACTCGCTGTATTGCGGACGAGTTCGCTGATGGTGCCGGACTCCCCCTGGAAGACCTGGATGATCTGGTAGGACAGCTTGTTGACGTCGTCAGCGCTCAGGGTGGTGAACAGCGGCTTGAAGCCGTTGAACAGGGTCGTGAGATTTACTGCCGGGCGAGTCTGCGCCAACGGCAGGGTGTCGCCGCCGGTGATCTTCTGCCCCTGGCTGCCTTCACCTTGCGAGAGCGAAATGTATCGCTGCCCGACCAGGTTGCGGAACCGGATCGTGGCGATGGAACTGGCAGGCAACCAATCACGGTCGGACACCGAGAACTGCACCTCGGCCTGGTTGTCGTTGACGATCGCGATCTTCTCGACCTGTCCGACACGAACACCGGCGATGCGCACCTCGTCGCCCTCGTTCAGCGAAGTGACGTCGGAGAACACTGCGTTGAACTTGGTGCCTCCGCCGCCGCCGAGGTTGGCGATGCTGGCGGCCAGCAATCCTGTTGCCAGGACGGTGACCACCACGAAGATGATGAGCTTTGTCAGTGGAGCTGCGAGTCCTCTCATTGGACGCTCACCTCCGCACCGGAAAATGCCGGAGCACTGACCATCGTGGTCCACGCCGGAACATCGTCCGGCGCAACACCGTTGGCCTGTCCGTAGATCACCTTCAACGTATCCTCTTCGAGTTTCGAGCCCGCGTAGCCGGCCTGCTGAGCAGGACCGCTGTTGTTGGTCGAGAACAACTGAGGTCCGGAGCCCTCGGGTGCAGGCAGGAATTCCATGGTGGCGGGACCGGGATTGCGGGAAGGAACCTGGTAGGAACCGTCACCGTACGAACCACCGGGGTACTGCGGGAACGGACGACCTGGCTCGGTGACGTTGTCGTAGCAAACCGGGCCGCGGTTGTCGACGAGCCGTGGCTCGTCCTGGTTGGGCAGGTAGCGACCCTTGGGGTTCACGATCTGAATACTCGCACGCACACCAGGATTGGGCGCGTCGGTGGACAGGATCTTGGCAGCTTCCGGGGCGGTGTCCGAGAAGCCCTTGAACGTGCACCCGAACGTCGGTGAGTACTGAGCCAGAAGCTGGAGAGCTTCCTTCGAATCCGCAGCGAGCGTGATGATCGAGGACGAGTTCGCTTCGAGGAAGGCTGCGGTGTCCGACGATGTCACGGTGAGCGACGCCAGCAGAGTCCGCAACTGGTCCTGCTTCTGAACCACCGTGTTACCCGTGGTCCGCAGATTGTCGAGAGCGTTGATCAGATCGGGCGCAGCGTCCGAGTACGTCTGGGAGAAGTCCGCGAACTTGCGCAGATCCTCTTGCACCGCGGGCAGCTCGGTGTTGACGCCGCGGAAGATCTCCTCGAGACGATCGACCGTCAGACCGAGCTCAGCGCCGCGTCCCGTCAGACCCTGCGCGAGAGAACCGAGAGTGTTCGCCAGATCCTGCGGCGGAATCGCCTGCAGAAGTGGGAGCAGTCCGTCCAGAACGTCGCCGACCTCGACAGCGTTTCCGCTCTTGTCCTGCTGGATCACCGTTCCCGCGGAAATCGGAGCAGCGGTGGTTCCCTCCGGAATGATCAGGGAGACGTATCGCTCACCGAAAAGCGTCTTCGGGAGCAGACGTGCCGTCACGTTCGACGGAATCAGATCAGCCTTGTCCGGTTCGATCGCGAGGACCGAGGTGACCTGGCCGTCTTTTGTCGACGCGGATCGCACCTCGCCGACCAGCAGACCACGAACCTTGACGTCCGCGTTGGGTGGCAATGCATTTCCGACGGTATCGGTGACGAGGTCGATCTTCACGACGTCCTTGAACGTCTTGTTGAAGGTTCCGATGGTGAAGGCCAGGAACAGTGCCAGCACCACGAAGAACACGAGTCCGAGCACACGGCGGCGCAGGACTGACGGAGCCTCGATCATCCGGCCACCCTCACTGTCGTCGTGGTGCCCCAGATTGCGAGGCTGAGGAAGAAGTCGAGAACGGCGATCGTGACGATTGCGGCACGAACAGCGCGGCCGACGGCCACGCCGACGCCTGCGGGACCACCCGAGGCATGGAACCCGTAGTAGCAGTGGATCAGAATCAGCACGAAGGCGAAGACCAGGACTTTCGCAAACGAATACAGCACGTCCTGCGGTGGCAGGAACAGATTGAAGTAGTGGTCGTACGAGCCCGTCGACTGCCCGTTGAACACGGTACTGATCACTCGCGACGCGAGGTACGCCGCAAGCAGACCCACGATGTACAGCGGGATGACGGCGACGAAGCCGGCGATCATGCGGGTCGTGACCAGGAACGGCACTGACGGAACTGCCATGACCTCCAGTGCGTCGATCTCTTCGGAGATTCGCATGGCACCGAGTTGAGCGGTGAAACCACAACCCACCGTGGCCGAGAGCGCAAGAGCCGCAACGATCGGAGCGATCTCACGGGTGTTGACGTATGCGGACAGGAAGCCGGTCAGGACCGAGCTACCCAACTGCTCCAGAGCGGCGAAGCCCTGGAGTCCGACGACGACACCGGTGAATCCCGACATCATCGCGATGACACCGATCGTTCCGCCGATGACTGCGAGCGCGCCGCTACCGAAGGTCACTTCGGCGAGCAGCCGAAGCGTCTCCTTCCGGTACCGATGCAGGGTGCGCGGGGTCCATGCGATGGCGCGCGCGTAGAACGACATCTGCTCGCCCGCGCGGTCCAACGCGTTCACTGGAATTCTGGCAACTTTGCGGCTCTTCAGCAGGAACTGATCGCCGCGGCCTCGTGCGATGGTCATTTAGGTCAAGATCCCTTCGCCGGCACGATCTGGAGGTACACCATCGTCAGAATCAGATTGGCGAAGAACAACAGCAGGAACGTGATGACGACGGCCTGGTTCACCGCCTCACCGACGCCCTTCGGGCCACCGGATGGGTGGAGTCCCTTGTACGCGGAGATCACACCGGCGATGACACCGAACACCGCGGCTTTGATCTCACCGCTCCAAATGTCCGGTAGCTGCGCAAAAGCTGAGAACGACGAGATGTAGGCACCGGGGTTACCGCCCTGCAGGATCACGTTGAAGAAGTAACCACCCGCGATACCGACTACGGACACCAGTCCGTTGAGCAGCACAGCGATCAGCACCATCGCGAGTACACGCGGAACCACCAGGCGCTGAATCGGATTGATTCCGAGGACTTCCATCGCGTCGATCTCTTCGCGAATGGTTCGAGAACCGAGGTCGGCCGTCACGGCCGATCCGGCCGCACCGGCGACCAACAATGCTGTCACCAGAGGGCTACCCTGCTGGATCACCGCCAGGACGCTGGCAGCGCCGGTGAACGATTCTGCACCCAACTGCTTGATCAGCGAACCGGTCTGCAGTGAGACGACGGCGCCGAAAGGAATGGCTACCAATGCCGTCGGCAAAATTGTCACGCTGGCGATGAACCAGGCCTGCTCGATGAACTCACGGAACTGAAATGGACGCCGGAACGTATTCCTGACGACGTCGACAAACAGTTCGACGATGTTTCCGGCCTGAGTTAATGCTCCGTTGACCGGACTCAGAACCGAGTTGCGGGTAACCCCCATCCGATATGCCTACCCTTGCCCGTGTGTCGTGTTTCCGTAGGGATCGCCCTCGTATGCAGGAATGACCTGCGTGTCTTGCGAGTTGTCGTTCCACTCCCCCTGATAGCCGCTCGCGTCGGCGTACTGGGGAGCGTACTGCCCAGTTCCGTCAACCTCGTCGAGGCTGTCCTGAATTGCCGCCTGAGCGTTAGCTGGGAGGGTGTGCATGATCTGGCGGACGCGCTCCTGGCGACGACGAACAGCCTGACGCTCCGGGTTTCCGGGGGTGGCCTTCATCTGCGGCACGATGCCCTCGACGTCGTCGACACCACCGGCGTGGTGACCGGCGTCGACGAGCGCCTGCTCGTGCGCCATCTGAGCCTCGTCCTTTTCCTCCGACATACCGATCGGACCGATCATCGTTCCATTGAGGAACTGCTTGACGACGGGCTCGTCAGAGGTGAGCAGCACCTCACGAGGACCGAACATCACCAACTGACGACGGAAGAGCATGCCGATGTTGTCCGGCACCGTGCGTGCGAGGTTGATGTTGTGCGAGACGATCAGAATCGTCGCGTCCGACTGGGCGTTGATGTCGATCAGCGTCTGGCTGATGTACGTCGTACGCACCGGATCCAGACCGGAGTCAGGCTCGTCGACGAGGATGATCTCGGGATCGAGAACGAGTGCACGCGCAAGACCGGCACGCTTGCGCATACCGCCGGAGATCTCACCGGGAAGCTTGTCCTCGGCGCCGACCAGACCCGTGAGATCGAGCTTCTCCATCACGATCTTGCGGATATCGGATTCCGACTTCTTGGTGTGCTCACGAAGCGGGAATGCGATGTTGTCGTACAAGTTCATCGAGCCGAACAGTGCGCCGTCCTGGAACAGAACGCCGAACAGCTTGCGGATCTCGTAGAGCTCCTTGGAGGAGCACTGCAGGATGTCCGTGCCGTCGATGACAATGGAGCCTTGTTCAGGGCGGAGCAGTCCGATCAGGGACTTCAGGAACACCGACTTACCGGTACCCGAAGGCCCGAGCAGTGCGCTGACCTCACCCGCGGGAAGTGTCAACGACACGTCCTGCCAAATCCTCTGCGACCCGAAAGACTTTGTCAGTCCTTGTACCGCTACCTCGACTCCCACCATTACCTCCGCGACGTCCGTTGCATGCATGCACCCGTGTGGGTTGGGTCACTCTATCGCATGGGAGTGGTACCCGTGACTGCGAATACTACTAACGAGTAGGGAAGAAGCACAATTCAGGTCACAGCCTAGTTCGGGCACCCCTCCCACCTGCATGGATTCCGACATATCACCCGCGAAAAAAGTTCAAAAAAAGAGGGCCACTCCCCGTGGGGAGTGGCCCTCTTCGTTACTACTCGCGAAGAGCAGCGGGAAAACCGTCTTACTTGATGACGATCTTTGCGCCGGCAGCTTCGAGCTTTTCCTTGGCAGCCTCTGCGGCGTCCTTGGCAACCTTCTCGAGGATGGCCTTCGGAGCGCTCTCGACGAGGTCCTTGGCTTCCTTCAGGCCGAGGCCGGAAACGACCTCACGGACGACCTTGATGACCTGGATCTTCTTGTCGCCAGCCGACTCGAGGACGACGTCGAACTCGTCCTGCTCTTCAGCAGCTTCTGCGCCGGCAGCCGGTGCGCCTGCAGCCGCGACGGCGACGGGAGCAGCAGCGGTGACCTCGAAGGTCTCCTCGAATGCCTTAACGAACTCCGAGAGCTCGAGGAGGGTGAGCTCCTTGAACTGGTCCAACAACTCTTCGGTGCTGAGCTTCGCCATTGTGGCGGTCCTTCCTGTAAGTCCCATGTCGCTGATCCGCGACCGGGCGGGGTTATAGCAGTGATGCGCGGGTGCGGATCAGCTTTCGGCTTCGGCCTCGGCCGGAGCCTCGGTGGCAGCCTCTGCGGGGGCCTCTGCGGCTCCGCCTTCTGCGGCCTTCTTCTCCTGCAGGGCAGCGGCCAAACGGGCCATCTGCGAAGCGGGAGCATTGAACAGGCCTGCGGCCTTTGCCAAGTTGCCCTTCATCGCGCCGGCAAGCTTTGCCAACAGGATTTCGCGGGATTCGAGATCCGCGATCTTGTTGACCTCTTCCACGGACAGCGCAGCGCCGTCCATGTAGCCGCCCTTGATGATGAGCGCCTTGTTGTCCTTAGCGAAGTTCTTCAGAGCCTTCGCAGCGTCGACCGGTTCGCCCTTGATGAATGCAATGGCGGTCGGACCAACGAACAGGTCATCAAGGCCCTCGATGCCAGCCTCTGCGGCGGCACGCTTGACCAGGGTGTTCTTGGCGACGGAGTAGGTGGCACCTTCTCCGAGAGCGCGTCGCAGTGTCGTGATGTTGCCAACCGAAAGGCCACGGTATTCCGTGACCACAGCGGCGGTCGAACCCTTGAACTGCTCGGTGATTTCCGCAACTGCGGAAACCTTCTCAGGCTTTGCCATACTTCGCCTCCTCTCGTGACAGTCGTTGTCCCACTCAGGAACCGCTGCACCTCATCGGGTGAACCCGAGAAGACACAGTCCGCGACATGCAAAACGCCCCGGCGCAAGCGCACGGGGCGTACAGAGGAAACATGAAGAAGAGGCTTACGAATCAGCGTAACGATGCAACGCAAAGCAGTGCATAACCAGGCAAACTGTAGAACCACTACATCAAGCTATCCCCCTACCTCGTTCACCTACGTGGGCCGCCGGGCACTCCCGGACTTTCAACCACACTCATTACTGAGTGCAATCACCAACGGTCTTGGGTAGAACATGATTTTGGGGTGAAGTTCATATCCAGCACTGAACTCCGCGTCGAAGACTACCTGACTACTCGCTGCATAACCAAATCGGCCTCGTCACGCAGCTGGTTTCTTCAAGCACCCGGTTTCTTCAAGCACCCGGTTTCTTCAAGCACCCGGTTTCTTCAAGCACCGATGGCCCTGGCGATCTTGTGTTCGATCTCTGCCCGAGCTCGGTCCGGCAGCACCAGCAGCCCGTCGAGTTCTTTGTGAGCCTTCCGATACGCACTCTGACGTTCCTGTGGCGTCGCGCCATCGTCCATGGCCAGGCGCAGCAGACGTTGCGCCCGTACCAGGCGCTCTTGTTCGTCGAGGGTGAATCCGCTCCGTCGGCGACGCTTCGCCTCCGCTTCCGCGATCTCGAAGGCGATCGAGTAAGCGTGCACCGCCTCGCGGTACTCGGTTTGTGCCTGCTGGTTACCGATCATCGTCTCCGGATTGCCTGGACGGAGCAGATCGGCACGATATTTGGCTCGATGAAAATCGGCCGTCAAAGGCTCACGCATGTCCGTCATCATCGGAGTGTCGAGCAGTGTGACCGGATCGAGCTCGTACGAGAACCATCGGGCGTCGACCGCATCGTGCTGCTCGATGGCCTTGGCCAGCTCTCGGCGCTGTGTTTCTTCGTCGGCGTGATGTTGTGCGTTGGCCTGCGCGATGGCGACCTTGGTCTCCTGCTTGAGCCGGAAGCGCTCTTGCCGGCGCTCGATCCGCCTTTCGTTGGCAACCGCGACACCTTTCAGCGCCCCACCGATGGTGCCGCCGAAAACGAAGATCAGCCACCAAAAGTTTCCGAGGAACTGGAACGCTTCGTGCATACCCCGATGATGCCACCGTTAGATCGATACCACCGTTGGATCGATACCCCCGTTGGACCGATACCACCGGCAGGGATCACCCTCTCCCGAAACAGACAAGAAGGCCGGCAGGGAGTGATCCCTGCCGGCCTTCTTGTTCGTATGCGGACTGCTTACGCGTCTGCAGCATCCTCGAGGAGGTTGCGAGTACGGTTCGGATCCACCGGGATGCCCGGACCGGTGGTGGTCGAGACCGTGATCTTCTTCACGTAGCGACCCTTGGCCGACGAGGGCTTCGCACGCAGGATCTCGTCCAGGGCTGCGCCGTAGTTCTCCACCAGCTTCTCATCGTCGAACGATGCCTTGCCGATGACGAAGTGCAGGTTGGCCTGCTTGTCGACGCGGAAGTTGATCTTTCCGCCCTTGATGTCGTTGACAGCCTTGGTGACATCCGCCGTGACGGTGCCCGTCTTCGGGTTCGGCATCAGGCCACGCGGTCCGAGGACACGGGCGATGCGGCCGACCTTGGCCATCTGATCAGGAGTCGCGATTGCGGCGTCGAAATCGACCCATCCACCCTGGATGCGCTCGATCAGGTCTTCTGCACCGACTACGTCAGCGCCTGCAGCCTCGGCCTCTGCTGCCTTCTCGCCAACAGCGAACACGATGACGCGAGCGGTCTTACCGGTGCCGTGGGGCAGGTTGACCGTTCCGCGGACCATCTGGTCAGCCTTACGGGGGTCGACGCCCAGACGAACTGCAACCTCAACGGTTGCATCCATCTTGGTGGACGACGTCTCCTTGGCGAGCTTTGCAGCCTGAAGCGGGCTGTAGAGCTTGTCTGCGTCGATCTTCTCAGCGGCGGCGAGGTACGCCTTGCTGCGCTTTGCCATTTGTTCTGTCCTTACTTATCACTGCAGCGAATTACCTGTGCAGTGGTGAATGGTTCAGTTGTGGTCGGGGCCTGGCCGGCCCTCCCACGTAGTGCTGTGGAGCGGACTATTAGCCCTGGACCGTGATGCCCATGGAACGAGCGGTGCCGGCGATGATCTTCGCGGCCTGCTCGATGTCATTGGCATTGAGGTCTTCAGCCTTGGTCTTCGCGATTTCGCGCACCTGATCCATGGTCACCGAGGCAACCTTGGTCTTGTGCGGTTCGCCGGAGCCCTTGGCGACGCCGGCTGCCTTGAGGAGCAGCTTGGCGGCGGGAGGGGTCTTCAGCTTGAAATCGAAGGTCCGGTCTTCGTAGACCGAGATCTCGACCGGCACAACGTTGCCGCGCTGGGACTCAGTCGCCGCGTTGTAGGCCTTGCAGAACTCCATGATGTTCACGCCGTGCTGACCGAGCGCGGGACCCACGGGAGGTGCAGGGTTAGCCTGACCTGCCTGGATCTGCAGCTTGATGAGCCCGGCGAGCTTCTTCTTCTTTGGGGGCATCTCTAGTTCCTAGTTTCTAGCTTGGGTGTGTGTCTTGCGTCGAACAAATTGCAAGTTTTGGGGTGGTCAGATCTTCGCGACCTGGTTGAAGTTGAGCTCAACCGGGGTTTCACGACCGAAGATCGACACGAGAACCTTGAGCTTCTGCTGCTCGCCGTTGACCTCGCTGATGCTGGCCGGAAGGGTTGCGAACGGGCCGTCCATGACGGTGACCGACTCGCCGACCTCGAAGTCGACCTCGATGAGGGGCTTGCCGAAGGACTCGGACGGTGCCTCGCCTGCTGCGACGGCGGCCGCTGCAGCCTGCTGCTTCTTCTGCTCCTGCTGCGGGAGCAGGAACTTGACGACCTCGTTGAGGGTCAGCGGCGAGGGACGCGACGTGGCACCGACAAAACCGGTGACGCCAGGCGTGTTGCGCACTGCGCCCCACGACTCGTCGTTGAGCTCCATGCGAACGAGGATGTATCCGGGCAGAACCTTGCGATTGACCTGCTTGCGCTGGCCGTTCTTGATCTCGGTGACCTCTTCGGTGGGAACTTCCACCTGGAAGATGTAGTCACCGACGTCGAGGTTCTGAACGCGAGTCTCGAGGTTGGTCTTGACCTTGTTCTCGTAACCGGCGTACGAGTGGATGACGTACCAGTCACCCGGGGCGCGACGCAGCGCAGCCTTGAGTTCGGCAACGGGATCCTCGACCTCGAGCTCGGCGGCGGGAGCGGCCTCGTCGGAGTTCTCGGCATCGTCGGAGATGACGTCCTCGGTCGCTGCAGCGTCTGCATCAGTGCCTTCGGCAACGTCTGCATCGGTGCCTTCGGCAACCACGACGTCTACTTCGGCTGCCGCCTCGGCAGAAACACGCTCTTCGGCCAAAGCCTCATTCGTGTCGTTCTCGGGGGTGCTCACTGGGGCACTCGCTTCCTCTCGTTACTCGGACCCGGGTCGGGTCTTGTCGCGCTCGCAGGCAAAGACGCCCGACTGCTACGGCGATCAGCCGAACAGCCAGGTGACACCCTTGATCACAGCGATATCGACGCCGCTGATGAAAGCGACCATGAAGACCACGAACGTCAGCACGACGCTGGTGTAGGTGATCATCTGCTTGCGGTTCGGCCAGATGACCTTACGGAGTTCTGCGATGACCTCGCGGAAGAATTTGCGCAGGCGCTTGAAGATGTTGTCCTTCTTCGCCTTGGGCTTCTTGCCGGGGTTCGTTGCAGTCGGCTTGGCCGAAGATGTCCGGGATGCCGTCCGGGCCGGAGTCTTCACGGTGGACGCGCTGACCGAGGCGCCGCGTGCAGCGCGCTTGCCGGTCGGCTTGTTGGAAACCCCACTGGATGCGGAGGGAGCCTTCTCGGCACCGTCCTTGTCCAACGACAGATCGGAACGCGTAGTCGCGTCAGCTGCAGTGTCGTCGACACCGGTCGAATCGGCAGACGTTGAAGTCTCCGCATCCGAAGTGTCGGCGTCGCGCTTGGCGCGCTCCTCGCTCACGTCGTTCCTCTCAGTCGCTGGCATCCGGGGGCAGGGGCGACAGGACTTGAACCTGCAACCTGCGGTTTTGGAGACCGCTGCTCTGCCAGTTGAGCTACGCCCCTTTGGTTGACATCGACAGGTGAACCCTGCCTGAATCAACCGTTCTGCGATCACACAACATACGCGCTACCCGAGGTGAATGTCTTGCAACATTCAGGGCAGCGCGCAGCGCTGAGGAATCCCAGAAATCTCAGTGTACTTCAAAGCCCCGGAACAAACACAATCCGCCCTGCGATCAGGCTAGACGGACCGTGGCGGTGGCACGACCGAAGATCTTCTTACCTTCGGACTTGGCCACGATTGCCAGTACTGCGGTCTTGCTTTCTTCGTCGATCGACTTCACCTTGGCGGTGAACTCGATCTCGGCAGCCTTGTCGGCTGCCACGATCACCGGGCTCGTGAACCGTACGTTGTACTCGGTCACTGCACCCGGATCTCCCAGCCATTCGGTGACGTAACCGGCACCGATGCCCATGGAGAGCATGCCGTGCGCGACGACGTCCGGCAAGCCGGCAAGTCGTGCGACCTCGTCACTGAAGTGAATCGGATTGGGATCTCCCGAAACACCCGCGTAGTTGGCGAGGTTTCCACGCGTCAGGGTGACGGACTTCTCGGGGAGAAGTTCGCCGACACTCACGTCGGAAAATTTACGAAGCGACATGCATCATCACGTCCTTGACTGCGTGGGCGATGTTCTCGTCCACTTCCCCACCCGTTCGAGCAACAAGCGTTGTCCACGTGGTGACAACTGCTTCGTCGTTCTGATCGGTGATGATGTTCTTGGTCACGATGATGTCGCTACCTGCGGCCTGCCTGAACGAATCCAGGAAAACATCGCAGAAGAGTCGGTCACCGACCTGCATGGGCTTGTGCAGCACCAGTCGCTGATCGGTCTGAAGAATCTGACTCAAGTCGTAGCCTGTGACGATCTCTTCGAACAGACGTCGCTGAGCAATGGCACCCACGATGGCGACGAACGTAATGGGAGCAATCAGGCCGTCGTATCCGAGGCCTTTGGCTGCCGATTCGTCGTAGTGCGCAGGATGCGCGTCCTGGACGGCGCGAGCGAACTCGCGCACCTTCTCGCGTCCGACCTCGTAGAAGTCTTCGACACGATAGTGGTGACCGACCATCTGGACGGCATGAGCGGCCGGGTCCGTAGGGACCTCGGCCGCTGCCTGGTTCTCTTGCAAATCTGTCACGCGGTGAGACTCTCTTCTAGCTAGGACCCGAAGACGCAGGCCCAGAGAGGGTCTTCCGCGAAAATCGTCGTCCTGTTAAGGACTTACTACTTCGACTCGCGATGCGACTGGTGAGTTCCGCAGTTGGGGCAGAACTTCTTGAGCTCCAGGCGATCGGGGTCGTTGCGCCGATTCTTCTTGGTGATGTAGTTGCGGTGCTTGCATACCTCGCAGGCCAAGGTGATCTTGGGCCGAACGTCGGTCGAGGAGGCCACGGGATGCCTTCTTTCGGGTGTATCTGATTACGAGCAATCAGGGTGGATCATGCATATTGTGTAGCGGTGACCGGACTTGAACCGGCGACGCAACGATTATGAGTCGTTTGCTCTACCAACTGAGCTACACCGCCTCGGTGTCGAGTGTCGCGCGGAAAGCACGGCACCACAATCCAGCGAGCCCCCTAACGGAATCGAACCGTTGACCTTTTCCTTACCATGGAAACGCTCTACCGACTGAGCTAAGGGGGCGTGGCTCAGGAGTGCGTTGCCGCTCTCTTGAAGCCTCCGAAAGATTACACACGAACGAGCGCCAGCACCAAATCCGCTGGTCATCGGGGCAAAAATGGTGCCGGAGCCCATTGTTGCACCGATCGGGGCCGCTGGCGAGGGCTTTGCGGGAACCAACTTGTCCCCGCACTCCCCCGAAGGCATCCCCAGAAGCACTCCCGAGGCCCCTGAGCCGCAGCCGACGCCGGCGTCACCAACGCCCACCCGACCTCGAAGCAAGCACAAAAAAGTCAGCCCCGACTCTCGTAAAGAGAATCGGGGCTGACTTGGTGTGGCAGATGTAGGATTCGAACCTACGTAGGCATAAGCCGACGGATTTACAGTCCGCTCCCATTGGCCGCTCGGGCAATCTGCCGTGCTTGCACCAGGCTTCGATCCGGCGCATTCGCAAGTATATCGCGACGTGCGGCGGCCGAAAACGGCTTCCTCGGTGCGGTGAGAAGAATACAACGAACACACCCCCATTTTGCAAACCGGGTGGTAACGGGCGGTGCCGACCCGATAACGTCGAGGTGTCCACCGGTATGGAAGGTGGGCAGAACTCGATGTTCGTGAACTACCGGAAAGCGGGAGTGTGAAGTGGCTGATTCGTCCTTCGACGTGGTGAGCAAGGTTGACCGTCAAGAGGTGGACAACGCCCTGCATCAGGCTGCCAAGGAGTTGACCACGCGTTTCGACTTCCGAAACACGGGAGCGTCGATCGAGTGGTCTGGTGAAGAGACGATCACGTTGAACGCCGACACCGAGGAGCGACTGCTGGCCGCCCTCGACGTGTTCAAGGAGAAGTTGATCCGTCGTGACATCTCGCTGAAGGCATTCGATGCCGGCGAGCCGGCGCAGTCCGGAAAGATCTACAAGCTGTCCGGAACCTTGGTCCAGGGCATCAGCAGCGAGAACGCGAAGAAGATCACCAAGAAGATTCGCGACGAGGGCCCCAAGGGCGTCAAGGCGCAGATCCAGGGTGAGGAACTTCGTGTGAGCAGCAAGAAGCGCGACGACCTCCAGGGCGTCATCTCCCTGCTCAAGGGTGAGGACTTCGGGATCGCCCTGCAGTTCGTGAACTACCGGTAGTAGGGGCTGCGCCCCTGTGCGCGGTTAAGGAGTCCTGGGACTACCTAACCGCGCACAGGGGCCGAAGGCCCTACATCCCGGCCATCTTCTCCAAACGCTCGATACGATCCGCCATGGGCGGATGCGTCGAGAACAGCTTGCTCACCTTGTCCCCCGCTCTGAAGGGGTTGGCAATCATCAGGTGTGACTGCGCCGCGAGCTTGGGCTCAGGCGGCAACGGCGCGGCTGCCACGCCCGACTCGAGCTTGCGCAGCGCCGACGCCAACGCCAATGGGTCACCGGTGAGCTCGGCTCCCGATTGATCAGCCTGATACTCGCGAGAGCGCGAGACGGCCAGCTTGACCACGGTTGCCGCGATCGGTCCCAGTAGGGAGACGAGCAGCAAGGCGATCGGATTACTTCCCTGCCCGTTCCCTCGGCCACCGAAGATGCTCGCGTACATCGCGAAGTTGGCCAGGCCCGAGATGACGCTGGCCATCGCGCCGGCCACGGACGAGATCAAAATGTCCCGGTTGTAGACGTGAGAGAGTTCGTGCCCGAGTACGGCGCGCAGTTCGCGTTCGTTCAGGATCTGCATGATGCCGCTGGTCACGCACACCGCGGCGTGCCGAGGGCTACGACCGGTGGCAAACGCGTTCGGGGCGTTCGTGGGGCTGACGTACAGCCTGGGCATCGGTTGGTGCGCCGTCGTGGCGAGTTCGCGCACGATCCGGTAGATCGCCGGTGCCTCGACCTCGGTGATGGGCTGGGCGCGCATCGATCGAAGCGCCAGCTTGTCGCTGTTGAAGTACACGTAGGCATTCATGCCGACGGCAAACAGAACGGATCCCCACAGAAGGAACGGGCTGTTGAACAGCGAACCGATGAAGACGATCAGCGCTGACATCCCCACCAACAACCCGAATGTCTTCGCACCGTTCGCGTAGCCGTGCAAACTGCTCACCTCTTGCCTCGCTGGAGCCGAAGGCTCACCCGAACTCCCGGCGTATGCACCGGTTCTGTTCAGTCAACGAAGGACAGGGTCATCAGGGTTCCCACCCAGGGTCGTCAGGGTTTCACCCCAGGTGTGTCAGCCGACTCGTTCGATCGTGTAGTCCACGAGGCGCACGAGCGCTTCATTCGCCGGTCCCTGCGGGAGCTCGGCCAACTGGGCCTTTGCCGAGACTGCGTACTCGCCCAGCTTTGCCTTCGCCTTGACCATGCCCGGCGAACGCTCGAGGAGTTCGAGAGCTTCTTCTACCAGTGCGTCTTCGGTGACCGGGCCCGCGAGCAGCTCCCGCAGGCGATCTGCGTCGGCTCCTTCTTCGCGGAACGCGTACAGGACGGGCAGGGTATGGACACCCTCGCGCAGGTCGGTGCCCGGAGTCTTGCCGGACTGCGCCGATACGGAGGAGATGTCGATGATGTCGTCGGAGATCTGGAACGCGGTGCCGACGGCGTCACCCAGGCGCTCGAGGCGCTCGATGTGAGCTGCGTCGGCGCCGGAGAAGGTGCCGCCGAATCGTCCGGATGCAGCGATGAGCGAACCGGTCTTCTCCCACACGACCTTGAGGTAATGCTCGACCGGATCCTGTTCCTTCTTGACGCCGATCGTCTCGCGCATCTGGCCGGTGACCAGCTCGGCGAAGGTTTCGGCGATGATCCGAACGGCTTCAGGTCCGAGCGTCGATACCAGGCGTGATGCGTGCGCGAACAGATAGTCGCCGGCCAGGATCGCCACGCTGTTTCCCCAGCGGGCGTTGGCGCTGGGTGCTCCGCGCCGCATGGACGCCTCGTCCATGACGTCGTCGTGATAGAGCGTCGCCAGGTGAACGAGTTCGGTGACAGTCGCTGCGGTGATGATCGACGGATCGTTCGGCACCGGTCCGAGTTGCGCGGTCAGGATCGTGAACAACGGACGGAAGCGCTTTCCCCCGGCTCGCGCGAGATGCAGCGCGGCCTCGGTGAGGAAGTCTTCGCCGTCGGACAGCTCGCTGACCAACAACTCCTCGACATCGGAGAGTCCACCACGCACTACTGCGGCGAGCTGTTCGTCGCCCAGGTCGATGCCTGCAACGACGGTGCTCGATGCGGTTGCGTCGGCAGCAGTCTTTTCGGTGCTCACGATGTCAGTACCCATTCCTGTCGTCAGTGACGGCTCGGTTCCCACGGTAGTGAACCTAGCGGTTCGCACTCGGGACGGCCTCGCCACGGTGGCGATCGCGAGCCTGGGAAGATGTGAGTGTGTCCGTAGAAGAGCAGTCCCCCGTCGTCGATTCGCTTCCGACCGAAACCGACATTGTGGTCATCGGCGCAGGTCCCGCGGGTTCTTCGGCCGCGGCATGGGCCGCCCGCAGCGGCCGAGACGTCGTGCTGGTGGACGCTGCCGTGTTCCCGCGAGACAAGACTTGTGGTGATGGACTCACTCCGCGCGCCGTGGCCGAACTGGATCTCCTCGGCCTCGGCGAGTGGGTTCGGTCACATACGACGAACAAGGGCCTGCGGTTGTCCGGCTTCGGCCAAGAACTCGAACTCGAGTGGCCAGGGACGTCGTTCCCGCCGATCGGCAGTGCGATCCCCCGGACCGAACTCGACGACGCCATTCGCCGGTGCGCCGTCGAATCCGGCGCGGTCATGGTCGAGGGCACCAAGGCCGTCGACGTCGAACTCGACGGTGATCGAGTAGCCGCCGTCGTACTCGCCGGCCCCTCGGGACGCAGCACTCTTCGTTGCCGGACGCTGATCATCGCCGACGGCGTTCGCTCGACGCTCGGCAAGAAGCTGGGACGGCAGTGGCACCGGGACACCGCGTACGGCGTCGCGGCACGCGCTTACGTCGCGACGCCGCGCAGCGCCGACCCGTGGATCACCTCGCATCTGGAACTGCGGGACGCCGAGGGCACGTTGCAGGCGGGGTACGGCTGGATCTTCCCGCTCGGCACCGGCGAGGTGAACATCGGCGTCGGGACACTGGCGACGTCCAAGCGCCCGGCGCCGGGTGCTCTGCGTCCCTTGCTCGACTTGTACACCGACCAGCGCCGAACCGAGTGGCAGTGGAGCAGCGAAATTCATTCCGTCGCTTCGGCTTTGCTACCCATGGGCGGCGCCGTCTCCAACATCGCCGGACGCAACTGGGCCGTGATCGGCGACGCCGCAGCGTGCGTGAACCCGCTCAACGGTGAGGGCATCGACTACGGCCTCGAAGGCGGACGTCTGGTGGTCGAACAGCTCGGCGCCGACGACCTCACGGAGCTGTGGCCGACCGTGCTTCGGGAGCATTACGGGCAGGCGTTCTCGGTCGCGCGCCGACTCGCAGGCCTGCTGACGGTTCCGCAATTCCTGCCCGCCTCGGGCCCGATTGCGATGCGCTCACGGGCACTGATGACGGTCGCCGTTCGGGTGATGGGGAACCTCGTCACCGACGCCGACGCCGATCTGACGGCGAAGGCATGGCGTGCGTCGGGGGCCGCGTCGAGAAAGATCGACTCCCGACCGCTGTTCGGCTGAGCAAGTGCTGTGCGCCTTTATTAACCGCCCGCGGTTAATAAAGGCGCACAGCAGGGTCAGGCAGTGGCGTAATGCAGCGCCACGATGCCGCCGGTGAGGTTGCGCCACTTGACGTTCTTCCACCCGGCAGCCTCGATCTTCCGTGCCAGCTCTTCCTGGGTCGGCCAGGCACGGATCGATTCGGCGAGGTAGACGTAGGCGTCGGGGTTGCTGCTGACGGTGCGTGCGACCTGCGGGAGCGCCCTCATGAGGTACTCCATGTAGACCGTGCGGAAGGGCCCGAAAACGGGCGTCGAGAACTCGCTGACGACGAGACGTCCGCCCGGCTTGGTGACGCGGGCGATCTCGCGCAGTCCGGCTTCGAAGTCGGAGACGTTGCGCAGGCCGAAGGAAATCGTCGCGGCATCGAACACGTTGTCGGCATAGGGCAGGTACATCGCGTCACCTGCGACCATCGGAACTTTGCGCGAGATTCCGGCCTTGAGCATTCCCTTGGAGAAATCGGTGGCGACGCACCAGGCACCGGAGCGCCCCAGTTCGACGGTCGAGACTCCGGTGCCGGCGGCGAGGTCGAGTACCTTCTCGCCCGGCTTGAGGTCGAGGGCTTCGCGGGTGGCCTTGCGCCAACCCTTGTCCTGGCCGAAGGACAGCACGGTGTTGGTGAGGTCGTATCGCTCCGCGACGTCGTCGAACATCGACGCGACTTCGTGCGGTTGCTTCTCGAGAGTTGCTCGGGTTCCGTGTGTAGTGGCCACACCCGAAACGCTACCAACCCTCGGGCAGCGAGGGCGTTCAGGCTGCTCTGGCACCCGTTCGCCGCCCGAGGCCCTGCACGTCCTCGTAGTGACGGAGCAACTCTTCGCAGATTGCCGGCCAGGTCCGGTGCAGCACCGAGCGCCTCGCCGCGGAGCCGAACTGCACCCGCAGATCACGCTGACGAAGTGCGTCGACGGCGCTTGGCAGGAGTTCGGTGAACCTGTCCGTCGGCAGGAGGTAGCCGTTGCGGCAATGCGAGATCAGGTCACGTGGTCCGCCGGCGTCCGGTCCGACGACAGGTACACCGCTCGCGAGGGCTTCCTGAACCGCCTGGCAGAAAGTTTCGTGCTCGCCGGGGTGAACGAATACGTCCAGGCTCGCATAGGCGTCGGCCAGCGCGGTACCGCCGAGTTGTCCGGTGAAGATCGCATCCGGCATCAGTCGTCGTAGGTTCTCGCGATCCGGGCCGTCTCCGACGATCACGATCTGCACGCTGGGATCGGCCGCCAGCACGGCCAGTCGCTCGACATGCTTTTCGGGCGCGAGGCGACCGACGAAGCCGACCACCAACCTGTCGCTGTCGCCGATCCAGGACTGCCGCAACGCCGAGCTACGACGCGAAGGCGCGAATCGTTGTGCGTCGACGCCGCGGGCCCACCGGTGCACGCGCGGAATGCCGTGCTCTTCGAGGGCGTCGACTGCCGACGTGGAGGGTGCAAGGGTCCTGTTGCAGCTCTTGTGGATTCGACGGGTCCACGCCCACGCGGCGCGACTGGTGACGCCGAGACCGTAGCTTTCGGCAAATCCGGCGACGTCGGTCTGGTAAACCGCGACGGTGGGTATCGCGAGCCGCTTGGCGACGGCCACTCCCCCGGCGCCGAGCAGGAACGGCGACGCCAGATGGACCACGTCGGGCGCGAAGGTCCGCACGGCCGTCGTCAGACGCGGTTGTGGCAGGCCGACGGGGAGTGAACTGACTTTGGGCACCATGACGGCGGGCACCCGAACCACCTGAACACCTTCGTGTTCGGTGGCGGCAGAGGTGTCGGATCCGACAGTGTCCGGCGCAATGACCATGGCGTCGTGGCCAGTGCGATCGAGGTGTTCGAGCACGCGTAGTACCGAGTTGGTGACGCCGTTCATGTTGGGCAGGAATGACTCCGCAACGATGGCTACTCTCACACCGAGAACGGTGACAGGGCCAGGAAAAGTCCACGTCATGTTCGTGTGAAGTTCCGGCGAAGCGCGAACTAACTCGAGGCGACCGGCGCCGATCCCGGAGCTCCCGCTTCCCGCTTGCGCAGGTACCAGATCGACGGTCCAGCCAGGAGCCACGTCACGACGATCACCGATCCTGCCGGGATCAGCGCCACCGTCGCGTTGCGTCCCGCTACCCGGACCAAATCAGGGTCGGCTTTGGAGTACTCCACCTCGATGCGTTGTCCCACAGTCAGATTGGTGGGGTAGAGCACGCCGAGTTCAGGGTTGTGATTCGCGCCGTCTGGTGTCACGAAGCTGATCGCCGAACGTAGCGAGCCTGCCGAGAGCACCTCGGCAGTTGCGGTCCCCATGTTCGATTCGATGGTCCGATCGTTGCGCCAGGCACCGAGAACCAGGATCACCGCGAGCACCGAAATGCCGACCGCAACCACGAGTACGCCGATGC
Source organism: Rhodococcus sp. APC 3903 (assembly GCF_030407755.1). NCBI lineage: Bacteria > Bacillati > Actinomycetota > Actinomycetes > Mycobacteriales > Nocardiaceae > Rhodococcus > Rhodococcus sp. APC 3903. Next base: position 96,876 of record NZ_JASDCV010000006.1, read on the forward strand.
GGAAGCGCCGCAGAACCGTTTGCGTCACAGCTGTGCCCGCACGGAAGCGTGGAGTTCGCGCAGTCCACTGCGATCTGTTGCGACTTCGAGCACACGAATGCCGTTTGCGGGTTGCGCCAGCGTCGTTGCCAGGGCGTCGACGGTGACGGCTGCGTGCGGCACGCGGTAGGCCGCGCACAGCGCAGCGAGGTCCATGCCGTGCGGTGTTCCGAACACTCGCTCGAAGACACCGGCGTACTGCGGGTCGCCTTGTTCGAGGAGTTCGAAGATGCCGCCGCCGTCGTCGTTGGCCACGACGATGGTGAGGTCGCTCGGCCTCGGCTCACCGGTCCCGATCAGCAGCCCGGACGCGTCGTGCAGGAAGGTCAGGTCGCCCATGAGCGCGACGGTCCGGCCGCCCTCGTATGCCAGTGCGGCACCGACCGCCGCCGAGACGGTGCCGTCGATACCTGCGACCCCGCGATTGGACAGCACCCGCACGGCGGGCTTGGGATAGCTCACGAGGGCCGCGTCGCGAACGGGGTTGGACGCGCCGAGCAGAAGCTGGTCGCCGTCCGCGAGTGCATCCATCACGGCAGCTGCCACGTGCAGACCAGTGGCTTTGGGGTGGGCGTCGAGTTGCTTGCGGACGGCAGTTTCGGCGTGTTCGGTCAGCGCGGCGCATCGAGCAATCCAGGCGGGATCGGGCGTCCCGGTGACCACTGCCCTGGTTCCCGTGGCGAGCACGTTGCCGGATACGTCGGGCCAGCGCGGCCCGGTGGTCAGCGCGTAGACGTCGACGCTCGGATCGGCCAAAACCTTCGAGACCTGACGATGCAACGTCGGGCGGCCGGTGATGATCGCCTGCTTGGGCTTGAGTTGCGAGAGCGCGAGTGGATGCAGTGCGATCCCGTGCATCGGAGCCGTCGGCTCGGCCACCGTCGGCAGGCCGGCCAGCTCAGGCCGAAGTGCGCTGCCGTGTCCGGAAATGACCACCGTATCTGCGGTGAGGTCCAGATCGACCGGAACATCGAGCGTCGCGTTCTGCGTGGTGGTCCAGGCTGCACCGCCGGGACGGCCCTCCGGAACCGGGCCATGGACGTGCACGTCCGGCACCAGCGGCTCACGGAGCGGGATGTCGAAATGCACCGGACCCGCGTTTCCGGATCTGGTTCCGCGGGCAGCGGCGAGGACCCGGCAGACCGCCGAGCGCCACTGGCTGTTCTGCGTCGAATCGTCCTCGGCCAATCCCAGGCTGATGGTTGCGCGAACTTGACTGCCGAAGAGCCCGAGCTGCTCGACGGTCTGGTTGGCGCCGGTGCCGAGCATCTCGTACGGCCGGTTGGCGCTCAGGACCACCAGCGGCACTCGCGCGTAGTTCGCCTCGAGGACAGCCGGTCCGAGGTTTGCGACGGCGGTCCCGGAGGTCATCACGATGGGGACCGGTCGTTTCCCGGCGATTGCCAGTCCGAGTGCCAGAAAGCCTGCTGTCCGCTCGTCGATCCGCATGTGCAGACGCAACCGGCCGTCGAGATCGGCGGCCTGGAGGGCAAATGCGAGGGGCGCGTTGCGAGAGCCTGGACACAGCACGACTTCACGCACGCCACCACGAACCAGTTCGTCGACGACGGCTGTGGCTTGTGCAGTGGACGGATTCACGCCTTCAAGAGTGTCAGATGTTCGGGTGCAAGCATGCCCAGGGGCGGGGACAGCGGCATTATGTGTGGGTGCGCACACTCTTCGATCCAGCCGAGCTCGAACCCCGCCGGTTCTATCAGTTACTCACCGCTTCGGTGGTCCCCCGGCCGATTGCCTGGGTGTCCACCCTGTCGGCGGACGGCGTCGGCAATCTGGCTCCGTACAGCTTTTTCACCGTGGCAAGTTCGGCGCCGCCGATCGTGCAGTTCACGTCGGTCGGACGCAAGGACAGTCTGCGCAACATCGAAGCGACCGGCGAATTCGTGATCAACCTGGCGACCGCCACGCTCGCAGACGTGGTGAACAAGAGTTCGGCCTTCTACGACGCCGAGGCCGACGAATTTCTCGAGTTGAACATCCGTAGCGAGCCGAGCGAGCGGGTTCGCCCTGTCCGGGTCGCCGACTCCCCGATCGCCATCGAATGCACGCTTCACCAGGTCATCGAGGTCGGTAATTCATTTGTCGTGATGGGAAATGTGGTCGCGGTCGCAGTACGTCCCGAGGCTGTCGCCGACGACGGGTTACCGGACTTCGCGGCAATCGCACCGATGAGCCGACTTGGCCGAGCGCAGTGGGGTCTTCCTCCCGAAGTCGTAGAAAAGGACAGACCCACCACTCCACACCGGCCGTAAATCAGGTTAGGGTTACCTGATTAGGTACGAGTAACAGCTAATCAGGGAGCAACCAGTCATGGCCAAGCGCGCCAAGTTCGTGAAACCGGCCTCACGCAGCATCGTGTCGGCGCAGGTCGTGGCGAACAAACGAATCAGCCCGAGCTTCATCCGGGTGACCATTGCCGGCGAAGAGCTGTCCACCATCGCACCGATGGGTGCCGATCAGTGGTTCCGCATGTTCATCCCGCAGGTCGGCCAGAGCGAACTCCGGTTGCCGAGCGCGGCAAGCAATCTCTGGTACGCGCAGTACCTGATGATGTCCAAGGACACGCGACCGGTCGTGCGCAACTACACGATTCGCGCCTACCGTGCTGCCGGATCCGGTCTCTTCGGTGAGACCACGGAGATCGACATCGACTTCGCCTATCACGGCGACATCGGCCCGGCATCCGCGTGGGCGGACACCGCGTCGACCGGCGACAATGTCGCACTCCTCGACGAAGGCTGCATCTACAACCCCACACCCGAGGCCAAGTGGCAACTGCTCGTCGGCGACGAGAGCGCACTTCCGGCGATCATCGGCATTCTGGAAACCGCGCCGGCAGACCTGCGTGCCGAGGTCTTCGTCGAGATTCCGAATATCGAAGACAAGCAAGACATTCCGGAGTTGGCGAACGTCAACGTGCATTGGCTCGTTCGCGAGGACGAACACGCAACGCCGGGTGTTCTGACCCTCGAGACCGTCCGCGCCGCCGAACTGCCCGAGGGGCCGTCCTACACGTTTGTCGCCGGCGAACAGGCACTCACCACCGGGCTGCGTCGGCATCTCGTGAACGACCGAAAGTTCGCCAAGACGGACATCACCTTCACCGGCTTCTGGCGCCACGGACATTCGGCTCACTGACAAACGAATGCAAAAAAAACGAGCGGCCCGGGAGAAACTCCCGGGCCGCTCGTTGTCTTACGTTCGCTTATGCAGCGTGCTTCTGGATCACATCGCCCAGACGCGGCAGAGCTGCAGTCACATGCTTCTTGGCCGAACCGCGCAGCTTCGAGTACATCGACTTGACGACGGCCTTGTCGCTACCTTCGATACGCTCGTCCGTCACCTCGAGGAGGGAATCGGCAACCGCGTCACCGCGGGCGCTGATGAAATCGGCGAAGCTGCCTTCACCGGAAGCCGAGAATTCCTGCCAGTACGGCTCGAGCTTTGCCACGAAAGCCGGCAGAAGCGCGGTGACGGCGTCCGGCACGATGGACGGGCTCACCTTCTTGACCGCGCCGTAGCCACCCTTGAGAGCCAGCCCTGAGGCCCCCGACTTATCCGAAACCTCTGCGTCGATCAAGGTCTGCACGTCCGCGACGACCGCGGGAACCCGTGATTCCTCGAGCAGGGTTTCGTTCAGAGCTGCAACCACTTTCGATCCCTTCATTCTTCACTGATGTTCATCAGGTCGCGCCCGAGACTATACGAAATTCGGCAGGTCTCTACTGCCGAGTATCCGATGGCAGCGCCTGGCCCTCTCCAACCACCAGTCGCGCCGGTCCGCGGGCGCGGCCAGCGTCTCGAGCAGAACCGGATCAGGCTCGACGGCACCAACGGACAAAGCGCCGTCGACGGCTGCTCCGGTGACCGCGACATCCCGGACGAACAGGCCGCCCGTGCCGAGGCCGCAGGCAAACGGAAGCGTGGGCAAGGCTGCCGCAGCCGCCAGTCCCGCGGACATCCCCACAGCCGTGTCCAGCGCACTCGAGACCACCACCGGCACCCCGTAGTCCGCCAGCTGCGCCGACAGCGCCACCACAGCACGCATTCCGCCCAGCGGCGGCACCTTCACGACGGCTACGTCCGCTCCCCCGGCTCGTACGACGCGCAACGGGTCCTCGGCACGGCGAATGCTCTCGTCTGCAGCGATCCGCACACCGGTCCCCGCGGCGCGGACGCTGACCAGTTCCTCGACGCTTGCACACGGCTGCTCCGCATATTCGAGTTCACCGTCTTCGGTGATCGCTCGCAAAGCCGTGATCGCCTCGTCCACACTCCACCCGCCGTTGGCGTCGACGCGCACGTTCGGGATGTGCCGACGCACCTCGTTCACCCGGGCGACGTCCTGCGCCAACGACTGCCCCTTCTCGGCGACCTTGACCTTGGCGGTCCGGGCCCCGGGGAAGCGCTCCAACAATTGCGGAACGGTAGAGGCGTCGATCGCCGGCACGGTGGCGTTGACGGGAACGGCGTGACGAAGCGCAGGCGGCGGACCCAGCCACGCCGCCTCGATCCCGGCGAGCAGCCACTGCGACGCCTCGTCGTCGTCGTACTCGACGAAGGGTGCGAATTCTCCCCACCCGGCCGGGCCACGAACGAGCAGAGCCTCACGAGTCGTGATGCCGCGAAAGCGAACTCGCATCGGCAGCGCGAGCACCACGGCGTCCGAGATCAGATCGTCGAACGAGGGGAACATGTCAGGGCTGTCCTGGAAGCAGTTCGATCATGAGCGCCTCACCGTCGGCGAGGAGCTTGCCGTCGAGGTCGGTCAGGCGTGCGCTGACAAAGGTCTTGCGACCCTCGACCCGATCCACCTTCCCTTCGATCACCAGTTGCGTGTTGAGCGGAGTGATCGCACGGTAGTTGATGTGGAGGTAGCCGGTCCGGGAAATCGGACGGCCACCCGCGTGGACCGTCATCCCGAAGACGTCGTCGAACAGCAAGGGCAGGACACCGCCGTGAGCGGCACCGTTGCCGCCCAGGTGGTAGCGGCGGAAGACGCCGGTACTGCGGACTCCTTCGGTGTCGAACTTCTCGACCATCCACGGGAGCATGAGGAGGCTGCCGCGTCCGGGCAGTTGGATGTTCGAGCCCGCGGGCGACTTGCCCTCCGGCACCTCGTACGGAGTCAACCGATCGGCAAGCTCCTCGGCCTGCGTAGCGATGTCTGCGAGTACGTCGTCGGGAACATTGGTCGAGACGGCAAGGTCCTGCAACCTGCGCATCGCTTCGACGAAGCGGCCGAAGTCCGGACCTGCGGGAGTGTGCCGGAACCGTGGAAATCCGCCCCGCTTCTCACCGTCTGTGACGATCTCCGTGCCGTCTGCGGTTTGTTCGCTCATGACCTGCACGTTAGCGCGCCCGGGAACGTGTTCTACCTCAGGCATCCGTTAGACACGCGAGGCGTGCCTCTATCGTGACTGAGGTGACCTTCAACCCGCAGCTCTGGCGCCCTGTTCCCGGATTCGAGAACCTCACCGACATCACGTACCACCGGCACGTCAGTCAAGGCACCGTTCGCGTCGCCTTCGACCGACCGGAAGTACGTAATGCGTTCCGCCCGCACACCGTCGACGAGTTGTACCGCGCGCTCGATCACGCCCGTATGACCTCCGACGTGGGAGCGGTCCTGCTCACCGGCAACGGACCGAGCGAGAAGGACGGCGGCTGGGCGTTCTGCTCGGGCGGAGACCAGCGCATCCGTGGCCGCAGCGGCTACCAGTACGCCGAAGGTGAAACGGCGGACACCGTCGACAAAGCACGCGCCGGACGCCTTCACATCCTCGAGGTCCAGCGCCTGATCCGCTTCATGCCTAAGGTCGTGATCTGCCTGGTCAACGGTTGGGCTGCGGGCGGCGGTCACAGCCTGCACGTGGTGTGCGACCTGACGCTCGCCAGCCGCGAGCACGCACGGTTCAAGCAGACCGACGCCGACGTCGGAAGCTTCGACGGCGGCTACGGCAGCGCCTATCTGGCAAAGATGGTGGGCCAGAAGTTCGCTCGCGAGATCTTCTTCCTGGGTGAGACGTACACCGCCGAGGAAATGCATCAGATGGGCGCGGTCAACAAGGTTGTCGACCACGCGGAACTCGAAAACGTCGCGATCGACTGGGCAGGCAAGATCAACGGCAAGTCGCCGCAGGCACAGCGGATGCTCAAGTACGCGTTCAACCTGCAGGACGACGGGTTGGTCGGCCAGCAGCTGTTCGCCGGTGAGGCAACACGTTTGGCGTACATGACCGACGAGGCCGTCGAGGGTCGTGACTCGTTCCTCGAAAAGCGTGATCCCGACTGGTCACCATATCCCTGGTATTTCTGACACAGTAGGTGCGAGAGGGAGGTCGGACGTGGAGATTCTGAGTAGCCGTACGATATTGCGCCCGAGCGAGTACGAACGAACGCTGAGCTTCTACCGAGACACCCTCGGTCTGGCGATCGCTCGTGAATATCCCGGCGGCACAGTCTTCTTCGCCGGCCAAGGGCTGATCGAAGTCGCTGCGCACGGCGGCACCGGCGAGGGTGGCTTTCGCGGCGCGATCTGGCTGCAGGTCCGTGACCTCACTGCCGTTCAGACCGAACTGGTTCTCGCCGGGGTGAAGATCGCGCGCGAGGCAAGACAGGAACCGTGGGGTCTACACGAGATGTGGATCGCCGACCCGGACGGGACACCGATCGTGATGGTGCAGATCCCGGAGGACCATCCCATCCGACGCGATTCCCGGCCACCGTCCGCGTAGTCGAGACACCACTGTAGCCGAGCAATGACAGATGCCCGCCACAACTTTCGTGGCGGGCATCTGTCGGTTCTTCGCAGAGATCAGTTGCGCGTGCTCAGCGCCTGAGAGATCTGATCTGTCTGGGCCTGACCCTCGAGCAGTTGGCGAACCAACCACAGCCGCAGTACCTTTGCCACCGATGCGGCCAGGAAGAGTGCGGCACCGACCACTGTCAGGGCGAGGAAAACCACGGTGAGGATCTGGTACGACACCAGATCCCGCAGGTCCGAGAGCGTCAGCGAAGAGATGTAGACGACGAAGGCGCCGACCACACCGACGACCATGAGCACCAGGCCGGCGATGCGCGTCGCAGCGTCGCCGCCTGCCTGCTTCTTGTCCAGCTTCAACTCTGCGATGTTCTTCTTGAATTCCTCACGGCGATCTTCGGCGAGAGTAGTCATCGTCATCCTCCTAGATAACTGGTAGAAAGTTCGTTTTCGATGTCGAGGGGATCGCCGGTCTCCACGACGCGTCCCTGCAACATGAGTGCGGCCGAGGTCGCGATGGGCAGCACCGCTCGTGCGAACTGCTCGGCGACGAGAATGGAAATGCCTTCGGCTGCAAGCGAGCCGACGACGTCGTACATCTGCGAGACGATTCGCGGTGCGAGACCCATCGACAGCTCGTCGAGCAGGAGCACCGTCGGGTGAGTGCCGAGCGCCCGTGACAGCGCCAGCATCTGCTGCTCGCCGCCGGACATCGATCCGGCCAACTGCCCGCGCCGCTCCCCCAGGATCGGGAACCTGCTGTACGCAACCTCTTCGAGTTCGGCCAACCCGACGCCCGTTCCCGTGGCGATCCACAGATTTTCGCGCACGGTCAGGTTTGCGAAGATCCCGCGTCCCTCGGGGATGGAGCAGACGCCCAGCCTCGCCAACTCCGAAGGCTCGACGCCGTTCACGACCTGGCCCGCGAGCCGGAACTCGCCGCGGGTGACCGGCAGGACGCCTGAGCAGATCTTGAGCGTCGACGTCTTGCCACCACCGTTGGGTCCGAGCAGCGCCACCACTGCGCCCGGTTCGAGTACCAGATCCACCCCGTGCAGAACCTCGATGGATCCGTAACCGGCACGGACACCGGACAGTTCGAGCAACGGTTCGGCGCGGTCGGGGCTGCGTATGCCCTCGTCGATTTTCGCCTCGCCAATTTTCGCTGAAGTCATACCGCCTCCTCCTCGGTCCCGATGTAGGCCGCGATCACTTCCGGATCCGTCCGGATCTTCTCCGGATCACCCGATGCGAGGACTGCGCCGTAGTCGAGCACGTGAATGGTCGAGCACACCTTCATCACCAGCGGAATGTCGTGCTCCACCAGACAGATTCCGAGTCCACCCGCCGCCAGCTCGGTGAGCATCTCGGCAAAGACCTCGGTTTCCTGCTCGGTCTGGCCCGAGGCCGGTTCGTCGAGCAGCAGCACTCGCGGGTCGGTCATGAGCGCCCGTGCAACTTCGACGACGCGGGCGCGTCCGGTGGGGATGTCCGCGACGTCCTTGTCCGCGACATCCGTCAGCCCGGTCAGCTCCAGCAGACGATCCGTCTCGCTGTCCACGTCGATCTTGTTGCGGCCGTTCGCCTTGTGGATGTCTCCCGCGACACGCAGGTTGTCACGCACCGACAGCGAGACGAACAGTTCGAGCCGCTGGAAGGTACGCGCAAGCCCGCGACCTGCCCGCTTGTGCGGCGGCAGCTTCGTCACGTCGACGCCGCCGAGGAACACCTGACCGGACGTGGGTTTCTGCAGCCCGGTGATGGTGTTGAAGAGCGTCGTCTTGCCCGCACCATTCGGTCCGATCAGTCCCGTCACGGTTCCGGGTTGCACGGTGAGCGAAACGTCCTTGACCGCGACGTGCCCACCGAAACGAACGCTCACACCGCGTGTTTCGAGAAGAGGTGCATCAGACATGGGCGGTCAACTCCTTCGGCGAGCCGCCCTGGTACTGAGGAATCCCCAGTTCGCGGTCGATCTCGTCACGGATCTCGGGGCTGTACGGGACGTCGATCCCGACGTCTTCGGGAACGACTGTCGCCTTGGCTGCCAATTCTTCCGGAGTGAGAACCGCACGGGGCATGACCATCTCGCCGATCACGGGCAGCATGAACACCACCGCGATCGTGATGGATGCGAACCACCAGTTGCCGAGTACGCCGGTCAGAGCAAGGACGTAGGTCAGCAGAACGACTGCGGCGCCGCCGATCAGAACCGGCCTGGCATCGGTGAGCCGACGGTAGCCCTCGATCACGCTGTGCACGGTGCCACTGGGGTTCGCGCCGACACCGATGCCGATCAGGGCCGGGCTGACGGCCGCGATGTTGCCCAGCAGCAGCCACATTCCCTCCAGCTCCGGTTGCGCCGAAGCCAGATTGGTGAACGAGACCATGATGACGGCAAAGCCGATTCCGGCCATGAGTCCACCGAACAGCGCGCCGGTGACGTATCCGATGCCCGCGACGACGGTCAGCATGAGCAGCGAGAGGCTGACCATGATGGCAAAGCTCTCGCCCGAGACGGAACCCATCGCGCTCGACATCAGAATGCCGCCGAGACCGGCGATCCCTGAAGAGATCATGAAGACGCTCAGCTTGAGCCGAACCAGGCTCTGGCCGAGCATGGCCGAACCGGCCGGGCTGTCCTTCATCGCAGCGAGACGGCGCCCGTAGCCGCTGTTACGCAACGCGATGACGCCGACGCCGAGTACCGAGAACAGCGCGGTCACGGTCATCAGGAACACCGTTTCGTTGCTCAGATCGAGCGGGCCGATCTTCAGCGGCGGGAGGGCGATGTTGCCGTCTTTGAACAGCGAATACTTCATGCCGAACATCTCGTGTTCGGTGGTGTCGCGAAGGACCATGTTGGAGAGGAACACTCCGAATGCCATGGTCGCAAGCGCGAGATACAGCCCTCTGAGCCGCAGCGCCGGCAGGGCGACGAGGCCACCGATCACTGCGGTGACGAGGACTCCGACGACGATGCCCCACAGGTTGAGGTGCGCAGCCAACCCGGAACCTGAGATCCCGAAGTGGAAGGCCACGATGGTCGCGATAGCGCCGAAAGATACCGGCGCCAAGTTCAATTCACCCGCGTAGCCGGTGAGGAGTGTGAGCGAGAGTGCGATGATCGCGAAAGTCATTCCGATGGTCAGTGTCGTGACCGCCGACGTCACCATCAGCAGACGGATCAGGTACACGATGACGATCAGTGCCACGCCCCAGACGACGGCCTTGCGCACGCTCGGAACGTGGTACCGCTCACGAGTACGAGTGACCGCGCCGCGCAGGCGGTCCTGAGGTAGGACGATGAGTACGACGAACAGCGCGATCATCGGTAGGGAGACACGGAAATTCGACGTCCAACTCCAACTGGTCGGAAAGTACGCCAATACGTACGTACCGGCAAGCCCGAGAACCACGGCGCCGACGAACGTGCGTGGGATGCTGCGCAACCGACCGAACATGGCCGCGGCAAACGCGTCGATCACCAAGAGCGTCAACATGTTCGCCTCGAGTGTGCCGCCACTGATCGGGGTGATCAGGATGCCGGCCAGGACTGCGAGCGTCGAACCCATCGCCCAGGACAGTGCCGCGAGACGCTCCGGATTGTGGCCGTTGAGGCGCAGTAGTTCCGGATCGTCGACGACACCGCGCATCGCAACACCGGCACGGGTGCGCGTGAAAAGAATACGCAGGCCGACGGCGATCGCGATCGCGACGAGGATGCAGATCAGCTCGTGGTAGCGGATGCTCGCGCCGAACACCGTGATCTTGGACTGGTCACCGAAGAACATCTGCATCGTTCGGGCGGTCTCGGGATGCCAGAACCAGTGCGAGATCGAGAGCATTCCGAGCAGGATCGATACCGTCACAACGATTTTGGTGACCTCGGCGGTATCGCGTAGCCCCTTCATGATCAGGACGTAGAGGCCGAGACCCATCAGCGGACCGACCAGGACCAACGAGATCAGCAAGGCGACAACCGTGGGAAGTTCCCAGCCGTAGCGCAACTGCCAGTAGATGAACGCACCGAGCATTGCCTGTGCACCGTGCGCGAAGTTGAAGATGCCTGACGTGTTGTACGTGAGCACCAGCCCGGAGGCAGCGATCGCGTACACCGACCCCAGGACCAGGCCCAGGATCGTGAAAGTGACAAAAGTGTTCATGGCTGAACCCTCGTTAGGGACTCGGGCGGCGGTTGGCGCTCGCCGCCCGAGTCGGAAGAATCAGGACTGCGGCTTGATGACGTTGGCGTTCTGGTACTTCGTCGAAACGCGGTCAGCGCCGAGCTCGGTTCCCCAGGTGCTCTTGTCGGTCGCGACGAGGTACTTGGGGTCGCACTTGAATTCGCCCGCGGTGGACGGGAAGGCCTGCGAGTAGGTACTGCCCTTCAGCGAGGTCATGAGTCCGCAGGTGGCCGGCATGTTCTTGCCGGGATCGGTGACGGCATGCAATCCGCCGCCGTCCCACTCGTGAATGTTCGAGAGTTCGTCGACCATGCACTGACGCGTCAGATCGCTGCCGCACTCGTCCGCGGCGGCCGCCCACAGCAGGAACGACGACGCCGCCTGCATACCGAGAAGCGCAGTCTTGCCACCCTGCTCGGAAACCAGATCCACGTACTTCTTCACTGCGGGCACCTTGTCCGCGTTCTCGAGCATCTGGAAGGTCATGCCCGCGTTGAGGTTGTCGAGCAGTCCGGTGTCCTTGTTCCAATCGGAGACGGTCGCGCCGTACCAGGTGGCTTCACCGAAGAAGATGGGATCGATCCCGACCTGATCGAGCGCCTTCACGAAGTTCAGCTCCGACGGGCTTGCCGATCGTGACGTCCAGATACCCTTCGCACCGCACTCCTTGTACTTCTCGGCAAACGGCACGTAGCTCGATTCGCCCTCGTAGTTGAGTGTGACGCCGCAATCCTTGAGCTTGAAGCCCGCAGCCTCGGCGATCGAACGAATCTTCGTGGTGGAGCTGATGATCGTGGGCATCGTGCTGTTGACGACGTCGAAGTCGTTCACCAGATCGGGATGCATCTCGGCCATCTGGAACCACTGCGAACCGTTCGCGTAGTCGACGGGGAACGGAACTCCCTGGAACGTCATGGGTCCGTTCGCGGCGTCCGGCGAGACGGTGAAGCCTGGCACGGACACCAGGTTGCACGCGACACGCGTCTGCTCCGCGGTCTGATCCATCGCGAAGCCGTAGCCGACCATCATGAACTGACTCGCGCACGCTTCCTGCATGACCGAGTTGGCCTGCGTCATCGCGGCGTCGTAGTCGGTACCGACAACCTTGCGGCCGTTGATACCGCCTTGATCGTTGCACCACGAGATGAGCGCGTTCACCGCATCGCTCATTTCCTTGTTCAACCCGGGAGACTTCACGTACCCGCGGTCGTCACCGAACCCGATCTTGATCTCGGTGTCGCTGACGCCTTGATCGGTTGCGCCGGTGGCATCGCCTTCTCCACACGGCGAATCGAGGGTGCCGAACTTCGCGTCGGATGTGCTCGACGCAAGATCGGCGCTGACGCCTGATCCGCCGACAGCGACGGCGTAGGGATCGTCACCACGATTCGATGCGCACGCTGATGCCAGAACGGCGGTCGCTGCGAGTGCCACGATCAGCTTCGTGGACTTGTTGGGCTTCACGGTCGGAGCTCTCCTTCTCACTGACAGACACCGAGATACAGAGGTGAAACCCCTGTTCCGGTGCGCTCGGTGCCCGTAGGTAATCAGCGTTTAAAACGGTCCGAATGTGCCTTCCCGGTGAGTGAGACCAAAAAGTGAGGTCCCACACAGGGTTCGGATTTCGTGGCGCTGAACACATCGCGAACGGCAGCGCCGCAGCCCACGCGCGGGGACGTACTCCACGGAGGCCCTGTTCGCATCCCGTTCGCTGTACTTTTACGCGTTCGATACGCACAATTCACGTTGTGACCGCAGAGCTCGTAATCCTCCTGGTGGTAGTTGTCACCGCCCTCGCGTTCGATTTCACGAATGGTTTTCACGACACGGGTAACGCAATGGCCACCTCCATCGCGACCGGTGCACTCAAGCCCAAAGTTGCGGTCACACTTTCCGCGATCCTGAACCTGGTCGGTGCGTTCCTGTCCGTCGAGGTCGCCGCGACGGTAGCCAAAGGTGTCGTCAACCTCGGCGCGGTCAGTGGGCAGGATCTGCTGCTGATCGTGTTCGCCGGTCTTGTCGGCGGAATCATCTGGAACCTGGCGACCTGGCTTCTCGGATTGCCGTCGAGCTCCTCGCACGCTCTGTTCGGCGGATTGATCGGCGCCGCGATCGCCTCCATCGGTATGGGCGGAGTCGAGTGGGGCGGAGTGCTGACCAAGGTCGTCGTCCCCGCAATCCTCGCGCCGGTCGTCGCTGCTCTGGTCGCGGGCGTCGGCACCAAGCTCGTGTACCGCATCACCGCATCCGTCAAGGAAGACGAGCGCGAGCGCGGTTTCCGTTTCGGCCAGATCGGCACCGCCTCCCTGATCTCACTTGCACACGGCACCAATGACGCCCAGAAGACGATGGGCGTCATCTTTTTGGCCCTGGTCGCTCACGGCACCATCACCGCCGAGACCGAGATGCCGTTCTGGGTGAAGTTCACCTGTGCCGTCGCGATCGCCCTCGGCACCTACCTCGGCGGTTGGCGCATCATCCGCACACTGGGCAAGGGCCTCGTCGAGATTGCCGCGCCGCAGGGTCTGGCAGCCGAAGCGTCGTCCGCCGCCATCATCCTCACGTCGAGCCACCTCGGACTCCCCCTCTCGACCACCCACGTCGCCACCGGATCGATCCTCGGTACCGGTATCGGCCGCAAGGGCGCCGAGGTCCGTTGGGGTGTCGCCGGCCGAATGGCCGCAGCCTGGCTGATCACATTGCCGTCGGCTGCCGTCGTCGGAGCTATCTGCTGGGCTCTTGCGCATCTGGTCGGCGGACTCGCCGGCGTGCTCGTCGTCTTCGCCGCGCTCATCGCTTTCGCGATCTTCATGTACATACGCTCGCGTAAGGAACCCGTGGACGCGGCGAACGTCACCGCCGAATGGGACGAGAATTCAGATGCGGCAATTGCCGAGATCCCGGCAGCCGAATCTACTCCGTCCACCGAAGCCACCCGCAACTCCTGAAAGGGGCGCAAGAGAATGCATCTACTCACCGATACCCTCGATTCGCTCTGGCAGGTAGTGGCAGTAGGACTGCTCTTCGGAGCGGGACTGCCGGCGATCTTCGCATTCGGCCTCAAGTCGCTGAGCCTGCCGAATCCCGACGGCACCGAAGGACCGACCACCCTGGGTAAAATGGGTGCGTACCTCTGTTTTGCGATCGTGCTCGTCACGATCTTCGCCGGAATTCTGTTGTTGATGAAGAACTTCTTGGCCAGCACGTTCGGAATCCACGTCTTCTGAGTGGTCGTCGCGGCACACCACTGAAACCACCGAAACGAAAATGAGGCCGAGGATTTGAGCAAGTATTCATTGCGCAGCGTGCTCGACTGGCTACGCGCCGGGTACCCCGAGGGCATCCCGGACAAGGATCATTTCGCCCTGCTCGCGGTTCTCCGTCGACGTCTGACCGACGAGGAGATCGAGCAGGTCGTTTCGATGTCCATCGAGTCCGCGCACGAGGTACCGGACCGCCACGTCGACTACGACACGATTCGCGCCATCATCGAGGGGATCCTCAACGAGGAGCCGTCCGAGGACGACGTCGATCGTGTCACCGAAAGACTGCGCGCAGGTGGGTGGCCGGTCATCGAAGACGTGGACGCCGACAACGAAGTTCGAGATGTGAGCTGACGTCATGGCTCTTCCGCCCTTCCTCACGTCGATAGTCGGCTGGTTGCGGGCCGGCTATCCCAATGGCGTCCCCGAACAGGACTACATCCCGCTCTTCGCACTCCTCACCCGCAGACTCTCCGAGGCCGAGGTCGACGCCGTCGCCGACGCGTTGATCGAGGACGGCGATCTGCCCATCGAGAAGACCGACATCCAGGTCCTCATCACGAAGATCACCAACGAGATGCCTCTCGAAACCGATGTCGACCGCGTGCGAAGCCATCTGGCTGACGGTGGTTGGCCCCTTGCCGGGCCGGACATCCGGTGAACGTTCTTCGCACACTCGCGGTTCCGCAGGGCGAGGCGGCTTTCGAGGTATTGCCTGCCGTCGCGCAGATCCTGGGCGGCGAGCACGACGCCGTACTCCCCGTCCCGGCTGCCGACGCACGCGAGACGGCCCGACTGAGCGACGCTCTGCACCCCGATCAGCCCATCGACGACGGCGTCTCGCTGGTAGTCGCCACGTCGGGAACCACGGGAACGCCGAAGGGCGCGATGCTCGGTGCTGATGCCCTGCGTGCCAGCGGCGACGCGACCCACGAACGCCTCGGCGGCACAGGATCCTGGTTGCTCGTTCTCCCTCCGCACCACATCGCCGGTATGCAGGTTCTGCTGCGCAGTGTTCTCGCCGGAACGCAACCGGTGATCGTCGACGTCAGTGCGGGTTTCGACCCGGCAGCGCTTCCGGGCGCCGTCGCCGCGATGAGCGGACCGCGCCGCTACACCTCCTTGGTGCCGACGCAGTTGGTCAAGGCGCTCGGTGATCGCGCCGCGGTCGAGGCGCTGGCGTCACTCGACGCGGTTCTGCTCGGCGGCGCTGCGACTCCCGCGCCGGTACTCGCGCAGGCCACCGAAGCGGGCATCACCGTCGTCCGCACCTACGGGATGAGTGAAACCTCCGGCGGTTGCGTCTACGACGGAATCCCGTTGTCCGGAGCGCAGATTCGTATCGACGACGGGCGAGTACTGCTGGGCGGACCGATGCTCGCGTCCGGGTACCGCGGGCTTCCCGACCACCCCGCTTTCGCCGAACCCGGTTGGTTCCGGACCGACGACGCCGGAGCGGTGGTCGACGGAGTCCTGCGCATCAGCGGCCGGTTGGACGAGGCAATCTCCACCGGCGGGCTGACCGTCGTACCGCAGGTGGTCGAGGCCGCGTTGGCCGATCACCCCGCCGTTCGCGAGTGCGCGGTGATCGGCGTCGAGGACCAGAGGCTGGGGCAGCGGGTGGTGGCCGTGGTCGTACCCGAGGGCGAAGCTCCCACGCTCGACGAACTACGCACACATGCTCAGCGGACACTCGACGTCACCGCGGCGCCGCGCGAGCTGTTCGTCGTGGACGCACTGCCGCTCCGGGGGCCGGGCAAGCTCGACCGCGCCGCCCTGGTGGCTCGGTTCAGCTAGCAGCCGCAGCCCGATTGTTCAGCCGCAGGCCTGATCAGCGCCGCGGCTGCACAATCAGCGCGCGGCTCCGCGGAGGCAAGCCCGCTCGAACCTTTCGCGGACGCGTTCGAAGTCGCGAAGATCCGCCCATACCCACCGGAACACCTCGAACCCCGCGTCCCGGATCGCGTCCTCCCGCAGTTTCTCGCGCTCTACCGCCCTACCCGGATTGTCGCCGCGGTACTTGACCATCCCGTCGAACTCGCCCACCACACCGTGCTCTTTCCAGAAGAAGTCGACCCTAGCGATGAACCGTCCGCTGTGACGGATCTCGTGCTGCAGGGTCGGCATCGGCCAACCGTCGTCGCGCATGCGTACCCGGCTGATGGACTCCCCCGGACTCTCGGCACCTGGTTCGATGAACGTCGCCGCCACTCGAGCGCGACTCATTCCCAGCCGTCCGCGCGCATGATCGAGCGAAGCGTCGACGTTCTCACGCCTCATCCCACGTCGCAGGGCGCAATCACCGATCACCACGGCGGTCTCGAACGGCGTCGTCCGTGCGAGGTCGACGAACGTTCGCGCAAGCGACGTGGTTGCGACGCCGTCGATCAGCACGACCTCCTCGGCCGGGACCACTGCCGGATGAAGATGCAAGGTTTGACTCTTCCGCCCACCCGAGCACCGGTTACGCGTCATGTGCACGGTGCCCAATCGCAATCCGCCGCAATCCAATCCGTGCATGACCGCTGCCGAAGCGTGGCTCACGATTGCGCCTGGTCCACAGCTTTCGGTGGCTACCATGACAGCGCAGCGGTGGCGTGCTCTCGCATCGAGTTCGCGGAAGTGATCGGCGCGCATGTAGATCCCCGCTGCGATTCGGTGCAGCTCGCCGCGCCTGACCGCTCGCTGCAACTGCGCGTCGCTGGTGCCGTCGCGGTGAGCCTGTGCCCGCGTGAGAATCTCCATGCAGCGAGCGTGATGCCGCCGCGCCCGCACACCGACAAGCAAGATCCGTCTGGGGATTGTTTGCCGGTTGTGGAGCACCGACCTCGCGCGCTGTGCAAGTAACCGCAAGTTCCACGCAAGGTCCATGCAAGATCGATCTGCCAAGCTTCATCCCATGAACCACACAGCTTCGCCTCTTGCCATCGAGGCCGACGGACTCGTCAAGAAGTTCGGCGAGCACCGCGCGGTCGACGGCGTCAGCCTCACCGTCCCCACCGGCTCGGTGTTCGGCGTCCTCGGGCCGAACGGCGCCGGCAAGACCACCACTGTCCGCATGCTCGCCACCCTCCTTCGCCCCGACGGCGGTGAGGCGCGCATCTTCGGTCACGACGTCAGCCGTGAACCCACCGCGGTCCGCTCCCTGATCGGCGTCACCGGGCAGTACGCCTCCGTCGACGAGGACCTGACCGCGACCGAGAACCTCGTGATCTTCTCCCGGTTGCTCGGCCTGAGCCGCCGCGATGCGCGCACCAAGTCCCTCGAACTCCTCGAGGAGTTCGACCTGGTCGAGGCCGCAACCAAGCCGCTGAAGAACTTCTCCGGCGGTATGCGTCGGCGCCTGGATCTGGCGGCCAGTCTGATCGCTCGCCCGCCGCTCCTGTTCCTCGACGAGCCCACCACCGGCCTCGATCCGCGCACCCGCGCCCAGATGTGGGTGACCATCCGGCGACTCGTCGCCGAGGGCTCGACGGTGTTGCTCACCACGCAGTACCTCGACGAGGCCGATCAGTTGGCCGATCGCATCGCAGTGATCGACCGAGGTCGCGTGATCGCGAACGGCACCGCCGACGAACTCAAGGCTTCGGTCGGGATCTCCTCCCTCCAGCTCAAGTTGGTCGACCGTGACCGAACCGAGGAAGCTCGCTCGCTCATCGCGGCTGCGCTGAGCGTCGAGGTGGGTGTCACCCCCGAAGTCGGGCGGATCACCGCACCACTGAGCGACCCGTCGATCACCGCAGACCTGTTGATCCGCCTGCGTGAGCAAGGAATTGCCGTCGACGAGATCAACGTACAGAAACCCAGCCTGGACGAAGTGTTCCTGACCATTACCGGGCACCAGCCCGAAGACGGTGGACGCAACGACGCCCAGTCCGACAACGACTCCGATCGGAGCGTCGCATGACAACCACCCTCACCAAACCCCGGTCGCCGATAGCCCAGCCGGATGCCGCACCCCGCCGCATCAGCCTGCAGCAGAGCTTCGCGAACACGTTCACGATGGCGTACCGCGGAATTCTCAAGATCAAGCACAACCCCGAGCAACTGTTCGACGTCGTCATCCAGCCGATCATCTTCACGTTGATGTTCACGTACATCTTCGGCGGCGCGATCGCCGGTGACGTGACGGCATATCTGCCGACGATCATCCCCGGCATCCTCGTCCAGACCGTCATCACCGGTTCCATCGTCACGGGCACTCAGCTTCGTGAGGACATGGACAAGGGCGTGTTCGACCGCTTCAAATCCCTTCCCATCGCTCGTATCGCCCCGCTGTCCGGCGCATTGCTCGCCGATGTCGTGCGCTACGGCATCGCAACGACCATCACGTTCATCGTCGGTTTCGCGATGGGATACCGCCCCGCAGGCGGCGTGGTCGGCATTCTGTCTGCCGCGATCCTGGTCATGGTGTGCGCGTTCTCCATCAGCTGGATCTTCGCCCTCATGGGCGTGCTGATGAACAAAGCGTCCACGGTGCAGGGTGTTTCGATGCTCGTGCTGTTCCCGCTGACGTTCCTGTCGAATGCGTTCGTCGATCCTGCCACCATGCCGAGTTGGCTTCAGAAGTTCGTGAACGTCAATCCGGTCTCACACTTGGTGACCGCGGTTCGCGAGCTGGCCAACGACGGTCACTTCGGTATCCACGTCGTGTGGTCGTTGGTCGGCGCCGCGGTGATCGTTGCCGTCATGGCGCCCCTGACCGTCCGGATGTACATGCGCAAGACATAAGTCCCGCAACATCGTCCAGCTCTAATCCAGCACCGGTCCGCGAAGCGCAGCCAACACTGCTTCGCGGACCGCTCTGCGTGAGTAGCCCGACACCTTCTCGGTTTCCACAGACCACCTGTCGACTCCCACCACACCGACAGCGAAGTCGGAGAGACGCGCATGGTGGAGCGAGACGAAGTCCTGTCTCCCCGGCATTTTCAACGACAGAGCCATCAGTTCGACCCCTCGATCGATGTTGCCCGTGACAAGATCGAACGACCCGATCGCCGACGCCAAGGAACCCGCGAGCGGCAGGTCCGCATAACCCTTGGGATCGAACTTGAGAGCACTCGAATCCTTCATCTGCAGAACACGACTTGCCACGAGTTCATGTCGGCCGTGAACGACGTGAGCACACACGGCCGCAGCACCGAGCAGAACGACGAAGGGATCACCGAAGATGTTCTCGATCGCAGAGCCCAACAACTCCAGTGCTTCTCGATACCTGGCCAACCCTTCGTCGATTCGGCCGTCGGCGAGATCCGCCTCGGCGATGCTCGCCATCAGCGCCGCGCGCCGTTGATCGGTTTCGATGGCACCGGTCCCACCCGAGTGCGCCAAGGCCGGGCGTGCCCGATCGAGAAGTGTTCGCCCGCCGGCGGTGTCACCGGATGCGATCATTGCTCCGGCTTGAAAGCAGATGAGCTGCATCGCCTCGTCACGTGCACCGAGGCGTTCCATCGACGCCGCCGCAATCGCGTAGAACTCGATGGCCTCGCCATATCGCGCGGATTGGCTGTGGACCGACCCGACATGCTGGGCCGCCATCGCAAGGCCCCACTCGTCACCGGCATTGGTCGCGTAGTCGAACAACGCTTCCCCGTCCAGCAATGCGCCCCGCAGATCCCCGATGTTCTCGCGCATATTCGAACGCGCGGACAGCGCAGCCATTCGGGTCTCGGGGTCGGAACTGCGAACGCCTTCCGCAACCAAACGCGCAAGTCTGTGGTTGGCGATCCCACTCGTGGTCAGCTTGATCAGAAATGCGAACAACGGACCGAGATCATCGCGATCACGCAACAGCTTTCGAAGACGAACCCGCGCGCGGGCATGGTTTCGATCGGTCTCCGCGAAAAACAGATGCATCGCCACCAGAATGAACGTCGCGCCCACCAATTCTGCATTTACATCGCGTAGATCGTTGTCCGCGGTCGCCCCGACGATCTTCGACGCCCAGTTCGAGACTTCCGAATTCGATCCTCGTACGGCCCACAGAATCGCGAGGACAGGAAAGACGTTGGCTACGGTCACCGCGTCGCCGCGCTCGACAGCCCAGCGAAGAACCGCGAGAAGGTTGTCGTGCTCGGCGTCGAGGTCGGCAATCAGGCGCAACTGATCCGTGCGTGCACGCACGACGGCGTCCTCTGCGATCGCGATTGCCCAGACATCCAGGCGCCGGATCACTTCCGGCCCCTCTCCGGACGCGGCGAGCTGCTCCTCGCCGTATTCGCGGACCGTCTCGAGCATGTAGTACCGAAGCTCACCCTGCCCGTCGCTGACGGAAAGAAGTGACTGATTGACCAGCGCTTCGACAGCGCCGGCCACATCGTTCAACTCTCCCCACCCGGCAACGGCCTGCGCCGAGGAAAGCGTGAAACCTGCCGGGAATCGGCACAATCGACGCAGCGCAATCTGATCCCCGCTGCCCAACAGATTCCAGCTCCAATCGATCACCGCGTGCAGCGTGCGATGCCGATCCGGAGACGTCGGATCATCGGAGCGCAACAACGCGAACCGATCTCGCAGTCTCGAACCGATTTCGTCGACGCTCATCGTGCGGACCCGGGCAGCCGCGAGCTCGATCGCCAACGGGAGTCCGTCGAGCGTCGTACACAGCTTGACGACCGCATCGACGTCCAGATGAACGGACGGCCGCACCGCACGTGCTCTCGCCGAGAAGAGTTCGACTGCCGAGCCGGTTCCGTCGTCGATCGCCAACGGCGGCAACGGGTACACCGCCTCGGCACTGATCATGAGCGGCGAACGACTGGTGGTCAGTACCGTCAGCTGACGACCGGCCGCGATCATCTCGGCCACGATCTCCGAACACGCGCCGATCACGTGCTCGCAATTGTCGAGGATGAGCAACATCGGACCGGCGGACAACGCCTCTTTGAGTCGCTCTCGCGCCGAATGCGTCCGGCCGACGGTCAATTTGCCTGGCGCCAGATCGGATTCGCTGATTCCGAGGGTGCCGCCGATGGCCGCGATGACATCTTCGCTGCTGCGCAACGACGCAAACTCCACGAGTACCACCGCGACGCCAGGCTGGTTCACGGATCCGCGTAGGCCCAATTCGTGTGCGAGACGGGTTTTTCCGGCGCCACCAGGTCCGAGAATGGTGACCACACGTGAGCGAGCCAGCAAGGATTCGATCTGGTCGATGTCGCTGTCGCGACCGAGCAAGGTGTTGGGGGCAGCGCGTAGACCGATCGCCCGCGCAGCTCGCGGTGTTGCCGCAGGTGCCCCGAGAAGTTCCGCGTTCAGAGCCACCAGTGCGGGTGACGGATCAGCGCCCAGGCGATTGGCGAGGTGATTGCGGAACTCCGCGAACACTTCGAGTGCCTCGTTGACTCGGCCGGCTCCGGCGAGCGCACGCATCAATGTTTCGGCCGCTGTGTCGTCGAACGGGCTCGACAGATGGCGTCCGCGCACCAGTGGAATGGCGGCCGCGTACTCCCCCAACGTGAGCAACGCGTCGATCTGCACGGACTCCAGTTCGTCGTACACGCGGCCCGCGTCGAGCGCCAGGCGATCTGCGACGTCGCCGACCACGTCGCTCCCGGGGGTACCGCGCCACAGGCGCAGCGCCGCGGTCGTGACGGCGAGTGCTTCGGACGCGTCGGCGCCGCCAGCGCGCAGACGACGGGCGGCGTCCGCTGCCCGGGCCAGGTCGACACGCTCCCGAGCGAGAGTGAGCCGGTATCCGGCCGCCGTGACTTCGAGCGCCCCGTCCGGAAGTGCAGATCGCAGGCGCGAGACCTGAGTGTGGAGGGCGTTCATCGGTGAGCGCGGCGGCTCCAGCCCCCAGACGTCGTCGATCAGGATCTGCGCGGTACGGGGCTCACCCGGATTGCGAGCCAGCGCAACCAGCAGAGTTCGAGCTCGCGGACCTGGCAACGGAACCAGACGTTCGCCCACTTTGGTCGAAATGGGTCCGAGCAAGGCAATGTCTGCCGGGTCTTCGCCCGACTGCGCGTACCTGGCGCGCTCACTCACGTCTCGAGTCATGTGCTGATCCACCGCGTTCGATCGTATTGCACAGTGCAAAGATCGTTGTATGGCAACAGCTGCTCAATGGATCGAAGGCGCGAGGCCGCGCACACTCCCGAACGCGATTGCGCCCGTGCTGGTCGGCACCGGAGCCGCGGCGTCCCTGGACCTCGCAGTGTGGTGGAAGGCGCTCCTGGCACTGATCGTCTCCTTGGCCTTGATCGTCGGGGTGAATTTCGCGAACGACTACTCCGACGGAATCCGCGGAACGGACGACGACCGCGTCGGGCCACTGCGCTTGGTCGGATCGAAGTTGGTCAGTCCCGGAGCTGTGAAGGCCGCAGCGATCAGCTGCTTCACCGTTGCCGCGGTAGCCGGGTTCGTTCTGGCGGCGACCACAGCCTGGTGGCTGGTTGCGGTCGGCGTGTTCTGCATCATCGGTGCCTGGTTCTACACCGGCGGCAAGAAGCCGTACGGATACAGCGGGTTCGGCGAGATCGCCGTGTTCATCTTCTTCGGGCTGATCGCAGTGCTGGGAACTCAATTCGTACAGGCCGAACGGGTGGATCTGGCCGGGCTGGCCGGCGCGATCGCCATCGGTTCATTCTCGAGCGCGGTGCTCGTTGCCAACAATCTTCGAGACATCCCGACCGACACCGAGTCCGGAAAGATCACTCTCGCAGTCCGGCTCGGCGACGCGAAGACCCGCACGCTGCACGTGATCCTGCTGGCCGTCCCGTTCGTCGCGACCTTGCTGCTGATCCTGCGTACTCCGTGGGCCCTGCTCGGATTGCTGGCGTTGCCACTGGCAATCCGAGCCAACGCCCCGCTGCGTTCAGGGGGCCAGGGAATGGCTCTGATCCCCGCGTTGCGCGACACCGGACTCGCCATGCTCGTCTGGGGTGCCGCGACCGCAGTTGCGCTCAGTCTCGCCTGAACGTCGACGTCCTCAACGGTTGTCGGGGACGAACGCGCTGAGCAGAAAGTTCACGATCGAGATGATCAGCGCGCCCCAGACTGCCGTCCAGAAGCCGTCGACCGTCAAGCCGTAGGACGTACCGGACGAGATCCACGCCGTCAGCATCAGCATCAGGGCGTTGATCACCAGCGTGAACAGTCCGAGGGTCAGGATGAGCAGCGGTAGTGAGAGAAGCTGCACTACCGGCTTGATGAAGGCGTTGACCACCGTGAAGATCAAAGCGATCACCGCGATCACGAGAACCGTGCCCCAGGTGCCGTTGTCGTGGTTGGCGATCGTGATGCCGGTGACCCACGCCGACGCCAGCCAGATGGCTATGCCGTTGATGATGAGACGTGCCAGAAATGTCATGTCTGAATGCTGGCACATCCCGCCCCGTGCATGCGGAGCCGTGCCGAATCTAGGCGGCGCGATTCATCTTCGCTTCCAAGCGCTCACGGATCACCGACATCGTGACCTGCGTTTCGAGGGCCTGACGGGTAGGCCCGTCGGCGACACGCAGGATGCCGAGCAGGATGTGTTCGGCACCGATTCGATTGTCCTTGTGCGCGAGCGCTTCACGAAGCGAGAGTTCCAACACCTTCTTGGAGTCCTTCTCGAATCGTGAACGAGGAAACCCGAATCGGCCTTTCCGCGAAGTATCGACACCGTCCGGCACGGGCGTCTCGTCCAGCACACCTTCGCCGAAGGACTGCTCGAGACTCTCCCGAACCGCATCGAGATCGATGCCGATCGACTTGAGTATCTCGGCGTCGTCGTCGAAATTGTTCGAGCTACCTTCGTTCGATCCGGCGCCGGCGTGGTGGATCACGTCGAGGGAGACACCGGACTCGGTGAGCACCTCGGTGGCGATGCCCCGATCAGAGGTGAGCAGCGCGGTCAGAAGTTCCATCGGCGTGACCGGACCGGATCCGGCGACAGCATCGACAACGACGCCACGAGCCTGTGCGGAGAACCTTTCGAACATGGCAATTACCTGCCCTTCTCGCGCAGTGAACGCAGCATCGATTCCGACTGCGCGGACGCGTATTTCTTGTGGACGGCTTGACGGCTGACCTCGAGAGCTTCCGCGATCGCCTGCCAGGACCATCCGTGGCGGCGCGCATTGGCGACCTGAATGGCCTCGAGTTTTTCGAGTAGACGACGCAGCGCTCGAACAGCACGCAATCCCTCGGTGGGATCCGGGCTACCGGCGGCAGCAGCGAGAGAGGTTGCTTCGGTCATGTTGTCAATTTAGGTTGACAACCGGAATTTGTCAACCAAAATTGACAGGCGCGCCTAGTACCCGGCGACGGCCCCGTCCACTGCCACCTGCAAGTCGGCCTGCACAGTTCGGGCGATATCCATCGGCTTGTCCGGAAGTTCGGTCACCGGCATTCCGACAAAGACACTCGCAGCCTTGACGTCGCCGGCCACCGGACCGTAATTGATGCCGATCGACACCAGGGCCGGTGAGCATCCCAACTTCTCGGCGCGCGCGACGATGTGGCCGATTCCGCTGTTGACGTGCTGCAGCCGCGTCGGATCTTCGGTGTTGCACGTCCCTTCCGGGAAAATCGCCAGACAATCCCCGTTGCCCAGCCGCTCGGCCGCGACGTCCATCATCACTCGGCCGGCATCCGAAACTGCACGGAGGCCGTAGTTCTTGCTGCGAAAAACCGGGATGCTGCCCATCATGTCGACCTTCTTGCGCTGTGAAGGATCAACGAAGAGTTCGTCTTTGGCGAGGACCCGGGTCCGTCCGATCACTCGACGCAACGGAGTACGCCACGCGGTCGCCGCGAGCGTGAACTGGTCGCTCTCGGTCAGATGATTGACTGCCACGACCAACTGCGTCTTTCGTTCCAGCAGAGTCTTCAGCGCCGCTTCCGCACCCGGCGCGTACCTCACTCGCGGGCGGTACTTCAGCGCCAATGCGGCATAAGCGAGCTTCGCCACAAATCGGTTCTGCTGATGACTGCGGTAGTACTCGTACACAGCCTCGTAATTGTCGAGTGAAACTTCAGGATTGCCCATGATCCGCCCTCGCTGGAGAAGTGCCCCTTGACCAAACGATACACAACCTACGGTTGCGTAGGTTTGCGTTACAGAAGGCGTAGCGCTGGGAGAAACTCCGCTCTCGAGGTAAAACGGTTTCTGTGATCCGCTCGGCCATATCCACCGACCTACCCGCACTGCAACAGATCGAGATCGCCGCGGGCGAACCGTTCCGAGACATCGGGATGGACGCCATCGCAGACGATCCACCGCCGACGCTCGACGAGTTGAACGATTTTCTCGCAGCCGAGCACATCTGGGTTCAGACCGACGCAAACGACGTACCCGTTGCGTATGCGCTCGTCGAGATCGTGGACGGCGGTGCACATATCGAACAGGTCTCCGTTCACCCCGATCATGCCCGCAAAGGCCTCGGAGCTCAGCTGATCGACGCCGTCACCGAATGGGCGGCGGACCATCACCACGATCTCGTGACTCTGACGACGTTCGTCGACGTTCCGTGGAACGCGCCGTACTACGAGCGACTCGGGTTCGTGCGCCTGGCCGAGAACACGCTCTCTCCCGGCCTGATACGCATCAGAACGGACGAGCAGTCGTCCGGGCTGGACGCCTGGCCGCGGGTGACGATGAGCCGCCCGTCACACGGTCCGTCGCCGGCGATTCAGGAACTGGCGGTCCACGCACCGGAACGGACGAACTCGTCCAACACTGCCGTCGGACCGAGCAGGTCGATCCCTTCGGACGCCACCCATTCGTCGTTGTAGTACGTGCCCGAGTAACGCTCTCCGCCGTCGCACAGCAGCGTGACGACGCTGCCGCTGCGCCCGGCTGCCATCATCTCGGCAATCAACGCAAAAGCTCCCCACAGGTTCGTCCCCGTCGAGCCACCTACTTTGCGCCCCAGGGCTGCGCTGGCGTGCCGGGCGGCCGCGATCGAGCCTGCGTCCGGCACCTTGATCATTCGGTCGACCACCTGACCGACAAACGACGGTTCGACGCGCGGACGGCCGATGCCCTCGATCCGGGAACCCCGTGTACCGACGATCGACGGATCGCTCGCTCGCCACGCGTCGAAGAACACGGAGTGCTCCGGATCTACCACGCACAGCCCCGTGTCGAATTTCCGATAGCGAAGAAAGCGGCCGATCGTGGCGCCGGTTCCGCCCGTCCCGGCTCCGACGACCACCCAGTCGGGAATCGGATGTTCCTCGTGCTCGAGCTGAGTGAAGATCGATTCGGCGATGTTGTTGTTTCCACGCCAGTCCGTCGCGCGCTCGGCGTGGGTGAACTGGTCCATGTAGTGACCGTTCAACTCACTCGCGAGCCGATGCGATTCCGAGTAGATCGAGGACGGATCGCTCACGAAATGACAACGTCCGCCCTGCGCCTCGATCAGTGCGATCTTGGCGGGACTCGTGCTCGCGGGCATCACCGCGACAAAATCCAGGCCGAGCAACTTCGCGAAATACGCCTCGCTGACAGCCGTCGAACCGGACGACGCTTCGATGACGGTGGTCTCTTCGGTAACCCAGCCGTTGCAGATCGCGTAGAGGAAAAGCGACCGTGCGAGTCGATGCTTGAGACTCCCCGTGATGTGGGTCGACTCGTCCTTCAGATAGAGCTGGACGGTCCAGTTACTCGGCAGCGGATAGCGCAGTAGGTGAGTGTCCGCGCTGCGTTGCGCGTCGGCTTCGATCAGCCGCACCGCGTTGTCGACCCACTGGCGCGAGGTCCGACGGTCGACGTCGAGCGACTCCGTGGTCACCGCCCGTCTCCGCGCAGCTTGGAGCGAAGATCGTCACGATCGGACCGACGCTGGGCGTCGACCGCCGCGATGCCCGCATTGACACGCTTGCGCAGTTTCGCGAAGAGCAGCAGCGACAGCGGCAGCGCGATCAGAACTGCGAACAGTGCCGCGACGATCAGGGGAACGTCGGTGCCGGCGAGCTTTCCGCCACCGATGATGACGGCACCGATCACGACGACAAGCAGCAGCCGAGCGACCGAGTACAGCACCACGTCGCGGGCTAGTTGACCCTTGGTCACCGGCCCGGCAGCCGACTTTGCTTGCCCAGAGTTTGCGGAGGGTTTACTGGCCTTGACCGGCTCAGAAGGAACATTTTCGGGGTTTTCAGACAACTGACTCACCCTCTCAGGTTACCCATTCCGAATACGGGTGGGACTGAGCCCGCTATATCCATTTTGTCCTTTACTTAAACATTACTTTATCTTGAAAGATCGACTACCCGGCTATATCTGTGCAAACATTGCGCTACCACTCAGAAAACGGTCGAATGTGAGCGAAGGACTTCGAAACAAACTCGACGCAGGTTTTTGGCAACTGGTCGACACAACGGTTCGGAACCAAAGTTCGGAATCACTGCTCGGTTCGGAATCACTGTTCGTCAAACGTTCGACATCAACATGGAGGACCTCACAATGAGCGCACCAACCTTCAATACCGCCGCAGACGCACTCATGACGCCCGGACAGGTAGCGGCATTGTTTCATGTCGATCCCAAGACCGTGACCCGCTGGGCACACGCAGGACGACTGGGCTCGCTTCGCACACCAGGAGGACATCGTCGATTCCGTGAGACCGAGGTCATGCAGCTTCTGCGCTCGCTGACCACCGAAGCGGACAACAACTGAGCAACTTTCGCTCACGTCGAAGTACTTGTAGTACCCGACAGATCTTGCAGTACCCGACAGATACAGCACTAGCGCACTGAGCCGAAACGCTTGTCCGCACCACTTCTGGTGAAGCGGGCCGGAGACTGAGTAGGCTCGACTTCAGTTCCCTGAGGAGGTGCGCCGTGTTGTATCTGTTGGCGTTGGTGGGTTTGGTGACATTGATCGTTCTGATGTGGAAGGCGTTCGGGCCCGATCCGTCGACGCGTACCCCGGTGAGCGGCGTACGCGGGCCGGACGACGATCCCGAATTCCTGTGGAATGTGAACCAGCAAACACGACGCAAGCGCACGGAAGGGCCGGACGTACCGCCGACTGACACGTCGACGTAGCGTCCGGGCTCACCCGGCTATCCGATTACCGCCCCGGCAACGCGAACGGGGAGGCCGGAAAGTCCTGCGCAACCACCGCAGCCAATTCCAGCACCGCTTCCCGAGTACCTGGACGCAGCCGGTCCAGATCGATTTCGGCGCCCTCTTCCAAATGCGGATCGAACGGAATCAGTCTCACCGCTCGGCAGCGCTGCTCGAAATGCTCGACGACCCGGGGCAGATCAACCTTGCCCGAGCGAGGCCGTACCGCGTTGATGACCGCTACGGACGTGGCGACCAGCCTGCTGTAACCGTGAGCGTCGAGCCAATCAAGTGTCGCGGAGGCGCTACGTGCACCGTCGACAGATCCGGAACTGACGACGATCAACGAATCTGCACCTTCGAGAATGGCCTGCATCGCCGAGTGCATCAATCCGGTGCCGCAGTCGGTCAGAACTATGCTGTAGAACTTCTCGAGCATGTCGACCGTGCGCGTGTAGTCCCCGCCGCTGAAGGCCTCTGAAACTGCTGGATCGCTGTCGGAGGCAAGCACTTCGAGCCGGTGGCGATTCTGCGATGTGTAGCCACGGACGTCGCTGTACTTCTCGATGCTGTTCTCGTCGCGCAGCAGGTTTCGCACTGTTGCCGGAGTTTCGAGCGGGATCTTCTGGCTCAGCGTTCCCCGGTCGGGGTTTGCATCGACAGCGACGACGCGATCGCCACGGATCGAGCCGAACATCGACCCCAGTGTCGCAGTGGTCGTGGTTTTTCCGACGCCACCTTTGAGACTGAGCACCGCAACCTTGTAGCAGCCCTGCAGCGGCTGGTTGATCTGGCGCGTCAACTCGACGAGGTGCTGCTCCTTTGCACCGTTTCCGAGGTTCACCGATCGGCCGGACAACGTGTACAGCGCCTTGCGCCAGCCACCCACCGGGGCAGGCCGGACAGGCCGCTTGACGAGGAGCGCAGCCGAGAGATCTTGCGCAGTCATCGGGAGAGCTGACTCGAAGCGACTGTCCGGAGCCGCGTTGAATCCGGTCTGCGGCATCGGAGCGCGAGTAGGTGGCGCTGTCGGCGGGGCCATCGGCATGGCCTGACCATTCTGGAGGGCGTGGCCGTTCTGCACCGGCGCAGCGCCGGGGTGCCCGAACTGCCGAATCACGGGATTGGGCGGATGCACGCCGGGCGCAAAAGGCGCCTGCGGGTGCTGGAGCGGTCTCGCGGATCCATGCGCGGTCGGACTGGGCTGCGAATTCTGGACAGGCTGCGGATTCTGGACAGGCAGCGAATTCTGGACAGGCAGCGAATTCTGGACAGGCTGCGGAGCGCCAGTTCGCGAATCCGGAACCGACCCTGCACGATTCGTAGGTTCGTAGGTCTGCATCGGCATCGCGGGCGAGGTCGAGAACTGGCCGTTGATCGGGCCGGGCTGTGCTGCCGGATACTGGATGACCGGAGTCTTGGGACCTGGTACCGGCGCCGCCGGAGCCGCTGAGGTCGTCACCGGCGGCGGAGCGGCGGGTGCACTGGGCGCCTGGCCGGCGACTTGCTGGAGCGGGCCGGAGTCGACCGGGGCCACGAAGAGACTGCGAACATCACTGGGAACCGAGTCGGATGACGGCTCGGGCGCGGATGTGCGTAGCTCGCGCCGCGTCGGCTCGGCAGGACGCACCGGCTCCCACAATCCTGCTCCGGCGTCTTCGATCTTGTCGGCCATCTCGCAGTTCCCCCTCGTCGATCCCGCAGCTACCAGACAGCTAGTAATTCACCAAGCTGCATCGTAGCTGGCGCCGCCCCTGACTTACCCACCGGTAATACCTACAGACCGGTCGGCAGCCACCCACGGTACCTCGAGAGGATCAGTTGAGTCCCGCGTAGGAGTGCAAGCCGGACACGACCATGTTGATGATGAAGAGATTGAACAGCATCGCAACGAATCCGGCGATGTTGATCCAGGCAGCCTTCGTCTCCCGCCACCCGGACGTTGCCCTTGCGTGCAGGTAGGCCGCGTAGATCACCCAGGCGATGAAGGACATCGTCTCTTTGGGGTCCCAACCCCAGAAGCGTCCCCATGCAGCTTCCGCCCAGATCGCACCGAGGATCACACCTGCGCCGAACAGCGGAAATGCAATGATCGTGCTCTTGTATGCCAAGCGGTCGAGCGTCTGGGCGTCCGGCAGTCGCTCCGCGATCCGGCCGCCGATGCTCGTGCCTTCGTCACCGGGCGGGAACTTCAGTCGCAACAGGAACAGGAGGCTGGCGATACCGCCGATCATGAAGATGCCGGAGCCGACACTGACGATCGTCACGTGAATCGGCAGCCAGTACGAGCGCAGCGCCGGAACCACGGGAGCCGCGTCGGCGTAGAGAACCGTGCCGGCGAGGAACATCAAGATCAGAACCGGTACCAGCAGGAAGACCCACATCGGACGGTACGCCGGCTTGATCAGCAGGACGTGCCCGACCAGCAACGACGCCGCACACGCCATCGCCACGAATTCGTACATGTTGCCGAGTGGGAATCGTTCCGTCGCAAATCCGCGGAGCACGATCGACGCGATGATCAGTACCGTTCCGACAACCAAGACAGCTCGGCCCATTCCGCCGAATCGCTCCGAGAGCGACTTGGTCGGAGTCTCCGCGACCCGGCCAGGCACGGACGCGTCGACTCCGCCGGCGGTGACCAGTTCCTTGTCCTGAACCGCCTTTGCTCTGGCCGACGCGTACTGCACGATGAGCAGCACAAACGCCAGCACGAGCACGGTGAAGGCGGACTTGAAGGCCCAGTCGCTGTACTGCGCGAGTGTCTCGTTGGTTGTCATCGGGCGTTCTCCTGCGCGTGCGGTTCGGTCACCGCGGTGGTCGGATTGCTTTTCAGCAAGCGGTCGGCGAGGCGGTCGAACTCGTCGCCCCAGCCTGCGTGGTCGGTGCGGGCAAGCCCACCAAGTTCTACTACAGTACGTCGTTCATCATCTGGATAGATACGTGCCCAGACGCGGCGACGCTTGATCACGAGCGAGACGAGTAGCCCCGCCATCATCGTCAACGCTGAAACCAGTACCCACACCTGAGCGGGATCGTGGGAGACCTGCAGGTTGACGAAGTCGACGGCACCATCGAATCGCACCTGAGTTCCGTCGGCAAGCGTCGCGCTCTCACCCGGGAACAGATTGACTCGGTCCTGCTTGACCAGCCGGCCCTGATTGATCAGTTCGGTGTTGAGCTCGAACAGCGATTGCGGGTTACCGGTATCGAGTCCGGTATCACCCTTGTAGATGTCGATGGCGACTGCCGGATCGTTCATCGCCGGGTAACTCGACGACAGCAGGTTGCCGTGGAACAGCGCTGTGGGCGCGAACAATCCTTCGATGGCAATCTGGTTCTTCCGGCGCTCGTCCGTATCGGGATACATGCCGCCCGGCGGGTCGAAACGCATCGCGCCACTACTCAGGAACGTCGTGGCGTCGTCCGGACGCCACTGGAGCGTCTCGGTGCGGGTCTCACCGTTCGGGAACGTGACGGTGAATGTCGGCGCGTATCCGTGTCCCTGCAGGTACACACGATCGCCGGCGATCCGCAGCGGGTGATTCACCTGGATGGTCGTGTCCCGCCAGGTATCGGACTCGAGGTCGTCGCCTGCCTGGTACGAGATGTCCGAGGTGAACATCTCGGCCTGACCGGTCTCGAGGTAGTCGGCCTGGAAATTCTTCACACGGACACACAGCGGGGTCATGCCGGTGCCGTCGAGGCTCAGGCCCGCGACGAAGGAATCGAACACTGCCGGCGAGGTCGTGCAGAATCCGGGGCCGTCGTTAGCGATGACGATGCGGTTGCCCTCGTAGCCGAACAACTTGCCCGCGGCGATCGCGATCAGCAATCCGACCAGCGACAGGTGGAACACGAGGTTGCCGAATTCGCGGAGGTATCCCTTCTCCGCCGAGATGGTGATCTCGCCTTCGCGTCGTGATTTCGTATCGCCGCGACGCGTTTCGACGCGCCACCCACGCAGTTCTTTCGACACCCGGGCAGCAAGTTCGTCGGGAGTCTCGCCGTCGACGACGCTCTTGGTGTGGTGCGGCAGGCGAGCAAGATTGCGCGGCGCATTCACCGGACGGGTGCGCAGCGCCTTCGCGTGCTCCACGCAACGCGGCAGGATGCAGCCGACCAGCGAGATGAAGAGCAAAGCGTAGATCGCGGTGAACCAGAAGCTGCTGAACACGTCGAACAGTTCGAGGCGGTCCATCCACGGACCGAGCGTCGGACGCGCGGCGATGTAGTCGGCGACCTTGCCCTCGTTGAGGGTTCGCTGTGGCAGCAGGGCGCCGGGGATCGCAGCGAGTGCGAGGAGGAACAGCAGAACCAGCGCGGTCCGCATCGAGGTGAGCCCGCGCCAGGTGTTGCGCCCGAGTGCAACGACTCGACCGATCACCGACTGCTTCGGCAGCACGGGTGTCGGGTTGTCGTTATTGTCGTCAGCTGTCATATCGGCAGCGTCACCTCCGAGATAAATGCGTCGCGAACCCAGCCGACGAACTGGTCCCACGCGCCTGTGACGAGGGCGATTCCCACTGCCACCAACATGATTCCGCCGAAAATTTGAATGGTGCGTGCATTACGACGCAACCAGCCGACGCCGGTCAGCGCACGCGCCGACCCCAGCGCCAAGATGATGAACGGCAGGCCGAGTCCGATGCAGTACGCGACGATCAAGGTGACACCGCGCGCGGCGGTCATCCCGTCGGTTCCCGCGGCTACGGACATCACGCCTGCCAACGTCGGCCCGAGGCATGGCGTCCACCCCAGCGCGAACACTCCCCCGAGCAGCGGCGCCCCCACCAGCGACGACACACGACGCGGTTCGAAACGGACGTCTTTCTGCAGCGCCGGGATGAGTCCGATGAACACCAGACCCATCGCGATCGTGACCACACCGCCCACGCGCATCAGGACCTCGCGGTTGACGAGCAGAGTCGAGATCACGCCGAACACCGACGCGGTCGCGAGAACGAAGACGACGGTGAAGCCGGCGACGAACAATCCGGCCGCACCGGCGACCCTCAGGCGACTGCTCCGGGTGATCGTCCGGGTCCTCGCCTCGTCGGCGGTGATCGCGGGGGCGTCGGCGCCGACGACGCCGGCCAGGTAGGACAGGTAGCCGGGGACGAGCGGCACGACGCACGGTGAAGCGAACGACACCAGACCGGCGAGCACACAGGCGCCGAGGGCCAGCAGAAGCGGACCGGACGACGCCGCGTTCTGAAACGCTTCGCCCACACCGGCACTCAGTGTGTCGCTGCCTGCCAGCAGCGTGGTGGTCGTGGTTGTCATCTTTACTGCGCGTCTTCCTGAGCTACTCGCTGGACGACGGTTAGCAAATCCTCGGCGAGAAGTTCTTGGAGGAACACCGCGGCAACGCGATGCTGGCGGTCCAGGACGATCGTCGTCGGAATGACCGACGTGGGGTAGCCGTCACCGAGGGCGATCAGCGAACGCATCGACGGGTCGTAGATCGACGGGTACGAGACCTTGTTGTCGACCACGAAGTCTTGCGCTTTGTTCTTGGTGTCGTCGCGGACGTTGATGCCGAGGAACTGCACGCCCGAATCCTTGGTCTGCTCGTAGACCTGTTCCAGGTCGTCGGCTTCGGCGCGGCACGGCCCGCACCACTGACCCCAGACGTTGAGGACGACGACCTTGCCCTCGAAGTCGTCGACGCCGACCTTCTTACCTTCGTTCATAAGATCGGGCCCGGAGAGCTTGCCGATGGTGCCTCGGTCGGACGGTGGATCGTAGAAGATCTTGGTCTGCCCGCCCGGTGAGACGAAGTCGAAAGTTCCGCCCTGTGCGACGGCGTCGTCGCCGGTCGCGCAGGACGAGAGAAGAAGCATCGCCGACGCAGCGGCTGCGAATGCTGCGGCGATGCGGCGCGAAATCATGCTCCTGTCACTCTCGGGTCGGAGGCACCGGCAGGTTCGGAGTAGACGATGTCGACCAGGGTGTCGCCTTCGTAGACCAGTGAGGTCAACGAGGCCAGTCCACACTGACGGTGACGGGGATCGTGCCAGAGACGCTCGCCCTGCAGGAATCGACGCAGTGTCCAGACCGGAAGCTGATGGCTGACGACGACGGCTTCGTGTCCGACTGCCGCGACGCGTGCGGCGTTGACGGCTGCGAGCATGCGATGAGCGATCTGCAGGTAGGGCTCGCCCCAGGACGGGGTGAACGGGTCACGCAATTTCCACCAGTGACGCGGACGTGAGAGCGCACCGTCCCCGACGGCAACCTTGAGACCCTCGAACTCGTTGCCTGCCTCGATGAGGTTTTCGTCGGTGACGATGTCGAGCTTGTGTGCCTCGGCGATCGGCGTCGCGGTCTCTTGTGCGCGCTGCAGCGGCGACGCGACCACGTGGGTGATGTCGTGATCGGCGAGCACCGACGCGACCGCACGAGCCTGGGCTTCGCCCGCCACCGACAACCGGAAGCCCGGGAGCCGTCCGTAGAGGATCCCGCGCGGGTTGTGAACTTCGCCGTGGCGAAGGACGTGGACGATGGTGCGGGTGGACGTGTGGTCGGGGTGATCGGCGTCGGTCACAGTCGAGGGTCCTCGCTGAAGAAGATGGATGTCGGAAGCGTGCGGTTGTTGCTCGAGCTTGAACGTGTCAGGGCTTGACGGCAGCAGCTGCGGCCTTGGCGGCGTGCGGCATGGCGTCGGCGATGATCGAGAATGCTCGATCGTCGAGTGCAGCGGAGACGAACCACGCTTCGAACGCGCTCGGCGGCGGGTACACGCCGCGGGAGAGCAACGCGTGGAAGAAGGCGGGGAATCGCCAGGTCTGCGCGGCTTTGGCTTCGTCGTAGTTGGTCACCGTGTTCTCGGTGAAGAACACGCTCACCAAGGTTCCGGCGTACTGCACACGGTGTTCGACGCCTTCGGCGGTGAGGGCTTGGGTCATGAGGTCGCCGAGGGCGGTCGCGTTCCGGCCGAGCTTGGCGTACACCTCGGCGTCGGCGGCGCGCAGACTCGCGAGTCCGGCGGCGACGGCCACGGGGTTACCCGAGAGGGTGCCGGCCTGGTAGACGGGACCGTCCGGCGCGAGGTGACCCATGATGTCGGCGCGGCCGCCGAAGGCTGCGGCAGGAAGGCCGCCGCTCATGACCTTGCCGAAGGTGTAGAGGTCGCCTGCGACGTTGTCGATGCCGTACCAACCCGAGGCGCTGACGCGGAATCCCGTCATCACCTCGTCCATGATCAGGAGTGCGCCGTGCTCACGGGTGAGACGACGCAGACCCTCGTTGAAACCGGGAAGCGGTGCGACGGCGCCCATGTTTCCGGCGGCAGCTTCGGTGATGACGCACGCGATGGCGCCGGGGTTGGCGGCGAACGCCGCGGCGACTGCATCGAGATCGTTGTAGCGGACGACGATGGTGTCTTCGGCTTGAGCGCCGGTCACGCCGGGCGAGGTCGGCAGCCCGAACGTCGCGAGGCCCGATCCGGCGTCAGCGAGAAGGGCGTCGACGTGGCCGTGGTAGCAACCGGAGAACTTGATGATCTTGGTGCGGCCGGTGAATCCGCGGGCGAGGCGGACTGCGCTCATCGTGGCTTCGGTTCCGGAGTTGACCAGGCGAACCTTTTCCACGGGCGCGACGCGGGCGACGATTTCCTCGGCGAGGGCAACTTCGCCTTCGGTCGGCGCACCGAAGGAGAGACCGCCGAGCGCTGCTTCGCGAACGGCTTCGACGACTGCCGGGTGAGCGTGCCCGAGAATCATCGGACCCCAGGACGACACCAGGTCGACGTAATTGTTCCCGTCGACGTCGGTGAGGGTGTAGCCGGATGCTTCGCGAATGAATCGCGGTGTTCCACCGACCGAACCGAACGCGCGGACGGGCGAGTTGACGCCACCCGGAATCACGTTGCCGGCACGTTCGAAGAGCCGAGCGGAGTTCGTTGCATGCACGTCGGGATCACCGGAAGACACAGTCACGGCTTCCAGTGTCCCAGTTCTGTCGAATCTGACAACGACAGGGTGTAGGACTTCGGTGCTCGAGGCGAGTTTTCCGGTCGAACCGGGCCCCACGTGAGACGATTCCGGTCATGAAGCGACTGTTGACGACGCTGATGGTCTCGGCTGCGATTCTTCTCACATCGTGTGGTTCGGACGCTTCGAACGACGACAAGGCGACAGTTTCGTCGCCGCCGAGCGCCACAGACTCGGCTCGAACCACCGCGGCAACGAGCACCGACCCGGCGTTTCTCGGCGGGTGTTCGGCAATGTCCGTCTACGTTCAGCAGCGTGTTCAGAGCGGCGACACGTCGACACAGACAGCGGGCGCCGACTTCCTGAAGATCGTCGAGAACGACCCTTCGTACCAGGCTATGTCCGAGAGCGAGAAGGAACTCTTC
Organism: Rhodococcus sp. APC 3903; assembly: GCF_030407755.1. NCBI lineage: Bacteria > Bacillati > Actinomycetota > Actinomycetes > Mycobacteriales > Nocardiaceae > Rhodococcus > Rhodococcus sp. APC 3903. Next base: position 133,512 of record NZ_JASDCV010000006.1, read on the forward strand.
CGCCAAGGAATCGAAGCGGGTGCCGCGGGCTCCTGCTGAATGTGAGGTTGGGATCGAACCGGGTTGCCCGCGGTGCGCTACGCGCTATCGTCGGTTCCATGGCCACCACAGCGGACCACCTCAGGACAACACTCGACGGACGCTGGCGGGAGGTGCGTGAGCGCGTTCGCGGCGAATTGAACGACGAACGTTTTGCTCCGCACTACACACCCAACACCGCCATTGCGCGCTCCAAGGCTCTCGAACAGATGCGGGTCCTCGCCGATCTCGGCTACGCCGCAAACGGTTTCGCGGTCTCTCACGGCGGAACGGGCGACGCGGGTGGCGCCGTCACCAGCATCGAGATGCTCGCGATGTCCGACCTCTCACTGATGGTCAAGGCCGGCGTGCAGTGGGGACTGTTCGGCGGCGCCATCGAAAACCTCGGCACCGAGCGTCACCACCAGGCGTACGTCAAGCCGCTGATCGACCTGGACCTGCTCGGTTGCTTTGCGATGACCGAGACCGGTCACGGCAGCGACGTCCAGGAACTCGAAACCACGGCAACCTACGACGTCGAGACGGGCGAGTTCGTCGTCAACTCCCCCACCCCGTCTTCTCGCAAGGACTACATCGGCGGCGCTGCCCAGCACGCCACTGTCGCGGCAGTGTTCGCACAGCTGATCACCGGAGGCGAAAGCCAGGGCGTCCACTGCTTTGTCGTGCCGATTCGTGACGACGCCGGCAACGACCTCCCCGGAGTGACGACGTCCGACTGCGGGCTCAAGGGTGGACTGCCCGGAGTCGACAACGGCCGCATCGTCTTCGACCAGGTCCGCATCCCGCGTGAGAACCTGCTCAACCGTTACGCCGACGTCGCCGAGGACGGCACGTACACTTCGGCGATCGAGAACCCGAACCGTCGGTTCTTCACGATGGTCGGCACATTGGTTCGTGGACGTGTCACCGTCGGCGGTTCGGCGGCAGCGGCCGCCCGCGTGGGATTGGCCATTGCCGGTCGATATGCCCTGCAGCGCAGGCAGTTCAGTGCTCCGAAGAGTGACGACGAGGTCCTGATCATGGACTACCTCGTCCATCAGAAGCGTCTGCTGCCGTTGATCGCCCGCTCGTACGCTCTGCAGTTCGCACAGAACGAACTGGTCGCCGCGATGCACGACATTCAGAGCAGCGACGACCCGGACCCGCAGGAGCAGCGTGAACTCGAGGGTCGTGCCGCCGGACTCAAGGCCGCCAACACGTGGCATGCCACTCGGGCAATCCAGGAAGCACGCGAAGCCTGTGGTGGCGCAGGCTATCTCGCCGAGAACCGCCTCACCGCGCTCAAGGCTGACACTGACGTCTTCACCACGTTCGAGGGTGACAACCACGTTCTGACGCAGTTGGTCGCAAAAGAACTCCTCACCTCGTACGCCGACGAAGTCCGCGGCATGAGCCCGGTCGACTGGATGCGCTTCGCGGCTACGACGGTCTCCGACGTGGTCAAGAAGCGCACGGCAGCGCAGCAGATCCTGCAGACGATCGTCGACACTCGCCAGGACAACGAAGAGGACGGCAGCCTCTTCAACCGCGGCACCCAGATGAAGATGTTCGAAGACCGCGAGGAGTACCTACTCGCCACTGCGGCAAGGCGATTGCAGGCAGCGCAGAAACGCGAGGAGAACCCGTTCGACGCGTTCAACTTCGTGCAGGACCACGTGCTCAAAGCCGCTCAGGCGCACATCGAGCGCGTCATCCTGGAAGCATTCGTCGCCGGCATCGACTCGTGTGAGGACGAGACCGCAAAGGAACTCTTCGGCGAGGTGTGCGACCTCTACGCACTGTCCGTGATCGAAGAGGACAAGGCCTGGTTCATGGAGCACCGGCATCTGTCGGTGGAGCGTTCGAAGGCCGTGACGCGCGGGATCAACGAGCGGTGCCGCACCCTGCGTCCCCACGTCGAGACACTGATCGACGGGTTCGGCATTCCGGACATCCTGCTAGGGTCCGCGATGCTCGACGGACCGGGCACGGACGCCGTACGGCTGAAGTAGACAGTTCGGGTGGGGTCGGCAATCGCCGGCCCCACCACATTTATTGCGCTGCCGTCTTTTTCGACTGCCGAGAGGCAAGCAGTCCGGTCAGGCCGAGTGCCGCGACCAGCCAGATCCCCAGAACGAGCAGGTGCGGTCCGGCGCCGTTCCCCTCGAAGTAGATGACGGAGCGGATGGGCTCCATGGCCGCTGATCCGAGCCAGAACGAATGGATGTGCTGCCAGAATCCGGGCAGGAACGACACCGGGATCGCACCGCCCGAACTCGGGAAGTTGATGAAGACGAGCACCGTCAGCACCGCGAAGATCGCGGCTTGGCCGAGCAGTCGATTGAGCAAGATGCTCACCGCACCGACGGTGAACGTGTAGACCATCGAGATTCCCAGCAATTGCAGGATCTGACCGACCGACGCCCCGAAGGCGTGCATGAAGATGCTGGTGATTCCGAAGGCTATGAGCGGGGTGAGTATCGCCGCACCGGCCAGGATCGAATACTGCTCTCGCAGCCGCATTCTCGGCGCAACCTGACTGAGCACCGTGATGGTCAGGTAGCCACCGAGGGTGCAGACGATCAGGAAGTAGAAGAGCCCGACGGTCGAGGAGTCGCGCGCCGTGACGGGCGCCGAGTCGATCACCGTGACCTGCTGCCCCGTCTGCTCCGCGACGGAATGCGCCAAGCTGCTCACCACGGAAACCGTCGAGGCGCCCGCACCGGTGGCGATATGTGCGGTCACGGTGTCACCGATCTCGACGGCGCCGATAGCGTCACGGTTGTCGATGCGCGAGATCGCGTCAGCCGAGTTCTCTGTGGCGACGAGGTCGAATTTGTCGCCAGACGTGGCTTCGATTCCCTCGATCAACGACGCCGTCACAGATGCTGGACCAACCACCACGATCGGTGCCTGGTTCGGCATCGGCGAGTGGAACGCGCTGACGTAACACAGGCAGAACATGATGACGAAGAACAGCGGAAACGCGAGTCCACTGCCCACCATCTTCCAGTTGGTCGGCGGATCGACGACCTCTTCACTGGGAACGCGGACATCGGTATCTGTCATATTTCACACTCTCTTCACTAACCGCATCTAGCTGTCAACACCGTTGACAGACTCAACAGTCAACACTGTTGACACGTTAGAGTCAACGCCGTTGACAACGAGGTCGGCGAGCGAGCACAGAGGTCGATGTCGTGACATCCACGAAGCACACACCAGAGCAGGAACAGCCCTCGACGTCCGAGGCGATTCGCGCCGCAGCGTTCCAACTATTCGGTGAGCACGGGTTCGGCGGCACGTCAGTTCGCGCCATCGCTAAAGTTGCCGGAATCGATCCGGCCCTGGTCATCCGGCATTTCGGGTCGAAGGAAGCGCTGTTCCTGGAAACCACTCCGGTTGCGGACTACTTCGAAGGTCAGTTCGACGGCCCACTCGACACCCTCGGTGAGCGGATCGCAGTCTTCGTCCTGGGCAAGGCCGACGCCCGGATGCTGTCGGTGTACACAGCGCTCATGCGAGCGTCGGACAGTCCACGCATCCGGGAGCGACTGCGCGAGATGACAGGCACGTTTGCCACCAATCTCGCCGCTCGCCTCGACGGTGAAGACGCGTACACCCGCGCACTCCTGGTCTCCGCCCAGGTGTCCGGCCTGTTGAGCGTCCTCAGCGACGAGAGCATCCCCCAGTCCGCAGATCGCGACGAGTTGGCAAAACTCTACGGCCGGGCGATGCAGACGCTGATCGATCAGTACTGAGTGATGACCTCCTCGGCAAACCGCCGAATGGAGTCGAGTCGCCCCTGACGATCACCGGCGTCAACTCCGTAGCGATACCAGGGCAACACTCTGATTTCCGTGACTCCGAGAGTCTCGAGTTCGCGATATCCGTCCAGATCACGAACATCCGTCGGCGAGACGTTGACGCCGAAAGGAACATCGGCACGACCGTACTCGACCCGCAATTCCGTGAGGCGATCGATAGCGCAGGCTAATTCGGCTTTGGTCGTGTTCACCGACATCCAACCGTCAGCCAGCCTGGCTGCACGACGCAACCCCGGTTCGCTGTGCCCACCGATGTAGATCGGAACCGGAATCTCCGGAGCCGGACTGATCATCAGAGCGTCGAAATCGTAGTGCTTGCCGTGGTACTCGACCCATTCCGGTCCACGCCCCGCACACACCGCCTTGATGATCTCGATGGCTTCGTCGGTACGCGCACCGCGGGTGCGCATCTCGGTCCCGGTGAAGGTGAATTCCTCGGGAATCCAGGACAAACCGACGCCGAGAGCGACGCGGTTTCGCGACATCACGGCCATGGTCGATACCTGCTTGGCCGTCAACAGCGGATCGCGCAGTGGAAGTTTGAACACATTGGTGTAGAACCGAATTCGCGACGTGACGACTGCCATTGCCGTCATCGCAATGAACGGATCGGGCATCGGCGTCTCGGGTGCCCACATCCGCTTGCCGTCAGCGGTGTACGGATACGGAGCCGACACCTGCTCGGGATAGAACACGGAATCCGGCATCGCGATTCCGTCGAACCCCACCTCTTCGGCGACCTGCGCCAACTCGCACAGTTCCAGGGCGTCGATCATCGCACCCGCCAAGGACCACTTCATCGTTCCACCGTTTCGCCGTTAGGCGAGATCCAAGCGCCGCCCAAGAACATGATGTCGGTGATGTTGCGTACGACGCCGTGAACATTGCCGGCCCATGCGGTCAACACCGACGCCGGCCCCCAGATCACGTAAGGCACAGTCGCGTTGGCGTACTCCTGCACCTTGCTGATCGCCTCACGGACAGCATCGTCCGTCGATGCCGTCTGCACAGCTGTGATCATCGCGTCCATCTCCGGGTCCGCGAAGCCGGACGGGTTGTTCTTCGAATCACTGGCCATACTGTTGTACAAATTGAGGTACGGCGCTTCTTCTCCGACCGGAGCGCCACCTCTGGTCATGTCGAAATCGTGGTCCTTGTATACCCGTCGAACCAGATCGGTCACATCGGTCGCGTAGTCGATGGTGACGTCGAAACCGATCGCGTTCAGCGACGCCTGAACCGTCAGTGCCGTCGCCTGTTGGCTCGGCTCCGAGGTGGTGAGGTAGCGGAGTTTCCCGTCGTACCCGTCGGACTTCGCTTGATCCAGCAGCGCCTTTGCCTTCACCTGATCGAACGGAATGCCTGCTGTGTTGTTGTACCAACGTGACGTCTGCGGGACCAGTTCGGAACTGGCGGTGCCCAATCCGTTGTTCGCCCGGGTATTGACCGCCGCCGGATCCACCCCGTAGGCGATCGCCTGACGGACGCGAACATCGGCCCCGGGCTTGCCCTCACGGTTGTTGATCGTGCCGATCCCGTTCTGTCCGGTCGGACTGAGGTAACCCGAGTATCCGTCGTCGAGAGCTTGTTCGATCACGGCCTCGTCGCGGAGGATGTACGTCATGTCGATCTGGCCGCTCTTCAACGATTCGTACTGAGACTGCGCACCCGACGTGGGAACAAACCGCACTGTGTCCAGTGGCGGTTTACCGCCCTGATAATCCGTGCGTGCGGCGAGTACCAGTTCTTCGTGCGGGGCGAACTTGGCCAAGGTGAACGGACCCGCCCCGATCGGTGTGAACGCTCCCTCCCCGGTTCCTGAAACCGAACCTGCCTTTCCCCCTGAACTTCGCGCAACGATCATTCCGGGGCCGAGCGACAACAGCGCCGGGAATTGACGCCAGGGCCGCTCGAGCACGAATTCGACTGTGGTGGCGTCGGGCGTCTCTATCCGGTCCACGATGTTGAGCCAGGTCTGCGATACATCACCCTTGCCTGCCACGAATCGATCGATACTCCACTTGACTGCTTCCGCGTCGAGCGGACTTCCGTCGCTGAAGGTGAGGCCATCAGCCAAAGTGACGGTGTACGAAGTGAAGTCGCTGTTGTTCGACAGTGTCTTCGCGAGTTGTGGCACGAAGCTCCCGTTTGTGGAGTCGCTGCGTACCAACGTGTCGTAAATCGCGGCCATTTCGGTTCCGCCGGTCGAACCGGAGGCTTGCGTTCTCGTGGGGTCCAACGAGGAAGGGAACGAATAGGACCCGAAGGTGAGAACACCGCCGTCGATCCGCTCCCCCACATCTGGGGCGCCCACAAAACCAGCTGCGCCACTACTGCTCGGTGAAGCCGATCCCGAGTTGTCCCCACTGCTCGACGCGCAGCCGGCCAACATCAATGCACCGGCGAGCCCGAGCGCGACAAAGCGAGGGCCGAACCTAATCTTCTTGGTGTACATACGTTCCCAATCTCCGTCAGCGTGTCAGATCTTGACTACCTTGGACGTCGGGATCGGGTGCGAGTCCGCCTTGATCCAGCGCAGCGCCCATGTCCCCTCGGCATGCGAATCGGTGTCGATCCAGTTGCCATAACCCGGATCCTTCGCCGCCACGACGATTGTCATGGTGCCGTCGTCGTTGAGCTTCGCGGTGTGATTGTTGATGTAGATGTTCGTGCGGTTGTAGTCGAGGGACTCGACCCAGAAGTTCTGCAGCACGAAGTTGAAGTACTCGCAGTTCGGAACCTCGGTCTCGATGACCCACGCCTCGTCCTCGGCGAGCTTCCAGTAACCGTGGAAGTAGAAGATCGTCGGATCGCCGCCGGCATCCTGGAAGTAGTCCTGTCCCCAGTCGAAGATCTCGTTGGTGTGCGGCTGGAATTTGCGCGACCATTCCAGGAAGGTCTCCGCCATCCCCTTCACGATCCCGACGGACTTGGTGAGACGCTCGCCGATCTCTTCCGGAGTCAGCGGGACGAACTCGCCGTCCGGGTTCAGGCATTCGATGGTCAGATCACCGACAACCTCGTTGCGTCGATCCTGGTGAGTTTGCCGAACGGAGATGAGGTTGCTGTCGGGCGCCAAAGGCAGCCAAGCGCCCTCATCGGGCTTGTCGACGCTCGCGATGAACTCGAAACGGCCGTTCTCGTCGACCTCGAGGTCGTGGATATGCAGATCGCCGGTCTGCAGCATGGTGCCGTCGATGTGGTACCGATTTACGCGCGAGCCGAAGGTGATCAGCGGGACGGTGCCTCGGGTGCCGATGATCCGGTAGTTGTACTTACCGGAAATGTTGGCGCGCATGTAGACGTTGTCCGGGTTGTCGGCACCGATCTTCGTCATCATGTTCGGGTTCGGAGCCGACGAGAACTGCGGCCACCGCGGATCGGTGTACTCGACACAGTTGATCGTGCCGTACCGAAGCAACCGACTCAGGTAGCGGACGCCCTCGGCTTGAGTCAGCGGATCCTGAGGGACGATCTCGTCTTCCAGGACCTTTCCGACCTCGAGCAGATCTGCGCAGAACTTTTCCCAAACAGCATTCATGTGAATCTCCTTGTTTCGGTTGGGGCTTCGCCCTGTGCGCCTTTTTGGTAGTCGGCACTACCAAAAAGGCGCACAGGGCCGGAGGGCTTCAGGGTGTGGTGGCGAACTTCGCTTCGACGTCGGCAGCGCTCACGCCGAAATCCTCGAGCGAATAGTGATGCGACGGACGACGGTGCTCGGCAAGGCTGGCCTGATGCGACGCCTCCACCGCGGCGCGGGCGTCGTCTGTGAAGGGCAGGCCGAACTGCGCGTAGATCTTCTCGACGGTGCCGACCGCATCGGCGATGAAGTCCTTGTAGTCGACGTCGATGAACTGATCGGGGTTGTAACGGCTACGGGCATTGTTGAAGTTCGCATTCCCTCGCGCCCACAACTCCAGTTGCGTGCGCCCGATGGCCGGACGATCGAAGGCCCTCGACATGTCGTGTCCGCCCTGCTCGACGAGGCTGAAGGTGGACGCCATCGATGTCAACGGGTCCCGGAAGGTCCGAACGAACAGTGCATCCGGATAGACCGACATGATCTCGTCGATCGCGAAGACATGGCTCGGGCTTTTGAGCACCCACCGTCTGTCCTGGTCGTGCAGCCCGATCAACTGCAGGTTCTTCTTGTGCCGCGCATATGTTTCGGTCCAGTCCTGCTCCGCCAGCCACCGGGTGTAACTCGGCACGTACGCCACCGTCTCGAACGCGGTCGAGAGCATCGTCTGCTGCAGCAGCCGCCAGCATTCCTCGACCTCCTCCGCCCCCATGAAATGAACCTTCATCAGGTCTGCCTCGTTACGCTGGCGAGCACGGTAGAAGGCGTCGGAGCGAACGTAATCTTCGTTCTCCGACCACTTGTCGCGCTCGGGGCGCGGCTGCGGCGTCTCGGCGAGCCACATCTCGGCGCCCTGATGCGCTGGGTCGGCACCGAGCAAGCGGTGCAGCGCGGTGCTGCCGGTGCGGGTCAACCCGACCACGAAGATCGGGCGTTCGATCGGAACGTCGATGTGCTCGGGGTATTTCGCGAATCCGGCCTCACTGGTCAGGCGTCCCGCGAGCGCTCCGACGATCATCTTGCGAGCGATCACCTTGCCGTGCGGAGTGAGGTCGGCTTCCTGCTGGAACGACTCGAGCAGAACTCGAAGCCCTTCGAGATAGCTGTCGCTGCCGAAGTTTTTGTACCCGGTCTCCTCACGCGCGACCTGGTGCAAGTCGTCGATGGAACCGATGCCGTCGTAATCCTGTGTCATCTGTAATTCCTTGTGGGGTTGTTCAGTGGTGGGTGTGACCGCAGTTGACGTCGAGACATTGCCCGGCGATGGCTCTGGCCGAATCGGACAAGAGGAAGACGACGGCATTGGCGATGTCGTCAGGTTCGGGTAGCCGGCGCAGATCGGCGCCCGCTGCAACCTCGTCGTAAATGACCTTGGGGTCGACCCCAGCTGCCGCCGCCTTTTTCTCGAACATGTTCTTGACCGAGTCCGCCCAGATATAGCCGGGAGCAACCGAATTGACTCGAACGCCCTTGGGACCGAGATCGATCGACAAACTGCGTGCCATTGCCAGGAGCCCGGATTTCATGATGCGGTAGGCCCCGAACCCGGGAAGCTGATTACGCAGCACCATGGACGTCACCATCACGACGGAGCCCTCCGCCTCGGTCAATGCCGGCACAAACGCGCGTGTCACGTTCAACGCCGCAAGCAGGTTGATGTCGATACCCGACTGGATGGACGCCATGTCGGCGTCCAGGAGCGAGACCTGCGCCGGTTGGACAAAGGCGTTGTTCACGAGGCAGTCCACGCCGCCGAACTCTGCGAGCGCAGTCTCAGCCAACGAGGAGATCGAATCGACGTCGGTGAGATCGGTCGGAATGGCCAGTGCAATTCCGCCGCGATCACGGATCTCGGTTGCCACCGATTCCAAACGCTCGGACGTGCGGGCGGCCAGAACAACCTTCGCACCGGCCGCCGCACTCTGCACTGCGATCGAACGACCAAGCGCCGGGCCGACTCCCGAGACCACGACTACTTTGCCGGCCAGCAGGCCCTGAGCGCTCAACACAGTGCCTGCGGATCGAGAACCACACTCAACGAGACGATCTTGCAGTTGTCGTCGAACTCGAACAGGTCGGAGGCAGCGAAGTCGGCCATCCCGACGCGCTGCACCCGAAGCTGCATTGCTGCGTACTTTCCCGTCACCGAAATCGGACCGAGCAGGCTGACTGTGAAGTCGACCTGCGCGTTTGCCGTGTCGAATGCGCGAATCTCGTCGACCCCGCGATAGGTCTTGACACCCAACGGTTCGTGTTGAACGGCGTCGGCGGCAAACAGCGCAACCAGATTGTCAACATCGTGACTTCCGAGATACTTGACGTAATCTTCTACGACAGAAATGATTTCAGCCCTGTCAGGCATGAAGGCTCCTCATGTTCAGGCGGGTCAAGAAATGGTTCCGCGGGCGCGGAGATAGTCGACAATGACGCTCGCAGCATCCTCGGTCGTCGTGACACTGGTGTCGATGTGAATATCGGGACTCTGCGGCGCTTCGTACGGTGAGTCGATGCCGGTGAAGTTCACCAACTCCCCACGTCGAGCCTTCTTGTACAGCCCCTTGGGATCTCGCTCCTCTGCGACGGCAAGAGCGGTATCGATGAAGATCTCGACGAACTGGCTGTCCCCGATCAATTCACGGGCCGCATGACGCTCGGCCTCGAACGGCGAAATGAACGACGCGAGAACGATCAGGCCGGCGTCCGCCATCAGGCGGGTCACTTCGGTGACGCGGCGGATGTTCTCGACGCGGTCGGCTTCGGTGAACCCGAGGTCTCGATTCAAACCGTGACGGACATTGTCTCCGTCGAGGAGATAGGTGTGTGCGCCGAGAGCGTGCAGTTGGCGCTCGACGTCGTTCGCGATGGTCGACTTCCCCGAACCGGAGAGCCCGGTGAACCACAGAACGGCGGGTTTATGTCCCTTGAGCCTGGTGTGCGCGGCCTCGTCCACGTCGACGGATTGCCAGTGAATGTTGTCGGATCGGCGCAGCGAGTGCGTGATCATGCCGGCACCGACCGTGCCGTTGGTGAGGCGATCGATGAGGATGAAACTGCCGGTGTCACGGTTTCCCGTGTACGGGTCGAACGGGACCGCGCGATCGAAACTGATGTTGCACACACCGATTTCGTTGAGCTCGAGGGTTGTCGTTGCGGTCTTTTCGAGTGTGTTGACGTTGATCTTGTGTTTCGGTTTCGTGATGCGCGCAGTGACCGTGACGGTACCGATCTGGCACAGGAACGGCCGTTCGGGCAGCATGGGCGCCTCGCCCATCCACACGATGTGGGCCTCGAACTGGTCTGCGACGGCCGGCGGATTGTCGCCGATGGACAGCACGTCGCCGCGACTGATGTCGATCTCGTCGGTGAGTGTGATGGTGACCGAGCGGCCCGCACCGGCCACATCGAGATCGCCGCCCATAGTCACGATGCGCTCGACAGTTGACGTCTTTCCACTGGGGAGCACGCGGATCGGATCACCGGGAGAGACTGTCCCGGAGACGATCTGGCCCGAGAATCCCCGGAAGTCGAGGTCCGGCCGGTTGACCCACTGCACCGGCATCCGGAACGGAGCCGAGGCGGCGGCATCGTCGATGTCCACGGATTCGAGATGTTCGATCAGGCTGGGCCCGGAATACCACGGGGTATTCGCGCTGCGCTCGGTGAGATTGTCGCCCTTGTATGCCGACATCGGAATGGCGACAAACCCGTCGAGACCGATCTCGTGAGCGAAGCTCGTGTAGTCCGCAATGATGGCGTCGAAGACCTCCTGCGAGTAGTCGACGAGGTCGAGTTTGTTGACCGCGAGCACCACGTGCTTGATCCCGAGTAACGACACAAGATACGAGTGCCGACGCGTCTGCGTCAGGATGCCTTTGCGTGAGTCGACAAGGATCACCGCGAGATCGGCTGTCGATGCGCCGGTCACCATGTTTCGGGTGTACTGCTCGTGCCCGGGGGTATCGGCAACAACGAACTTGCGACGTTCTGTCGTGAAGTAGCGATAGGCGACGTCGATCGTGATGCCCTGCTCACGTTCGGCTGCGAGACCGTCGACGAGGAGCGCAAAATCGAGCCCTTCACCCTGGGTGCCGCTCTTGCGCGAATCCGCTTCGAGTGCCGTCAGCTGATCGTCGAAGACGAGTTTCGATTCGTAGAGCAGACGGCCGATCAAGGTGCTCTTGCCGTCGTCGACGCTGCCGCACGTGATGAATCGCAGCATGCTCTTGTTCGCGTGGCGCTCGAGGTATGCCTCGATGTCGTCGGCGATCAGATCCGAGGAAACAGTCATCAGAAGTACCCTTCTTGCTTCTTCTTTTCCATCGACGCACTCGAGTCGTGGTCGATGACCCGCCCCTGGCGTTCGGAGGTGGTGGTGAGCAACATTTCCGAGATGATCTCGGTCAAGCTGGTGGCGGTCGATTCGACGGCACCGGTCAGCGGGTAGCAGCCGAGGGTGCGGAACCGAACACTCTTGAGTTCCGGAGTTTCTCCCGGCAACAAGGGCATCCGGTCGTCGTCGACCATGATCAGTGCGCCGTCACGTTCGACGACGGGACGCTTGTCGGCAAAATACAGCGGAACGATCGGAATCTCTTCCTGGCGTATGTATTCCCACACATCGAGCTCGGTCCAGTTCGAGAGCGGGAAGACGCGCAGGCTTTCACCCGGCGCCTTGCGGACGTTGTACATCCGCCACAGCTCCGGTCGCTGCTGCTTCGGATCCCAGCGGTGCGCTGCCGATCGGATCGAGAAGATCCGTTCCTTGGCCCGAGATTTTTCTTCGTCACGGCGGGCGCCGCCGAATGCCGCGTCGAACTTGTAGTGATCGAGGGCTTGTTTGAGGCCTTCGGTTTTCCACATGTCGGTATGTACGGCCGAGCCGTGAGTGAACGGGTTGATCCCCTGCTTCACGCAGTCCGGATTGGTGTAGACGATCAGATCGAGATCGCCTGCAGCAGCGGTACTGTCACGAAGTTTGTACATTTCGCGGAACTTCCACGTGGTGTCGACGTGCAGCAGCGGAAACGGCAGCTTCGACGGGTAGAAGGCCTTGCGTGCCAGATGCAGCATCACGGCGGAGTCCTTGCCCACCGAGTACAGCATCACCGGGTTCTCGCTCTGCGAGGCGGCTTCACGCATGATGTGGATGCTCTCGGCTTCGAGCCGTTCGAGGTGCGTCAGTGTCGTGGTCATCGGCCCAGTTCCTCCAGTGCTTTCGGGGCGAGTTCAGGTCGGCAGATCAGCAGATCCGGCAGCCACGGGTTTTCCTGGTTGTAGCGAAGTTCGCTGCCGTCGATACGCGAAACATGCAGTCCCGCAGCGCGTGCGACGGCAACAGGGGCCGCCGAATCCCACTCGTACTGCCCACCCGCATGTGCATAGATATCTGCTTCTCCGGATACAACCGCCATCGCTTTGGCGCCGGCAGAGCCCATCTCGATCAGCTCCGCGCCCATCGAGTCAGCCATTCGCATGACCGGTTCCGGACGCCGCGTCCGCGACACGACGACGCGTACCGGCGTCGTAGCGCCGCGATCGGTTCGATCATCACTACTTGCATAGGTGACGCCGAGGGCAGGCATCGCGACCGCACCTGTTGTGAGGACACCGTTTTCGGTCAGTGCGACATGCACGGCCCAATCCGATCGGCCGGCTTCTCCGTATTCACGGGTGCCGTCGAGCGGGTCGACGATCCACACCCGATCCGCATTCAACCTCGCGAGGTCGTCAGCGCCTTCCTCCGACAGCACCGCATCCGCAGGGAAGCGTCGGGCAAGTTCGGCGACGATGAAGTCGTGACTGAGCCGATCGGCAGCGTCCTTGAAAGTCGCGGCATCGACGTCGTTCGCACCGAGGGATTTCCGGTGTTCGAGCAGAAGTTCTCCCGCCGCAGCGGCGATGTCGATCGCCGCGCGTTCATCGTTAGTGCGTGTCATAGGTACTCCACAACTGTGTAGACCTCCCGATCGATACGGGAAGAAAGGTCAGGCCGACCGCAGAGTGTCCAGCGCTTTGCACTGGCCTCGATGTGGTCTGCGCCATACCGTAACACCAGAATGAACAATGTTCATTCTATTTCGAACAATGTTCATTCTATGATCTACATCACTTTGGATTTTAGGTGGCGTTCAACAACGAACAGCGTTCGATGTAAATTGAGGATGCCGAGCCGCCCGACTACGGTGGTCAAATGAGCAGTGCCAGCAGCAAGTCGATCTACGGTGACGCCGAAGTGCGTCGGCGCCGAACACTCGACGCGGCGATCTCGCTTCTGGACGAGGGAGGCTACTCCGCGCTCACCATCCGCGCGGTCGCTAAACGAGCCGGCACCAGCACCGGACTGATCTACCAGTACTTCGTCGACAAGCAGGACATCTTCGCCGCACTCCTCAGCGAAAGTCAGCTGGAAATGGCGGACTTCGTGAACTCGCTCCCCCGCGAGCAGGGACTGAGCGCCTTACTCGAGTCCATGATTTCCGAGTTTGCTCGGCACTGGGCACGGGTGGGTCGACTCACCACCACTTGGCGCGACATCGAAGGCATGGCCGGGTCCGACCGAGAAAGCATGCGGGAACTTCACGCATCCGTAGCGGTCTACAACTCGGCATTGATTCGAGCGCTCACCGAATCTGCTGCAGCCGAAGGGAGCCGGTTGATCGACGACCCCGCGTTGATCCATCTCGTGCTCTCCGGACTCAAAGGCCTGTCGGACACCATCGTCATCAACATCGCCAAAGAAGTCACACCCGAGTACTTCGTGAGCTTCTCCGCCCGGGCGCTCGCGCGGTCCATCACGGAGTGACGGACCGACACCTTACGAACGAACGAGGCGAGCGATGGCCGCCTGAGCTTCCTTGATCTTGACGTCTGCTTCCGGACCACCCTGCTTGGCAGCTTCGACGACGCAGCCCGCAAGGTGGGCGTCGAGAAGCTTCAGGGATACGGACTGCAACGCGCTCGTCGCGGCGGACACCTGGGTGAGCACGTCGATGCAGTACCGGTCGTCTGCGACCATGCGCGAGATTCCGGCTACCTGACCTTCGATACGACGAAGGCGTTTGAGCAGATCGTCCTGCTCGGGGCTGTAACTACTCATACCGCAACTATACCCCCTACCCGTATGAGGGCTACTGCGATGCGACGAAGCCCACCCGGACGCGGCGCACGACATCGATGGCCATCAGCCCCGCAACCAGAATCGACAACCCGGCGCCCGAGATCCAGAGACCGTCGTAGTGCGTGCTCTCGAACGGCGGAGCGCCCTCCAATATCGGTCCGAAGTCGGACGTCGTCGTACCCGCTCGCCAGCACACGACCGCCAGAATCGTGGCGGCGACGATACCGAGTACACCGATCCACGTCTTCACGTCGACGAGCGGAGTTGGCTGCGCCTCAATCATCGGCAGACCCGTCCGGTTCCACACCGACCGTGACAACCTGGCTCAACGCCTCGCGAAGTGCCCGATCGTCTTTCGCCCACGCTCGCACCAATCCCCCGGTGGTCAGACGCAAGCCGATACCGTGCCGACGCCGGGGCACTCCGGACAGCTCACCCAGCGCGCGTGCCGTTTCCCACGGCTCCATTTCGTCTTCGTAGGCGTCGTCGTCGGACTCCGGGAACACCTCGGCGATCTCGGTGATCGGCACCTCTTCGGTTCCCTGACGCAACGTGGTCGCGGTCAGAAGCACGCTCGCATGCCGGCGCGCGGCAATCACCTGCACGTACACCAAGCCGGTGAGGATCACGGCGAACATCGCCAGACCGAACCAATGCACCACCGGGCCGGTGAACAGCTCGATGACCAAGGCGATCAGGCAGAAGATCGGCCCGAACGCGATGGCCCACCACCGAGATCCCGGTTCGTAGTACAGAACCTCCGGGCCGATTTCAGGAGCACGGTCAGCCACGGGCGAACCAACTTCGGGTGGTGTCGCGGTAGATCGCGACGCAGGCACAGATCAGCATGACGGGGACGACGAGCGCGAGCACGGTACTGATCCCGGCGACGACCAGCGCGATCTGCAGCACCGCGAACACCCCGGACACGATCACCAGGATCCGTCGGCAGAGAGGTTTTCCGGCGCGAGTGGGACCGGCGAGGCCGCCGATCGCAAGGCCGGTCAACAGCAGAACCAGCCCGGACACCCGCACGAAGGTGACGTAGATGTCGATGTTTCCGGCCGATACGCCTTGATCGGTGAATTGCTCACGCAGCGAATACGAGGCGCTGGTGACATTGATCAGGCCGAAGAGTATGAGTAGGAACGCGCTGGCGATCCACAGCCAGAATGCTGCCTCGACGGCCGTCGGGCGCCGGACCTTCGTAGAGATACTCACGGGTTCAAGTGTGCGCTATCCGCTGACGATGCCCGGAATCATGAGCACCAGGAGTGTCACCAGAACAGAGGCTCCAAGGATCGCGAACAAGATCACTTCGGTCCGTGAACCACGTTGGCGCAGTGGAGCGTCGTGGGTGCTTTCCGTGCGCAGGGCTTCCTGAGAACTCATTGTCTACGACCTCTCCCCTACTACTGCAGTGACCCGTTTCACAGTACCCCGAGCTACCTATCGGTTCCCCGCCGGGGGGAAACGAAGAAAGTACGGATTGGACTCTTTTCGGTGCATCATCACGATGGCCCCGACAGCAGCAACTGCCTGCAGGATTTCCGCTCCGCCGAACAGCAGAGTGGCCGCGCCGCCGTCGCCGCCGAGCCCGAAGATCACGGGGATCGCAGAGACCAACATGAAGACTCCACAGAACGTCAGCAACATTCGAGCCCAGTTCTTGCCACGACTCATCGAGCGCACGAACAAAAGGAACACCGCGGTGACGATCACCACCAGGACAGCGGAGAACACGATGACCAGTGGGAACATGCCCTCCACGTCGGAGCGTGTCAGACCGGCATCGACAGCCGCCTGGTTCCTGAGCATCTCGTCGACGAACATCGACTTCTGCCCGAGCAGCATCCAGATCATCGCGCCGCCCTGGACCAATCCCAGCGCCGTCACAGCCCACCACAACTGAATCGCAGTCACGACGTCCGTCGGCGGCTCGGGTTTCGGCTGGGGGCCCGGGTATCCGTTGTAACCGGGGCCGTATCCCGGGATCTGACCCGTCGGCATCGGTCCGAGTTCGCGGTACGGCTGATTCTCGAACGGCTGGTTCTCGTAGGGAGGTTCCCGGCGGGGCGGTTCCTGGCGCGACGGCGGCCACTGCTCGGTCATGACACCAGCGTATCGGTCGATACCGGTGCAGCCACCATGCGTGACTCCGTCACAGCCATCCGGCAACTTCCGACGCCCAGTACGTGAGGACCACATCGGCACCGGCGCGGCGAATGCTGGTGAGCGATTCGAGAATCGCCGCGTCCCGATCGATCCACCCGTTCTGCGCGGCGGCCGTGATCATCGAGTACTCACCCGAGATCTGGTACGCCGCGACCGGAACCGGAGACCGGTCGGCGGTCTCACGCAGAATGTCGAGGTAGGACATTGCAGGCTTGACCATCACCATGTCAGCGCCCTCGGCGATGTCGAGGTCTACCTCGCGCATCGACTCGCGGCGGTTGGCGCCGTCCTGCTGATACGTACGACGGTCGCCTTGCAGTGAGGATCCGACGGCTTCACGGAACGGCCCGTAGAACGCTGACGCATATTTCGCGGCATAGGCGAGCTGACCGACCTCGACATACCCGGATGCATCGAGCGCGCCGCGGATCGCAGCCACCTGACCGTCCATCATGCCGCTGGGGCCGAGCAGGTGCGCACCCGATTCAGCTTGCGCGAGAGCCATTTCGACGTATCGGATCAAGGTCGCGTCGTTGTCGACAGCGCCGCCGGCAGTCAACACGCCGCAGTGGCCGTGATCGGTGAACTCGTCGAGGCAGGTATCGGCCATGATGACCGTCGAATCGCCGAGTTCTTCTGCCAGAGCGCGCAATCCGACGTTGAGGATTCCGTCGGGATCGGAGGCACCGGAGCCCTGGGGGTCCTTGTCCTCCGCCTTGGGGACACCGAAGAGCATCAGACCACCGACGCCGGCTTCCACTGCTTCCACCGCGGCGGACCGCAGCGAATCGAGCGTGTGCTGGAAAACGCCTGGCATGGAACTGATCTCACGCGGCGCATCGATGCCGTCTGCAACGAACATCGGCAACACGAGGTGCCGGGGTTCGAGCGAGGTCTCTGCCACGAGTCGCCGGAGCGCTGGGGTGCGCCGGAGCCGGCGAGGGCGATGAGTGGGAAACACGAGAAGTAGCCCTCCTTCGTCGGAACCTGTGAGTGGTTGAGGAGTCCACAGACTCCTCAACCGCTCACGGGTGCGCTAGCGCCTGCGGGACTTCTTACGCGGGGGCGGCAAAGCACCTTCGGCGCGCAGCCGAGCAGCATGCTCGGCGAGAGCCTCCACCAGCGGTCCCACCTGCGAGGTCTCGGGCTGCACGTCGACGCGCAGACCGAACTCGATAGCGGTTTCGGCCGTCTTCGGGCCGATGCACGCGACCAACGTGCGGGCGTGCGGCTTGCCGGCGATGCCGACGAGGTTGCGCACGGTCGAGGACGAGGTGAAGCAGACGGCGTCGAATCCACCGGTCTTGATCATCTCGCGGGTCTCGGCCGGCGGCGGCGCTGCCCGGACGGTGCGGTAGGCGGTGACGTCGTCGATCTCCCAACCGCGTTCGCGCAGGCCCTCTGCGAGGGTTTCGGTCGCAATGTCCGCCCGCGGCAACAGAACCCGGTTGACCGGATCGAAAACGTCGTCGTACGGGGCGAATTCGGCCAACAGGCCTTCGCTGGACTGCTCACCGGTCGGGATCAGCTCGGGGTTGATGCCGAACGAGCGCACCTTGGCTGCGGTTGCTTCACCGATGCAGGCGATCTTCACGCCGGAGAAGGCGCGAGCGTCGAGGCCGAACTCTTCGAACTTCTCCCACACTGCGCGAACAGCATTGGTGGAAGTGAAGACGACCCACTGGTAACGACCGTCGACGAGGCCCTTGACCGAACGCTCCATCTGAGCCGGGCTGCGAGGCGGCTCGACGGCGATGGTCGGAACCTCGATCGGGATCGCTCCGTGAGTGACCAGACGGTCGCTCATCTCGCCGGCCTGATCCTTGGTGCGCGGCACGAGGACGGTCCAGCCGTACAGTGCGCGCGATTCCCACCACGACATCTTGTTGCGCTGCGCGACAACCTTGCCGACGGTGACGATGAGCGAACCCACCAGTTCCGATCCGGCTTCGTTGAGCGTCGCGAGAGTTGCCTCGACGGTTCGCTGCTGACGAGTGGTGCCGCGGACGGTGATGGCAGCAGGCGTCTGCGGAGCCAAGCCGTTCTCGACCAGCGCGCTGGCGGTCTCGGCGAGATGTCCCGACGTCGCGTGCAGGACAAGTGGTCCCGGTGCAGCGGCCAGAGCAGCCCAGTCGACTTCACCGCGAACGTCGGCCTCGGTGTGACCCGAGCCGAGAGCCATACCGGCGTAGCTCGGCACTGCCGAACCGGACGGAAGACCGGGGAGAACCTCGAACTGAACCTGCGTGCGGGCGACTGCGGTGACCTCTGCGATCACGGAATCCGTGGTCAGCGGATCACCGGAGACCAGACGCACGACGTCGTGGCCGTTCTTGGCCTCGTGCACCAATGTCTTTGCAACCTCGGCAGGCTCACCGAGTGCCGGACGCACGTCCGCGATCAGCTCGCCGGTCTCCTCGTCGCGGCCCATGTCGATGCCGACGAGCGCGACGACGCCCTTGTCGACGTCCGGATCGGTGAATGCCATTGCGGCGCCGGTGAGGACGTCACGTGCGCGAACGGTGAGCAGGGCGGGGTCGCCCGGTCCCGATCCCACGAACAGGATCCGTCCGGGAGTGTTCTTTCGGACTCGGGTCATCGGTGATTCTCCAGTGCGCTGTATCGAAATGGGAACTTGGTGCAAGTGCAAAGTGGGGCGTCAAACATCGGCTGCCTCGCCTGTAGTCACGTTCATCAACTCTCGGGCGCCGAGTTCGAGTAACTCGCGCGCTACCGCTCGGCCGAGTTCCTCGGCCTTGTCCGGCGCACCCACTGCGCCGGTACGGATGACGTCCGAACCGTCGATGGCGGCTGCGCAGCCGCGTACCGACAGTTCGTCGAAGATTCTGCCGTCGTCGTCGAGGGATTCGACGATCTCCGCGATCGCTCCGACCGGAGCGGTGCAGCCCGCTTCCAGCTCGGCGAGAAGTGCACGCTCGGCAGTGACTGCCGCCCTGGTACCGGCGTCATCGTGCTCAGCCAGGATCGCCGCCAATTCCGCATTGGCAGAAAGGCATTCGACGGCCAGAGCGCCCTGCGCCGGAGCGGGGAGCATCTGCACGGGCTCGATGTTCTCGGTGATGAGATCGAGCAGACCGATACGGGACAAGCCGGCGCGAGCGAGGATCACGGCGTCGAGTTCACCGGATTCGACCTTGCCGAGACGGCGTTGCAGGTTGCCCCGCAACGGCACGATGTCGAGGCCGAGCCCGAGTGCCTTGAGCTGCGAAACACGGCGGGGCGCCGAGGTTCCCACCTTGGAACCGGCCGGAAGCTCCCCGAGGACCAGACCGTCGCGGGCGACGAGCGCGTCACGCGGATCCTCACGAGGCGGAATCGCCGCGATGACGAATCGCGGATCCTGCGCGGTCGGTAAGTCCTTGTAGGAATGCACAGCAACGTCGACGCGGTTGTCCAGCAAAGCTTCTCGAAGCTCTGCGGTGAACACTCCGACGCCGATCTTCTGGACGGGATCGGTGGACTGGTCGCCCTTGGTCTTGATGATGACCAACTCGGCGGGATGTCCCGCTGCAATGAGGGCATCGCGCACGGTACCGGCCTGCGTGGTCGCGAGAAGACTTCCGCGAGTGCCGATCCGCAGCGGGCTCCCCGATCGAGGGGTGGTGACGCTCATGCCTGCAGGTCCCTTCCAGTGCGGTCGCCGTCCACCAGGTCGGTGGGTGTGGCCACGGCCGCGGGAGATCCGGGGCTGAGTTCGAAGAGTTCGCGCAGCGCTGCTGCGTAGGAGTCGCCGCCGGGGGCCGACGCCAGTTGCTTGACGCGCACGGTCGGGGCGTGGAGAAGCTTGTCCACGACGCGCCGCACGGTGCGTGCAACCTCGTCGCGCTGCGGATCGTCCAGGCCGGGCAGACGCGAATCGAGCCGCATCAGTTCGGCTTCGACGACGTCGGCGGCGCGCTGACGCAAAGCCGTCACGGTCGGAGTGACCTCGGCGAGGCGCTGTCCGGCAAGGTAGGTCGCAAGTTCGCCGGCGACGATGGTGCGTGCGGCATCTGCGTCGGAAGCGGCTGCGCCTGCCGCCGGATCACGCTGCAGCGTCTCCATGTCGAGAACGGTGACACCCGGCAGGCCGGCGACGGCGGGATCGATGTCGCGCGGCAGTCCGAGGTCGCAGATGACCAGGTGCT
Source organism: Rhodococcus sp. APC 3903 (assembly GCF_030407755.1). Lineage (NCBI taxonomy): Bacteria > Bacillati > Actinomycetota > Actinomycetes > Mycobacteriales > Nocardiaceae > Rhodococcus > Rhodococcus sp. APC 3903. Next base: position 154,377 of record NZ_JASDCV010000006.1, read on the forward strand.
TGGTGTTGTCGCGATCGGGCTCGGCGAGTGCGCGGTGCACATCCGCCAGGGTGACCACTGCCCCGACCGCGCCGGTACAGGTGACCATGACATCTGCCTGCGCCATCGCGGCCGAAAGCTGGTCGAAGGCAACACCGTCGGCGTCGACGCCCTTGGAACGTGCCGTCTCGGCGAGGTGCTCGGCGCGTTCCTGTGTCCGGTTGACGACGACGATGCGTGCGATTCCGGCGCGGGTGAGATGCGCAACCGACAGACCGCCCATCGAGCCTGCACCGACAACCACGGCAGTGCGGCCGACCAGGCCGCCCTCACCGATGATGCCCGCTGCACGATCGAGAGCCACGGACACGACTGATGCTCCGGCGGAGTCGATTCCGGTTTCGGAATGCACTCGCTTGCCGACGCGCAGTGCCTGCTGAGCCAGTTCGTGGACGACGCGTCCGGCGGCCTGCTGCGCATCCGAAGATGCGTAGGCCGAACGGATCTGGCCGAGAATCTGCTGTTCGCCGATCACCATCGAATCGAGGCCACTGGCCACGGCGAAGAGATGTTCGACCGCTGCTTCGCTGTAGCGGACGTAGGCGTGAGCGTGCAGCGCTGTCAGGTCGAGACCCGAATGGTCGGCGAGGATTTCACCGACCTCGGTGAGTGCACCGTGGAACGCGTCCACCACCGCGTAGACCTCCACCCGGTTACAGGTGGAGACGATCATCGCTTCGGAGATGTGCGAAGACGCCAGAAGCTTGTCGATCAGCTTCGGACGATCGGTGTCGGTGACAGCTACTCGCTCGAGCACCGGGACGGGCGCGGTTCGATGCGAGACCCCGACAAGCAGAACACTCACGGCGCGATCACTGATCCGTTTCTTGTCGAACCTGCTCCGACCGGAGCGGGTGAACTGGTGGATGGGACTGACGAAGCGGATGCGGCGTGAGCCACTCGTACTCGCGGCGCGCTGGATGCCTGATCGGCATTGCGCGCACTGTTGAAGGAGAGAACCTGCATCTCGACGGCGAGATCGACGCGTCGCAGTTCCACGTGATCGGGAACGTCTAGGGCGATCGGCGAAAAACTCATGATGCAGCGCAGTCCGGCGCTGACGAACTGGTCGCACACGCCCTGAGCTGCCTCGTCCGGTGTGGAGATGACGCCGATGGTCGCATTCAGTTCACGGCAGGCGACGGTCAGTTCCTCGGTGCTGCGCACGACGAGATCCCCGACTCTGCTTCCGATTCGATCTGCGTCACTGTCGAAGAGTCCGACCATCTCGAAACCGCGGCGGCTGAATCCGCCGTAGCCGACCAGCGCCTTGCCGAGGTTTCCGACTCCGACGAGAACGACCTTGTGCCCACGATCGAGTCCGAGTGCACGCTCGATGCGGATGCGGAGCCTGTTGACGTCGTACCCGACGCCGCGGACACCGTTGGGTCCGAGGAACGACAGATCCTTACGCAACTTCGCCGATCCGACACCGGACGCCTGCGCAAGTTCCTCGCTCGAGACGATGGAGGTACCCCGGTCGGACATCACTCCGAGGACCCGCAGGTATGCGGCCAAGCGCGTCACCGTAGCCTGGGGGATGACGCGATCCTGAGCGATCGGGTCGGTGACAGAAGAGCCCGCAGCGCCGGTGACGCGCTGAGCCACAGGCTCATGCGTCTGGTGCGGTTCGGTCACGTCGCTGGCTCCTCGTCCGGTCGACACGACTGTCGACCTCCACGATGCTCCGGGGGAATGTTCACACCACGGTAACCGCTTGTGAACCCATGCACAAAGTTGCTCGAGACGGGTTCGATGTGCCGTTCACCTGCAAAGCGGCTCCGCGGACAACTTTGAGGGTTGCCTTACTTGCGTAAATCGTCACGAAGGCGCTCTTCGTCAACTTCCCAGTAACCGTGCTCGCGTCCGTCGAGCAGAATGACCGGCAATCTGTCTCCGTACTCCGCTCTCAGCTCTGGATCCGTCGCGGCAGCTTCGTCTACGTCGATGCACGTCAATTCCAGCTCGAACTCGGAACAGACCCGTCGTAGTACCTCCGCCGCGCCGACGCAGGACGCGCATCCTGCGCGTGTCAACAGGGTCACTTCATGCGTAGCTGCAGTCATCGACGCATACCTTTCTTCTACTGGGACGCCATCTACTTGATCGGTCGAGTGTGCCTCCGGAGCCCCACTCGGTACCAAATCGGCGGAGAGGAACGTCACACACCACAGGGAAGGTCACCATCCAACCCATCGGGCCTCATCGCGGAGGATAGGCTGACTCGAAGAGTTCTCTGCTCGAGAATGCAACACGGGAGGTGCGGGTGCCTGCGCGATCACTACCGAACGGCTCCGGATTCGGATCAGGGCTTGCCGGGGTCATTCTCCCCGGACGTCGCCATGTAAAGAATCCGCTGGGCCCGAGTGAGTCGGAAGTTCGAGCCAATCTCGCCGGCGAGGCGAGCGCTGATGCAGCTCTGGCATTGCACGAAGCTGCCAACCCCACAGAACCGGAAACCGGCGAAGAGCCCCCGGCCGTTCCGCGCGACCTCACGGCCGCCGCATTCTTCGACGTCGACAACACCATGGTGCAGGGTGCATCGATCATCCACTTCGCCCGTGGTCTCGCTGCACGCAAGTATCTCAAGACCTCGGATCTGGTGGATTTCGCGTGGAAGCAGATCAAATTCCGAGTCACCGGCCGAGAAAGTAGTGACGACGTCGCCGAAGGCCGCGAGAAAGCACTGTCCTTCGTGGCCGGTCGATCCACCGCCGAACTCGCCCGCCTCGGCGAGGAGATCTACGACGAGGTCATCGCCGACAAGATCTGGCCAGGCACGAGGGCGTTGGCCCAGATGCACCTCGACGCCGGACAACAGGTGTGGTTGGTGACGGCAACTCCGGTCGAACTGGCTCAGGTCATCGCCGAGAAACTGGGACTGACCGGCGCGTTGGGCACCGTCGCCGAAAGTGAGGACGGAGTCTTCACCGGCCGACTCGTCGGCGACATCCTGCACGGAATGGGCAAGGCTCACGCAGTGCGGACGTTGGCGGTGCGTGAAGGACTCAATCTCAAGCGCTGTTCCGCCTACTCCGACAGCCACAACGACGTACCGATGCTCTCGTTGGTGGGGACACCGGTGGCGATCAATCCCGACGCAGACCTTCGTGAACTCGCGAAGAACCGCGGTTGGGAAGTTCGTGATTTCCGCACCGGACGAAAGGCCGCCAAGATCGGCGTTCCCACAGCGCTGGTGCTCGGAGCGGTCGGCGGTGCGCTCGCGGCGATTCTCGCCAGGCGCAAAGAACAAAACGCCTGAGCGGGTTCGGTCCGGATCGAGAAGCGATCCGGACCGAACTCAGCCGAGAAAGATGTTGCGCCGCTTGGCCAACAACCGATAAAGCGTCTGCTGAATCGTTTCTCGGACGTGGTCCGTGACCTCGAACAGGACCATCGGATCGTCGGCTGCACCGCTCTCGAAGGTGTCGGTGACGATCGGCTTTCCGAACTCGATGTACCACTTCGACGGCAATGGAACCAGGCCGAGTGGCCCGAGGTGCGGAAACAAAGGTGTGACCGGGAAATACGGCAAACCGAGAACGCGTGCGAGTGTGGTGAGATCACCGATCTTCGGATAGATCTCCTCCGAGCCCACGATCGAGCACGGAATGATCGGAACACCGGTTCGCATTGCGGCCGACACGAAGCCACCGCGCCCGAACCGCTGCAACTTGTACCGCTCACTGAACGGTTTCCCGATGCCCTTGAATCCTTCCGGGAACACGGCCGCGACTTCACCGTCGTTGAGCAGACGCTCGGCGTCGGGGTTGCACGCCAACGTATGGCCGGCTTTGCGCGCCAGTCCGCCCACCACCGGCATTTCGAAAGCCATGTCCGCAGCCAACATTCGCAGTGGACGATGCGCCGGATGATGATCGTGCACGGCAACCGACGTCATCAGCCCGTCGAGTGGGATGACACCGGCGTGATTGGCAACCACCAACGCTCCCCCGGTGAGGGGAATGTTCTCGATCCCGCTGACCTCGACGCGGAACCATTTCTCGAACAACGGCCGCAGCACGGGCATGACGACGTTGTCCGCAAAATGCGGGTCGAATCCGAACTCGTCGACCTCGTAGTCGCCGGACACCCGACGTCGGAAAAATTCTGCTGCCGAGGCGATCTGGTCGACGATCGCCGACCTGGCCGCATCGACGAACGTGCTCTCACCACCATGGTCGGCCGCCGACGGCACTCCGGACGGATGCCGACGCTGACTTTGTTCACGGATGTCACGCTCCGCGCCGGTGACGGACTCACGCGAACGAGAAGCCTCCGACTTTCCGGTGTGAGTTGCGCTGGGCCGCAGGGGAATTACCTTCGCCACGTCAGTCACCCCTTCACCGCACTTCGTCCCGACAACGGCATGTGCATCACGTCTGCACTTGCGCTCGCCTCGGCGGTGTCACCGCCGAGGATGGTGGTCAACGCATTCTCTGCCCGATCGATCCACTCGGACTTGATGATCCGGCGCGTCTGCATCGCGCGCATGAAATCGTCGAGTGCCTGCATGGTGGTCCATCGCGGCTCGAACCCCAACTCGCTGCGCATGCGAGTGGTGTCGAGTCCGCAGCCGAACCGGAAGTACTCGAGTTGCTCGTCGGTGTAGAGCCTCATGGACGACCCCACCAACGCGCTCCCGACGCTGCGGAACAGAGCGAGCGGCATCGGAACTTCCACCCTGCCTGCCCGGCGGATCGCCTGCGACATCATGACCACTCCGTCGCCGGCGATGTTGTACGTACCCGAGGCGTGGCCGATGGTCGCCTTCTCCAACGCTGCGAGCGCATCCTCGACGTGGAGCAATTGCAGACGCGCGTTGCGCCCGACGATGGTCGGCACGAGCGGGGCGGTGACGTAGTGCCCGACAGTTGCAGTCAGCTGAGGTCCGATCAACGGCGCCAACCGCAGGATCCCGACCGAGATGTCGGGACGTCGACGCCCCATCCCGCGAAGATATCCCTCGATCTCGAGGCTGTCGCGGGCATATCCGCCCGGCGGCCGGCGGCGCGCACTCATTTCTTCGGTGAACTGAGCGGGATCCTTCGCACTGCACCCGTAGACGACCGAAGCCGAGCGCAGGACCACCTTGCGAACCGTCGGAGCTTTCTGGCAGACCGCGAACAGTTGCATGGCGCCGATGACGTTCATGTCCTTCATCGCGGCGCGACTGCCGGCTTTGGGGGCTTTCTGAAGCGTCGACGCGTGCACGACGGTGTCGACCTCGGCGTTTCGGATCACTTTGCCGATCAGCGGATTGCGGATGTCTGCTCGCACGAATTCCGCGCGGCCCATTCTGCGCATCATGTCCTTGCTCGGACTGACGGCGTCGACGGCGATGACACGCTCGATCGACGGATTCTGCGCAAGCCTGGTCACCAGGTAGCCGCCGAGGAATCTGCTCGCCCCGGTCACCAGTACGACGCGAGGCGCCGTGCCCCCTGAAGTGTTGTCACCTTCAACCACCAAGTACCCCCATATCCAGTAGAAACGCGCTCTGCCGAAGCGTTCCTCCCGCGATTTTCCCCCACTTTACGGGCAGAGGGGGTCCCGCGCTGACTACCCAAAATTCGGCCATTCAAGACAAACCGCCCAGACAATGAGACGGCCGACACATCTCTCCCCTGAGATACGTCGCCCCTCCCCTGAAATACATCGATGCCCGCCACCCCGGAAGGGGCGGCGGGCATCAACAGGTACTGCTTATTTACCGAGTTTCCTGCGCTGTACTCGGGTACGACGAAGCAGCTTGCGGTGCTTCTTCTTCGACATGCGCTTGCGACGCTTCTTGATCACTGAACCCATAGCGGGTGTCCCTCACGTTCTTCTCTAGCGTTCCTGCGCACGCCGGTCACGTACGCCTGCGCCAAGCAATTGGCGCCTGGCCCTCGTTTTAACTAGCTCAGCGCCTTACGACACCAGCTTGCTGGTACGACAGTGACTCATCGTACCGGTGTGGACTCACTCGGCATAAACCGAGCCTCCGGCACAGCAACCGCTGTGCCCGCGACTCGGCTCACGCCGAGGTCATCCTCTTCGAACCGGCTGGTCAGCCGGCATCGAAGTACGAGGTTTCGAGGTAATCGTGTACCGCCTTCGCGTGTACACGGAACGAACGGCCCACTCGTACAGCGGGCAATTCGCCACTGTGTACCAACCGGTACACAGTCATTTTCGACACCCTCATCAAAGTTGCTACCTCAGCAACAGTGAGGAATTGCGTGCCGGCCACTGCCGGCTTTCCGTCGTGGGACGAACCCATGGACGGCTTGTTTGCAGACACCATTAATCCACATACCTCCAGCACGACTCGCGCCGCCGGCTTCCCCTCCGGCGGAACAGACACGTACGTACTAAGTCGAGCTTAGCTGTACTGGTGGGGTTAAAGCGACGGGTGTGGCTAAACGGACGACTATTCCGCAGCTGAACCCATCGCGGCCGAGCGCGACTTGGCGGCATCCAAGGCATCGAAGAACGCCGTCCGCAGGCCGCCCGCTTCGAGCTGACGCAGTGCCGCAGCCGTCGTTCCACCCGGTGACGTCACCGCGGCGCGAAGATCCGTCGCACTGTCGCCGGTGCGATCGAGCATCGCTGCGGAACCGACCATCGTCTGCACCACCAATTCGGTAGCGACCGGGCGCGTCAGGCCGAGACCGACTCCCGCATCGATCATCGCTTCGGCAACCAAGAAGAAGTAGGCCGGGCCGGAACCGGAGACAGCAGTGACCGCGTCGATCTGCGATTCGGGAACCGTGACCACCTTGCCGACGCTGCCGAGGATGCCGCGTACGAGCTCGAGATGCTCGGCCTTGACGTGCCGTCCGGGCGAGAGGACGCTCACGCCCTCCCCGACCAACATGGGGGTGTTCGGCATGACGCGGATGACCGGGAACCCTGCGGGCAGACGCGTTTCGAAGAACCCGGTCGGGATACCCGCCGCAAGGGAAACGATCAATTGCTCGAGGTCGCCGTCCAGATCGACCTTCGTCAACGCGGTGAGCGCTGATTCGACGTCGCCGGGCTTGACCGCGATGACGATGACGTCGGCGCCCTCGGCGGCGTCGGCGATCGTGCTGACGCGGATGGAGTATTCGGCGATCAATTCGTCTGCGCGAGGTTGATACTGCTCGGCGACAACCAGATCCTTGATGGCGTGGCCGGCCTGCAACAGCCCGGAGATCAGCGCCTCGCCGATCTTGCCGCCACCGATAATCGCAATTCTTGTCATGGCGAACAGCCTGCCACGACCGCAGCGATCGACCCTAGCGGGGCATCATCGCCAATTGACGGCTCTGTACGACGACTGCGCCCGTCGAATCGAGAACAGCATGATCCTCTTCGAACCACGTGCTGCCCAGAACATCCGAGCTTGCCCGCACGCGAAGCCATCCCGGCGTCGGCAGTCGGCGCAGGTACGTCGTCAACTGCACGGTCGGCGCCCACCCGAACAGGCCGCGGTTCATCGTCACGGGCGCGCTGATGTCGCCCGCCATGATCGCGAACAGCACAGCGGTGTCGATGTCGTTCTCGTCCTCGGGTCGAGGACGAACCCACATCCTGACCTCGGCCTCGCCTTGGCTGCCGGTCAGGAAGTGCGCCGAGGTGGTGTCGATTCGCATGTCGCAGCCCTGCCCGACGTGCACGACCTGCGCCATCGGGTGATCGCCGATGACGGCCACCGCACTCTCCGGCGGTTCCGGTGACATGTCGTCGATCGACGAGGCAGTGACGAAGGTGGGGTCGCCGTCATCGGGGAATCCGAGCGTGACCGCCGCACGAACAGCGCTGCGTCCCGCCTGGCTCAACTCGACGTCGAACAACGCGACCTGGCGTCCCTGCTTTCGGACGATCACCTCCAATTCGACTTCACCGGGGTCGGGGGCGGACAGATAGTTGGCGCTCACCGCGAGTGGCTGCATCTTCAGAAGCGAGTCGTTCTCACCTGCGCCGTCTCGCAGACATTGACGCGCGGCAGCGGCGCACACAGCCATCATGGAGCCGCCGTGCACTTTCGGCCCGATGGTCCAGATCGGATCGATCGTTGCGGTGTATCGCCCGTCGCCGAGCGAGGTGAGGCGATTGAGATCTTGAAAGGGGCTGGTGCTCATCGATTTTCCTGTTCGGTGCTTTCTCGGTGTTGCGGGAAATGTCGTGCGGCCAAGTCCTGGTGCGCCAGGCGTCGCAATGCTGTCAGGACGGGTTCGTACATGGCGGTTCCGAGGACCGCATAGCGAATGCCGTCCTCGGTCGAACTGGTAGGCATCAGCTCGATTTCCACTTCGGCAATTCCTCGGATGTGGTCGCCGTAGGCGCGCAATCGCTCGTCCGAGAGGCTCAGTCCGGCATCCTCGAGACCGATCAGTGCACGCTCGAGGTGAGCAACCGCCACGTACCTCGGCTCGTAGACCTGACCGAGAAACTCCAGAACCTTGCGAGCTCTGGGGAACTGTTGATCCGGCACCGGATCGACGTAGGGCGGTAGTTGCGCGATCGCGCGACCGAAAGTCTCGAATTCGGATCGCTCGTCACTGTCCACCAATTCGAGCACCGCACGAATCCGTGGAATCGCGAGTCCCGCCCCGGCCAGCGCCCTGATCAACGCGAGTCGCCGGACGTGCTGTTCGCCGTACCTCGCTCCCGTCGCGCTGGTCGGTTCACCAGGCATCAGCAGACCTTCGCGGAGGTAGTACTTGATCGTGGCCAACGCAACGCCGGACTGTGCGGCCAATTCGGAAACCTTCACCGCTCCTCCGTCCAACTCGCTCGGGCCACCACTGGATAGTGATGCTATCCAATGGTGGCCGAGCATCGGTACGCAGGACACGCCTTGCGCTAGGGTTGAACCTTCTCTGCGCACACCACCAGAAATTTCCGAACGGAGCGAACAGGCGGAATGACGGATTTGCAGTCGGGGGCTCAACCCGACGAACAGTGGCGCATCGTCGAACCACTGACGCTGACTCCCCTGCTCACCGCCGCACTCGAGGTGTTCCACGAACTCGGTTACCACGGAGCGTCGGTTCGTGACATCGCAAAACGTGCCGGTGTCACCGTGCCGACGCTGTACTACCACCACGGCAACAAACAAGGAATCCTCGTCGCGCTGATGGAACCGGGCATCGAGAACGTCACCGCACGCGCGAGCGCTGCGGTCGACGCTGCCGGACCGTCGCCGACGGCACAGTTCGGCAATCTCGTCGAGGCGTGTGTTCTGCACATGACCAGTCGCTCCGACATCGCGTTCCTCGATTCCGAACTGCGGTACCTCGAGGACGCCGAACGAAAGAGCTACGCCGCCAAACGAAAGAAGCTCGAGAATCTACTCGTCGACGTTTTGACGGCAGGCGTCGACAGTGGTGAGTTCACGGTCCCGGACATCACCGGAACGGGCCGCGCACTGCTGGGCATGTGTCAGTCCGTCGTCCTCTGGTATCGACTCGACGGACCGCAGACTCCGCGCGAAGTCAGTGTTCTCTACCGCGAGATAGCTCTGAAAGCCGTCGGCGTCACTTCGTGAACGCTGGTCGAATTTCCAGGCATGTCCGATTAGCCCTTAACTGACGAACGTCACACCTGTCGGCTGACACCGAAACCGGGACGCGCCCACTGTCACGGGTCCACACTTAGAAGCAGAGATGCGCGGGGTGGATCCGCAGACCGAGGGAGTTCTTGACGTATGGCCAACAGCAATCCATTTGTTCCTCCGAGCGCGGTCGACGTCGACCTTTCCGCGGTTGCCTGGGGGGCGAACCGCACGATGTCCGACTTCGAGACGGGCATGTGGCGGATGGAAGAGGCGCAGCCGCAACTGCGCTCACCGATCGTTGCGGTAGAGGTTCTCGATCGAGCTCCGGATTGGGATCGACTTCTCGACGCAGTCGAGTGGGCATCACACGTGGTTCCGCGTATTCGTATGCGCGCGGTGGAACCGGCAATGCAACTGGGCAATCCGGTGTGGTCGGTTGATCCCGAGTTCGACATCGGCTATCACCTACGACGCGTCCGCTTGCCTGCACCGGCGGACTTCGATCACGCGCTGCGCATGTGCCGTCACCTTGCGACCGAACCTTTCGACAAGGCTCGGCCGCCGTGGAGCGCGCTGCTCATCGAAGGTCTCGACGACGGTCGTGCCGTGTTCGTGGTCAAGACTCACCACTCCATCACCGACGGCATGGGCGGCATCCAGATGATGACGCTGCTGCACAGCAGGCGCCCGGATCCCACTCCGAACAAGCCCGACCGCACACCGCCGGCTCCGGAGCACCTGTCGTCGGTAGGTGCATTCGGCGAGGAGGTCGTCAGCGAGATCCGGCGTGCGCCATCCCGTATCGCCAAGCTGGTTCGCGGCGCCACCAATGTTGCGACCACGGCGATCTCGAGTCCGTTCAGCACGGCTTCCGAGGTCCTCGGGTACGCCAATTCACTCCGCAAGATCGTCACTCCCCCAGCTCGTTCCGGTTCCCCCCTGCTCCATGATCGTGGTCTCGGACGGTGGTTCGGAACTCTCGAAGTGGGTGTTCCCGAGCTCAAGGCCGGAGCAAAAGCTGCCGGCGGCTCACTCAACGACGCTTACGTCGCCGCTTTGCTCGGCGGCTTCCATCGCTACCACGAAGCCTTCGGACAATCTGTCGAGAGCATCCCGATGGGTATGCCGATCAGCATGCGCACCGGCGCGGATGCCAACGGCGGCAACCGGTTTGCAGCCGTTCGCTTCAACGGCCCGGTCGCCGAAACAGATCCGGCCAAACGCATCAGGCAGGTGCGAGAAATCGTACTGGGTCTGCGTGAGGAACCCGCGTTGGACGCTCTCGACGTCGCCGCCCCGATCCTCGCTCGCCTGCCGAATTATCTACTCGCGAACTGGTATCTGTCCCAGTCGACAGGACTGGACCTGCAGGCTAGCAACGTCGCCGGCGTACCGGTACCGGTCTATCTCGCCGGAGCGAAGATCGAGCGGATGTTCCCATTCGGCCCGGCGCCCGGTTGCGCGGCGATGGCGACACTGGTCTCCCACGTCGGGGTGTGCTGCATCGGAATCAATCTCGACACCGCCGCGATCACGAAGCCCGCGCTGCTGATGCAGTGCTTGCAGGAGAGCCTGGACGAGATCGTGGCTCTCGGAGTCCCAACGGAAGGTGCGTGAGTCATGAGCGAGAACACGACCAACCCGCGCGTGTACCTCACCGAAACCATGACAGAGGCCGAAGCCGGCGTGCTGCGAAAGTGGCTTGCCGACAAGGCAACCTCATCCGAAACTCGGCCGGTCACCGTGAACATCACCGACAAGACCCTTGCAGAACTGGCGGCACGGACCGACGACCCGATGCTCGCACCGCTTCGAGTGGTGTGGATTCCGGACACCCATACCAAACACAACGTCGCGGTGCGACTGCGTGATGCACTGGCACCGCGCGATCCCCTCCACCCCGGACGCGGTGCGCAACGCAGAACCCTGCGCACCGACCCTTCACGGTGCCAGGTCATCGAAGGTGAACCAGCACCACTGAGCGATCTCGAGCGTCGCCTCGAAAAGAGCGGTGGCGGTTCACTACCCGAGTTCATCCGACGGCAGGCCGCCCTCGCACTCGAGCGCGCCGAATTGGGCCTTCTGGGTGGCCAGTACAAGGTGTCGCGGTTCGTCGTCGACGAGATCACCGACACCCGCCGGTTCACCACCGAGGTGATGGCTTTGGCCGACCGGTTGAACATCGCCGTCGCCGAAGTCGACCGCCGCGCCCGTGAGGCTCTCGATGAAATGGTTGCCACCCAGAGTCGCCAAGCCATCGCGGTGTGGGATCGCCTGGGCCGCTACTTCGCTCGCGCCTACAAGCTGGACGTGGACACGAGCCGCTTCGAGGAACTCCGTGAGCTGAACAAGGAACACTCACTGGTCTTCCTCCCCAGTCACCGTTCGTACCTCGATCCCCTCGTCCTGCGTCCGGCGTTGATCGCGAACGGCTTGCCGCTCAATCACGTCATGGGCGGCCTCAACATCAGCTTCTGGCCCATGGGCTCGATCCTCAAGCGCAGCGGCACCGTCTTCATTCGTCGAAGCATCGGCAACGACGAGGTCTACAAGTGGTCGATGCACGAGTACATGCGCTACCTGCTCACCAAACGCTTCAATCTGGAGTGGTACATCGAAGGTGGACGCGGGCGTACCGGGAAACTACGCCCACCGCGCTTCGGTCTCCTGACCTACCTGACCAAGGCCTTTCAGGTCAGCGGCGCATCCGACGTGTACCTCGTCCCCGTCGCGCTGAGCTACGACCAGCTCTACGAGGTCGGGGCAATGGCTGCCGAGGCACTCGGCGCCGAGAAGACACCGGAAGGCCTGCGCTGGATGGTGGGTTACGTACGCGCACAGGGAAAACGCAACGGCGTCGCGCACGTGACCATCGGCCGGCCGCTCTCACTCGCGGACGCACTCAGCCAGGAAACCGATCAGCGCCTCGCCATTCAAAAGGCCGGCATCGAGGTGTGTCACCGCATCAACGAGGTCACACCGGTGACCGTGTCTTCACTGGCGATGTTGGCGTTCCTCGGAATCGAAGACCGGGCGTTGACAGTTCGTGAACTCACCGCGATTCTCACGCCGCTGTTCGGATACATCACCGCGCGAAATCTTCCGATCGCCGGCGACGTCGAACTGTCCGATCCGCGTGTCATCGAGAAGGCGTTGCAGACACACGTCGATTCCGGTGTGCTCGAGCGCTTCGATCGCGGCGGCGAGCAGGTCTTCTACCTCGGCAAGGACCAGCATCTTGTTGCTGCCTTCTACCGCAACAACACAATTCACTTTCTCGTCGTGCGCGCCATCACCGAACTCGTGCTCCAGGCAGCCGTCGAAGAGCGGTTCGAGGATCCCGTCGGAGACGGTTGGGCCGAGGCCAAGCGCATCCGCGACCTGATGAAGTTCGAGTTCTTCTTCAGCGACCGGGACACGTTCGAGCAGGAGATGCGAACCGAGCTGACCCTGATCGATCCCGAGTGGGAAACCGGCATGGCCGCCGACAAACGAACCGAGCACATGATCGAGACGGTGCGGCCGTACCTCGCGCACCGAGTGCTGCAACCGTTCCTCGAGGCGTACCAGGTTGTCGCCGATCAGCTTGTGCTCGCGCCGATTTCGACGTCGTTCGACGAAAAGTCCTTCATCAGCAACTGCATCGACGTCGCACATCAGCGTCGCCTGCGGCAGCAGATCGCCAGCAACGAATCGGTTTCCGGTGAGTTGTTCGCCACTGCACTGAATTTGGCGCGCAACCGCAACTTGATCGAAGTCGACGACGACGGAGTCCGGGCCAGGCGCCTGGCGTTTGCCGCGGAGATCAAGGTCCAGGTCGAACGTCTGCGCCATATCCGAGCACTCGCGCACGCACGGCTCGATCAGGTGGCCATGCCCGTGCCCGACGCCGCAGCAGTAGTGACCATTCCAGAAGCAAACCGAGCGCCCGCCGAGAACGAGGAAGTAGGACTGTGACCGGACTCGAGCGTCTGCACTCCGCCATCGAAGCCGCGCCTCCCGGGCCCGGAACGATCGCCGCCTTCGACCTCGACGGCACGTTGATCAGCGGGTACTCGGCGAGCGTTGTGTACCGAGACCGCCTGCGACGCTTGGATATCAGCGTCGGCGAATTGTTGCGCACCACCGGCGCCGCGATCGACACCCAGTTCCGTGGCGCTGATGTCGGAGCGCTGATGGACATCGGCGTTCGCGCCCTGGGCGGCCGTACCGTCGAGGAACTCAACGACTGGGGGCGGCGGCTGTTCAAGCAGGAGATCGCCGCGATGATCTACCCGGAAGCCCGTGGGCTACTGGCGGCGCACCGGCGAGCCGGCCACACGATCGTGATGGCCACGTCGGCGACTCCGTTCCAGGCCAAGTACGTCGCCGAAGATCTCGACATCGAAGACGTGCTGTGCACCGAACCCGAAGTCGTCGACGGCATGCTCACCGGCGAACTGTCCTCCCCCGCTCTGTGGGGGCCGGCCAAGGCCAATGCCCTTGCGGGCTATGCCGAGAAGATGGGCGCCGACTTGAAGAACGCGTTTGCGTACTCCAACGGTGTCGAAGACGTCTTCATGCTCGAGGCCGTCGGGCGACCTGTCGCGTTGAATCCCGATCGTGGTCTGGCCAGGATCGCGTTGCGCAATCACTGGCCTTCGGTCAGCCTGCGTAAACCGCAACGCGGCGCAACGCCGATCTCGACGATCCGAACGGCAACCGCCATGGGCGCGCTTGCTGCCACCGCCGCCCTCGGCGCGTCGGCGGGCATCGTCACCGGCAACCGTCAACTGGGTGCGAACCTGGTCGGCACCTACGGCCCCGACATCTCGCTCTCACTGCTCGGCATCGACGTCGAGATCGACGGCGAGCACAACGTGTGGGATCACCGCCCGGCGGTGTTCATGTTCAACCATCAGAGTTCCCTGGACATGTTGGTCCTGGGAACCGTGATCAAGCGTGACGTGACCGGGGTCGCGAAGAAGGAAGCGGCAAGCGATCCGCGGTTCATGCCTGTCGGCGCACTGCTCGACGTCGCCTACATCGACCGCACCGACACCACAAAAGCGAAGGCTGCACTGCAACCGGCAGTCGACAAGCTCAAGAATGGTGTCTCGATAGTCATAGCTCCGGAGGGCACCCGTTCTCCGACGCCACGCCTGGGCCCTTTCAAGAAGGGCGGATTTCACTTGGCGATCCAAGCCGGTGTGCCGATCGTGCCCGTGGTGATTCATAATGCGGGCGAACGGATGTGGCGCAATTCGCTTGTCGCCCATCCAGGCCCGGTCTACGTCTCGGTGCTCGATCCCATCTCGACCGAAGGCTGGGAGACCAAAGACCTCGACGCACACGTCGAGAAGGTACGCGCGCAGTTCGAAGCTGCGCTACTTGCCGGCCACCGCTGAGCGTGCCAGGTGCTCGCGTGAAAACGCGAGCGCCTGCGCCAGCATCGACGACCGCTCCCGCCGGGTGCGCGCGTTCTGCGTGTTGATCTCGATGACAGCCTGGCCGCTGAATTCGCTCGCAGCCAATTGCTGACACAACTCCGCGCACGGCTGTGAGCCATGCCCCGGAATCAGGTGCTCGTCCATCGACGCCCCGCGACCGTCGGCCAGGTGCAGGTGCTCGAGCCCCTTGCCCATACGGGAGGCCAACTCCAAGGCATCCATGCCCGCCGTCGCGGTGTGCGACAGGTCGAGTGTGTAGTGAGCGTGATCGGAATCGGTCGGGTCGTACGACGGACTGAACGCGGACAACGCTGCCCCCGGACCACCACGCTTACGCAGACGCTCCGCGGATTTGTCCTTGCCGCCGAAGAAGCTGTCGGCGCGCATGGGGAACATGTTCTCCACCGCCACCACGACGCTGCTCTTCGATTCGAGATCGACAACCTGTTCCGCGAAGCCATCGGCGTACTTCCGCTGCCACCGGAACGGCGGGTGGACGACCACCGTCGTCGCTCCCAAGGTTTCGGCAGTGCGTACCGAACGCTCGAGCTTCTCGACCGGATCGGAACCCCACACGCGCTGCGAAATCAGCAGACACGGCGCATGCACGGCCTGCACCGGAATCGCATACTTGCGAACGAGGGCAGCCACAGCACCGATGTCCTGACTCACGGATTCGGCCCACACCATCAGTTCGACACCGTCGTATCCGAGATCAGCGGCGTAGCGAAATGCTGCTTCCGTGTTCTCCGGATACACCGAGGCCGTCGACAAGCCGACGGCTATCGGCCGACGAACCATGCGCTGCGATCCCCCGATCATCGTCCGATCAACCCGAGGTCAACAAGAACGCCAGTGGACCGAGCGTCACGATCATGCCGACGACCACGGCGATCACGAAACTCGTGATGTCGTCCGTCTTCCGCAGAACCCGCACGACGGCCACCAAGCCGACGATCACGATCAGCGCGAGCACCAACGCCACCCACGGCAGCATGTCCCACAGCTTCTCGAAGCCCTTGAACATCGCGCCGCCGACGATCAGTGCAACAACCACCTGACCGGCAAGCACTGCCCATTCACGGATCGAGTTACGCTCGCCTGCCTCTTCCGCTGCCGGTTCGGCTTCGACATCGGACTCCGCGACGGCACTGGAATTTTTTCCACTGTCATCGACAGCCGGCGCCTTGACCAGATCGACCACGGCGGTCGATTCGGCCTCACCGGCATCCGCGTCTGCGATCTTGTCGATCAGTTCGGTGCTCTCTTCCGGCGCGGCCGGAGCAGGAGCAGTCGGTGCAGGTGCCTTCACGACAGGAGTGGGGACACGCGGCGGCAGGATCGGCGGACGCAACGACGGCGACTGGGTTGCGGCGCGCTCCTGACGCATCAGGTCGCCCGCGAGGGTCTGACCCGACAGCAGTGCTGGTTCCTGCGTTACCTGCGTCGGTGACGAAGAGTTGAGCGGTGCCCGGCTCACCCACTGTCCGGGCGAGGACTTCGAGGTCTGTCCCGGAGAAGGTGTGGAAGTCGGCTTCGGAGTGGTGACCGGCGGTGTGGCAACCGGCTTCGATTCGGCCTTGGGTGCCTGCGGCTCGTCATCGTCATCGTCGTCGAACGAGACGGCGAAGGCGGCGGTGCGGTCGGCGGGAACCTTCGGTGCCGGTTCGGCTGACTTGGCGGTTTCCGCGACAGCCTCGGCCGGCGCAGAAGGTGCAGCGTTTTCTGGCGCAGCTGCTTCAGGCTGGGCTGCTGGTTCGTCCGACTCTGGCTCGGCGGCCGCGCGCGATCCCGACTGGCGAACGATCGGGATCTCACCCGTCAGTTCGGCGACGGAGATGCCACCGGCTACGCCGCGCCGGCGTCGTCCACCTCGGGATTCGACGCTCTGACCGTTCCGCTTGAGCAGTTCCGCTACGGAAATCTGCTGACTGTCCTCGGTCATCAAGCACTCACCACCAATTCACCGCCCATTTCTGTGTCGAGCTTTCGCAGAATCAGACCCTCACGCAGTGCCCAGGGACAAATTTCCAGTTCGTCCACTCCGAGCGCCCGCATGGTTGCCTCTGCGATGAGCGCGCCGGCCACAATCTGCTGTGACCGATCCGAGCTCACTCCTTCCAATTCTGCACGGTCCGCTGCCGTCATCCTGGATATGAAGGCTATGAGTTGCCTGAGTCCGCTGGAAGTCAGGGTCCGTTTTGCCCGGGGGCCTGCGGCAGAAGGGGCCGCGCCGGTGAGCCGAGCCAACGATCGGAAGGTCTTCGAGGTCCCGACCGTGCGGTCCCAGTCGCCGGCGGCGCGCAGTTCCTTGGCTGGTCCGACCAACTCCGCGTCCAGCCAGTCGCGCAATACAGCGACCCGGCGCTTGCCCGGCGGATCAGCCTGTAGCCAGTCGCGCGTCAACCGTCCCGCACCGAGTTGCAGTGAGAAGGCGACGTCCGGATCCTCGTCACCGCCTGCGGTGAGTTCGAGCGAGCCGCCGCCGATGTCCAGGTTCAGGATGCGTCCGGCGCTCCAGCCGTACCAGCGGCGCACGGCCAGAAAGGTCAGGCGGGCTTCGTCGACCCCGGAGAGAACCTCGAGATTTACTCCGGTCTCGGCGCGGACGCGGGCGAGCACAGCTTCGGAATTGTTGGCGTCACGGACGGCGGAAGTGGCAAAAGCCATCATTTCCTCGCATCCGGACGTCTTGGCGATACCGGCGAATTCGGAGACCGTCGACACCAAGCGATCGGCCCCTGACGTGGTGATATCGCCGCGGTCGTCAGTGTTTTCTGCCAGCCTCAACGTGGACTTGGTCGAGCTCATGGGTGTTGGGTGGCCGCCCCGATGGGCGTCCACAACCAATAGATGGACGGTATTGCTTCCGACGTCGAGTACCCCTAGTCGCACATCGCCACGTTACTGGGTCTACCGTCGGCCCTTGTGACAGCAGGTAACCCAGACCGGTCCCACAAGATGACTCCGAGCCCCGAGGTCGATCTCGATTTCCCGCGCGAATGGGTCGAATTTGTCGATCCGGACAACTCCGAGCACCTCATTTCCGCTGATATGACGTGGTTGCTCTCGCATTGGACCTGCGTGTTCGGCACGCCGGCGTGTCAGGGCATCATCGGCGACCGCCCGGACGACGGCTGCTGCTCGCACGGCGCTTTCCTCTCCGATCAGGAGGATCAGGACAAGCTCGATGCGTCAGTGAAAATGCTCACAGCCGAAGACTGGCAGTTCATGGAAAAGGGTCTCGGCAAGAAGGGCTACGTCGAAGAAGACGACCTCGAGGACGAGCCCGCGCTGCGCACCCGCCGCTACAAAGGTGCATGCATCTTCCTCAACCGGCCGGGTTTTGCCGGCGGCGAGGGCTGCGCACTGCATTCCATGGCGCTCAAGAAGGGCATCGAGCCGCTCGAGGTGAAGCCGGACGTGTGCTGGCAGCTACCCATCCGCCGCACCCAGGACTGGGTCGACCGGCCGGACGGCGTTCAGATCCTCAAGACCACGATCACCGAGTACGACCGCCGCGGCTGGGGTGAGGGCGGCGACGACCTCGCCTGGTACTGCTCCGGCTCCCCCGACTCTCATGTCGGGGAGCGGCAGGTCTGGCAGTCCTACGGGCCGGAACTGACAGAGCTTCTCGGAAAGCGTGCATACGACGAGCTGGCTCGCCTCTGCAGGCGTCGCGCCGGCCTCGGCCTCATAGCAGTCCATCCGGCGACCACGATCGCTCAGAACAAAGCTCAGGGCTGACTCCACGTAGACAAAAAGAATTCAGCCGCTCACACGATCGTGTGAGCGGCTGAATTCTTCTCGGCATTCGTCTCGATATTTCTTCTCGACGAGGTTCGATCACGCTTCGAGCTTGTAGCCCAATCCTCGGACCGTGACCAGGTGTTCGGGCTTGGCCGGATCCGATTCGATCTTCGAACGCAACCGCTTCACGTGTACGTCAAGGGTTTTGGTGTCACCGACGTAGTCGGCGCCCCAGACGCGGTCGATCAACTGTCCACGGGTCAGCACCCGGCCGGAGTTGCGGAGCAGGTACTCGAGGAGGTCGAACTCCTTGAGCGGCAACGTCACCGGGTTACCGGCGACCTGCACGACGTGACGCTCGACGTCCATCCGTACCGGTCCGGCCTCGAGCACCCCGTTGTCGGAGGCGAGATCCGCCTCGTTCTCCACCCCGCGACGCAGCACCGCACGGATGCGGGCAATCAGCTCGCGCGCCGAATACGGTTTGGTCACATAGTCGTCCGCGCCGAGTTCGAGGCCGACGACCTTGTCGATCTCACTGTCACGCGCCGTCACCATGATGACGGGAACGCCGGAGCGCGACCGCAGCGCCTTGCAGACGTCTGTGCCACTCATGCCGGGCAGCATGAGGTCGAGCAGGACGATGTCCGCTCCGGAGCGATCGAATTCCGCCAACGCCGACGGTCCGTCGTTGACGATGGTGGTCTCGAAGCCTTCCTTGCGGAGCAGGAACGCCAGCGGGTCCGCCAAGGACTCCTCGTCCTCCACGATCAGCACACTCGTCATCGTTTGGCCTCCATGCCGTTTTCTCTACTGCCTTGTTCTCGTCTGCCGATCCGCGTGGAACCGGCGGTTCCCGCGTCGTCAGAGTCGATGTCGTCGTCCGACTCCACGTGTGCCGGTATCTGCAACGTGAAGGTAGACCCTGTTCCCGGTTTGCTCCACAGTTCGATGGAGCCGTTGTGATTGGCCGCGACGTGTTTGACGATCGCCAGCCCCAGACCGGTTCCGCCGGTCTGCCGTGACCGCGCCTTGTCCACGCGGAAGAATCTCTCGAACACTCGCTCCTGGTCCGCTTTCGCGATGCCTTCTCCTCGGTCGGTGACTGCGATCGCGACATTGTCACCGCGTACCGACCGACTGACGGACACCGGAGAACCCTTGGGCGAGTATGCAATAGCGTTCTCGATGAGGTTGGACAATGCTGTGACGAGGAGAGTCTGATCCCCGAGCACTTCCAGCCCACTCGGATGGTCTGTGGTGACGGTGATCCCGGCGGCCTCGGCCGACAGATTCGACCTCGACAGCGCCTCGGACACCACGGTGTCGACGTCGACCACGTCGAGATCCGGCAGCTTCTCGGCACCTTGCAGACGCGAGAGTGCGATCAACTCGGTGACCATCTTGCCCAGACGAATCGACTCGCCCAGCACCCGTTCGCCGAAGTGCCGCACCGATTCCGGGTCGTCAGCAGATTCGAGCAGTGCCTCCGCGAGCAAACTCATCGCGCCGACCGGCGTCTTGAGTTCGTGGCTGACGTTCGCGACGAAATCGCGTCGCGTCGCCTCCATGCGGACCTGCTCGGAATCGTCGTCGGCGAACAGGACCACGAAATTGCGATCGTCCTTGCTGAGCAACCGGGCCGTGCCACGTACCGCGATCTTGTCGCGGCCGCGCTGAGCGGTCTGCGCCGTCAGATCGACCTCGACGGCTTGGCCCGTCCGCAGAACTTCCTGAGCAGCACGCCATGCCCTCTCGTCGACCAGACGATTCTTGACAAGGCCGAGTTCCTCGGCGCGAGGGTTGAAGAGCACGACGTCGTGGAAACCGTCGACGACGGCGATACCGCTTTCCGAAGCCAACACGATGAGGTCGAGAACCTGAGACATCGTGAGCCCGGTCTGTTCGTCCGAGCGCTGACTCTGGCGCGACGACAGCCTGGGTACCAGCACCCCGCCGACGAGGTAGCCGACCAAGCCGGCGACCACGACCAGCAGCACTGCAATCACGACACTCACGGCGCAATCGTACGTTCGCGCGAAGTGTCGGTTACGGCGGGTTCGGACGTTCCCGCCCGCGTAATCCGCCAGGTGGACGGCGTTGGTTCTTCGTTCATCTGTTGTTGGCCGAGGCCCCCCGAAAACACTGTTCGGGGGGCCTCGACGCACATCATCGGGTTGCTACTTTCCGCCCTGATTCGCCACCGCGGCGGCGCCGGCAGCTGCGGCCTCCGGATCCAGGTAGGTGCCGCCGGGATTGAGCGGCTTCAGGTTCTCGTCGAGGTCGTAACGCAGCGGGATTCCGGTCGGGATGTTCAGGCCCGCGATGTCCTCGTCCGAGATGCCGTCGAGGTGCTTGACCAATGCACGCAGCGAGTTGCCGTGTGCGGTGACCAGCACGTTCCGGCCGGCGAGCAGCTCCTGGGAGATGGTGTCCTCCCAGTACGGGATCAGACGCTTGACGACGTCGAGCAGGCACTCGGTCAAGGGAACCTCGTCGAGGTTCGCGTACCGGGGATCGGTGTCCTGGCTGTACTCGCTGCCGGCTTCGATGGCGGGCGGCGGGGTGTCGTAGCTACGACGCCAGAGCATGAACTGCTCGTTTCCGTACTCTTCCTTGGTCTGCGCCTTGTTCTTGCCCTGCAGAGCGCCGTAGTGGCGCTCGTTGAGACGCCAGTCGCGCACTACCGGGATCCAGTGGCGATCGGCGGCGTCGAGTGCGAGGTTGGCCGTGCTGATCGCGCGGCGCAGCAGAGACGTGTAGAGAACGTCGGGCAACAGGTTGTGCTCGGCGAGCAGTTCGCCGGCGCGCTTGCCCTCGGCCATGCCCTTGTCTGTCAGGTGTACGTCCACCCAGCCGGTGAACAGATTGAGTGCATTCCATTCGCTCTCGCCGTGGCGGAGCAGGACCAGGGTTCCGATACTCATGGCGTTCATCCTGGCACGAGTACCGGAACCCTTCTTGATCAACCCTGTCCGGAAATCAGCTCGGGGCTACTTCCGCAGTTCGCAGATCCTTGCGGAGGATCTTTCCGGCCGCGGATTTCGGCACGGTGCTGATGAACGAAACCTGGCGAACCTTCTTGTGCGGCGAGACTCGCTCGGCGACGAACGAGATCACGTCGGCTTCGGTCAACTCGGCGCCGCCCTGGAGCACGACGAATGCCTTCGGGACCTCTTCGCCCTCGGCGTCGAGCACGCCGATCACGGCGGCGTCGGCGATCTGCGGGTGGGTCAGCAGCAAGGCCTCGAGTTCCGCCGGGGGAACCTGGTAGCCCTTGTACTTGATCAGTTCCTTGAGGCGGTCGACGATCTTGACGACGCCGTCGCCGTCGACGGTCGCAATGTCACCGGTGTGCAGGTAACCGTCGTCGTCGAGGGTGTCCTTGGTGGCCTGGTCGTTGCCGAGGTAGCCGAGCATGATGTTCGGGCCCTTGCACCACAGTTCGCCGGGCTCGCTGACGCCGTCCGAGCCGAGAGCCGGGTACGCGACCTCTTCGCCCGTTCCGGGGTCGACGAGCTTGCATTCCATGTTGGCGATGGTCGGACCGCACGTGTCGAGGGCGATGTCGTCACGATCGAAGGGGATCGCGTGCGAGACCGGGCTCATCTCGGACATGCCGTAGCCCTGGCGGACGTGGCAGTTCAACCGGTCGGCGACGGCCTTGCCGAGCGCCGCGTCGAGCGGGGCCGCACCGGAGAAGATGGTGTGCACGCTCGAGAGGTCGTACTGATCGACGAGCGGGTGCTTTGCCAGCGCGACGGCAACGGGCGGTGCGACGAAGATGTACGTCGACTTCTGCTCGGCGACGATCCGCAGGAACTCGACGAGATCGAACTTCGGCATCGTGATGAGGCTCGCGCGGCGGTAGAGCGCAGCGTTGAGCAGGACAGTCATGCCGTAGATGTGGAAGAACGGCAGGACCGCGAGAATCTTGTCGTCGGTCTCGATGCCCATCCGCGGAATGATCTGGCAGACGTTGGCCACGAGGTTCCGATGGGTGAGCATGACCCCCTTGGGTCGGCCGGTGGTGCCAGACGAGTACGGCAGCACCGCGAGCTGGGTGGCCGGATCGAAGGAGACCTCGGGCGCCGCTGCGCCCTCGCCGAGCAGATCTCGCAGCGACAGATGGCCTTCGGCACCGTCGAGCACGAAGACGTTCTCTGCCGGGATACCGACCAGGTCAGCAGCTGCCTTTGCCTGCGGCAGGAGCGGCGAGACGGTGAAGAGGAACTTGGCCTTGGAATCGGTGAGCTGCTTGGCGATGTCCTCGGCGGTGTAGAGCGCGTTGATCGTGGTCGCGACGCCACCGGCACGAAGGATGCCGTGGAAGACGGAACCGAAGGCCGGGACGTTGGGCGAATGCAGCCCGACCACGTCGCCGACGGCGAGTCCGCGCGCTGCGAGAGCGCCTGCAACGCCGTTGATCTGTGCGATCAGCGAAGCGTATGTGGTGACTGCGCCCGAACTGCCCTCGACGAATGCCGTCTTGTCGAGGTCTGCGGGGTCGGTATTTCCGAACAGGAAGTCGTAGACGCTGAGGTTGGGGATTTCAACGTCGGGGAACGGACTCTTGAAGCTCACTGTGCTCCTCGAAAAGTTGCGCGGCGGGGTGGTGTGACCAACTTACTGTGACTCACGGGAACAGTATTATTCCGTGACGACAGTCACAAGTAAAGGCCACTTTACGTGACACATCCGCGATGTGTCTCACCCCGCTCGATCAGCTCTGCGCGGGCTCTTCCTCGATGAGGTGCTTGAACGGTTCGAGATTCGCCAGCGACTCGCCTCGCGACACCCGCCACGCCCACTCACGCTTGATGGAAGAGGAAAAGCCGAGTTCGAGGATGACGTTGAAATCGCCGTCGGCGGCTTCGAGAACCTGACCGAGCACTCGGTCGAGTTCATCGCCGGTCACGGCATGCTCCGCGATCTTGCCGACCAGGTAGATGTCCCCGACCTTGTCGAGTGTGTACGCCACCCCGTACAGACGGCGGTTGCGCTTGAGCAGGAACTTGTAGACGCCTTCGAAGTTCTCGTCCACCTTGCGGCACACGAAGGCCTCGACCCGCACACCGTGATTGCCGACGGTGAGCAGAGTCGACGTCTTGAGTTTGTGTTCACCGGGAAGTTCGACGATGAAATGCGCGTCGTCTTTTCTGGTGAATTCGAGTTCGCGCTCGGTGAGGGCCTGCTCGATGGTGTCCGAAATGCTGCTCATGTACGCACTCCCCCGGTCCGGCGCAGACGCCACAGACCCCGCGCACGGCGGGGCGAGAAGTCGCTTGGACCGGTTCCGTTGTTGTAGTTGACTGCGGCTTTGCGATAGCTCTCGAGCAAACCGTCCGCGGTGTGTTCCCACGAGAAATTCTCGGCGTGACGCGGTGCCTGCGCGGCGAGTTCGGCCAAGCGCGTCGGCGCTGTCACCAAAGATTCGAGGGCGCCGGCCCAGTCTTCGGTGCGGTGTCCTTGAACCAGCAGGCCTGTCTCCCCGTTGCGTACGGCTACTCCCAGTCCGCCGACGTCGGCGGCGATCACGGGAGTTCCGCAGGCTTGAGCTTCGATGGCGACCAACCCGAAGGACTCCGAATAGCTCGGCACCGCAACCAGATCCGAGGCACGGTAGACATCGGCGAGACGCTCCGGTGCCTGCGGTGGCAAGAACGTCACCTGCGCGGTGATACCGAGTGATCGTGCAAGTTCGATCAGCACGTCCGGCCGCGCGAGACCAGTTCCGGACGGGCCACCGACGACGAGGATGCGCAGCGGCAACCCGGGCCTGCGGCTGATCACTTCGGCTGCAGCACGCAGCAGAACGTCCGGCGCTTTGAGCGGTTGGATGCGGCCGACGAAAGTCACGACGATCTCGCCCGGGTCCAACCCCAACGACGCGCGGGCTGAATCGCGATCGCCCGGTCGATAGCGGGTGAGATCGGCGCCGGGAGCCACGACGTCGATACGCGTGGGATCTGCGCCGTACAACTCGTGCAGCGCCTTGGCTTCGTCGGTGGTGTTGGCGACCAGGCGATCGGACTCGGCGACTACTTGCTGCTCGCCGATCTGACGTGCTGCCGGCTCCGGGGTGTCTCCCTCGGCAAGCGAAAGATTCTTCACCGCCGCGAGGGTGTGTGCAGTGTGTACGAGGGGAACGCCCCAACGGTCGCGAGCCAGCCAGCCGACCTGCCCGGACAACCAGTAGTGCGAGTGGATCAGGCTGTAGTACCCGGGCTCGTGTCGCGCTTCCTCCCGTAGAACGCCCGCGACGAAGGCACACAGTTGAGTCGGCAGATCCGCCTTGTCCAGCCCTTCGAAGGGACCAGCTGCAATGTTCCGAACCCGCACTCCGGGAGCGGCGTCCACCACGGGTGCGTCGGCCGAGGACGTCGCGCGGGTGAATATCTCCACCTCGACGCCACGTTTGGCGAGCTGAATCGCGGATTGCAGAACGTAGACGTTCATCCCACCCGCGTCACCGGTGCCGGGTTGCGCCAATGGCGAGGTGTGGACCGAGAGAACGGCCACCCGGCGAGGGCGCGAAATGTGCATGGGCGTCACGACTCCATACTGCCCCCTCACCGGGCGCGAACTCTAACCGAGGCTCGAGATGAAGGTTCGCACTTCGGACACGAATCGTGTCGGATCCTCCACGAACGGGCCGTGATTGCAGCCTTCCCAGTACGACGCCTGGGACTTGGGAATCAGTTCCTCGGCGTGCTTACCTGCACTCACGTCGACGACGGAGTCCTCGGTTCCGTGCAGAACGAGAACGGGGATATCCAGGTTGCGAAGCAAGTCGTCGTGACCGACAGCACGGTTGAACAATGCTGCTCGTACCCGCGGACGGGTCGAGAGGCTGTACCCGAACAAGGCCTGCGACGCTGCACCCTTGCCCTCGGGTGGGCCGGTGAGAGCGTTGCCGAAAGCGCCGAGTGCCCTGATCGCCTCGCGGGGATCTTCGGACATCGCGCCGGGAACCGCGCTACGCATCGCCGAGCCGACCTTGCCGCCCTTCTCACCGCGGCCGATGCTGGTGATCGCACCGACCAGAACCGCACCTGCCACCGCACCGGTTCCGTGCGCTGCCAGATAATCGCAGATCACCAGCCCGCCGTACGACCAGCCGAGCAGTATCGCGTTCTCGGTGACGCCTTCTGCCGCGAGAACAGCCGCGACGTCGCCGGCCCAGTTCGCGGAGTCGTCGTATCCGGTTTCGGGAGCATCGGAGTAACCGTGGCCGCGCAGATCGACAGCGATCAGGCGGTAGTCCGCAGCCAGGTCCGCGAGGACCTGCTCGCCCCAGCACTGCGACGACTGAGCCCAGCCGTGCAGCAGCACCAGCGGGGTCCCCGCCGAATTTCCGGTTACTCGATAGACGATGGACGTGCCGTCGACGCTGACGGCTTCACGAATAGACATGCCGTCACGATAGAGGCTGCGACTGCAGCGCCGACCGCGAGCATGTACGCCGACGAGACGTCGTAGCGGTCGATCAGTTGCCCGGCCAGCGCAGACCCGAGCGCCACGCCGACGCCGAGGCCGGTGACCGTCAGGGTCATTCCCTCCGTGAGCTTTTCCGGGGGGACGATCTGTTCGACCAGGGCTGTCGCGATGATGAGCGTCGGTGCGACGGTCGCGCCCGCCAGCACGTACGCACCCGCGAGTGCGGCCACGTTTCCGACCAGGAGAAGTGGGACGCTGAGAACGGCGACCGCGGAGGACGCGATCATCAACTGCCCGCGCAGTGATCGCGCCGGGTGCATCGACCCGAAGATCAGTCCCGCGATTCCCGAACCGCCGGCGAAAAGCGCGAGGACCAGCGTCGCCGATCCCGGCGAATTCTGTTCCTGGGTGAACGCGATGGCGCCGACGTCGATGACGCCGAAGATCGTTCCGAGCATCACCATGATCACGATGACGATCCACATCACGTGATTACCGAGAACCGACCGTCCGCGGCCGGGTCGACGCGGATGCACCTTCGGTTCGGTTCCGCGCTGTATGACCAGCAGCAGGGTTCCGGTGACCAGCAGAATCAGTCCCGCCAGTGGTCCCGCCTCGGGAAAGAGCCCGATGCTCAGGCCAACCGAAATGACGGGGCCCGCCACGAAACAGAGTTCGTCCACCACGGATTCGAAGGCGAAGGCGGTGCGCAGCTGAGGTTTTCCGACATAGATCGCCACCCACCTGGCGCGGATCATCGCGCCGATCGTCGGGGTGGCGCCGCCGGGGACGACCAGAACGAAAAGCAGCCAATCGGGAGCTTCCATCCGCACTGCGAGCAAGAGCGCCCCGATCGCCGTGACGCTCACGGCTGCGGCAATCGGCAGGACCGCACGCTGTCCGAAGCGGTCGACCGCACGTGAGACCGCGGGCGCGATGATCGCCGACGAGAGCGCAAAAACCGCGGCGAGCGCGCCGGCGAGCGCGTAGTCACCACGAAGTTGCGAGATCATCGTCACGATTCCGATGCCGATCATGGCGATCGGCAACCTTGCGACAAATCCGGCGGCTGAGAAGGCGACCGATCCGGGGGCGGCAAAGATCTCGCGGTAGGCGCTCAGCAGGCCTTTGTTGGTGGATTCGCTCATGTCAGCTTCTCGTGCACTGAACAAGGTTCACAGAGCCGAGGCCGACTCGACAAATCGTTTTCACTGTGCGCTCGGGTTGACCTGTCGGTAACTTGCCTTACGATTGCGCGAATGAGTGTCCTGGTGTGTTTCCACGCCCATCCCGATGACGAAGTTTTCACTACGGGTGGCGTGATGAGAATGGCCGCCGACGCAGGTCACCGCGTCGTAGTCGTCACCGCTACCGACGGTGCTCTCGGTGAATTCCCCGACGGCCTGTTGGACGAATACGAGACGTTGGCTCAGCGCCGCAGCCGTGAACTCGAGGCGTCCACCGACGCGTTGGGCGCCAATCGCGTCGTGTCCCTGCATTACCCGGATTCCGGGATGGTGGGTACGCCCGAGAACGAGAATCCGGAAGCGTTCTGCAACGTCGACGTCGAGAAGGCCGCCGAGCGTCTTGCCGAGGTTCTTCGTGAAGAGAACGCCGATGTCCTGACCATCTACGACCCCAACGGCGGATACGGGCACCCGGATCACATCCAGGTCCACCATGTCGGCGTCCGGGCCGCAGAACTCGCAGGCACGCCGTTCGTCTACGAGGCGTCCACCAACCGCGATCACATGAAGATGCTGATGCAGGCCAACCCCGAGTGGACCGAAGAGGCGCAGCCGCCGGACATCGAATCGTTCGGGCTTCCGGCAGACCAACTCACCACCGCCGTCGATGTCAGTTCGGTGATCTCGTCCAAGCGCGCGGCCATGTACGCACACGCGACGCAGGTCGGCGATTTCGGCCCGTTCCTCGAAATGCCGACGGAGCAGCTCGCCGCGGCATTCGGCACCGAGTGGTTCCGTCGCCGCAACGCGCCGGAAGGTCTGTCCGAAACCGCCCTTCCCCTCTGAAGTCACCGCCCTCGATAAACCGAAGTCCCGACGGAGGTTTCGGCGGCTCGTTACCATCGGTAGGCATGGACCTCGAACAACTTGTCGCGAGCATGCCTTTTGCAGTTCACACCGGAATTCAGTTGGACAGCGCGGCACCCGAACAGGTTGTCGGCCATCTGGATTGGGACAGCCACCGCACCACCGCCGGCAACGGAATGCACGGCGGCGCCTTGATGACGCTGGCAGACAGCGTCGGCGCCGTCTGTGCATTCCTCAATCTTCCGCCCGGTGCAAGCACTTCCACCACCAGTTCGTCGACCGTGTTCACTCGCGGGGTGCGCAAGGGCACGGTCACCGCAACCGCCCGGCCACTGCATGCGGGGCGCAGCACCGTCGCGGTCGTGACCGAGATTCGCGACGACGAAGGCCGCCTCGTCGCTCAGGTCACCGCATCACAGGCAGTATTGGGACCGTGAAGCGTCCCGCGTACCGCGCCTCGGGTGCCACCCTGCCGTACGGCAATCTGCTTGCCTCCCATGACGTTGCGATGGAGGGTTACTTCTGGCGATTCACGATGCCAGGCAGCGGACGGGTGGTGATCGCGCTCGCCGGAATCAACAAGTCCGACGGCGGCAACTGGTCGACGCTCGGTCTCGCGGCGCATCCAGGCGGATTCCTCCGTACCGCCGAACATCCGAGCGGATCGGCCGATCCACGGATCCTGGGGGCCTACGCCGACAACGCTTTCCGCGGCAATGCCGATCGACTGCAGGTCGATTTCGGCGACAGCCATCTCGACGTACGGATCAGCAATCAGCGATTCTGGCCGCATCGCCGCTTCGGGGGATCGAGCTACTTCCAATCAGTTCCCGCACTCAATCAATACTGGCATCCGTGGCTGCTCGGCGGCCGGGTCGAGGGAAGCGCCGTCATCGACGGGCAGAACTGGGATCTCACCGGGGCACAGGTGTACGGCGAGAAGAACTGGGGAAAGGGAGGATTCCCGGAATCCTGGTGGTGGGGACAGGCACAGGGGTTCACCGATCCTCGAGCCTGCGTGGCGTTTGCCGGCGGCCAGGTCAGCGCCGGACCTCTGCGCACCGAAGTCACCGCCGTCGTTGCCGCGCTACCGGACGGAACGGTATTGCGGCTGGGTAATCCGCTGACGTCACAGGTGGAGACGACGGTGTCCGACGATCGCTGGACTCTTCGCGGCTACAGCCGGAACTGGAGCGTCGACATCGACGGGACCGCGCCCATCGCCGACGCACATATTCTTCCTGTTCCGATACCTGCCGAGCGTCGAAACGTGCCAGGAGCGCTCGAGCATCTCGGTGGAACCATGTCGGTCATCGTCCGCCGGCGCGGCACCATAGTCTGGAAGGACAGGTCACGGTTGGCTGCTCTCGAGCACGGCGGATTGGATCGGGCGCAGGCCGAACTCACTCGGCGGGAACAGCTCTCGCAAGATCGATGAGAGCAGAGGCCGCCGGATTCTTGCCGCCCGACGAACGCCAGACCAATTCCAGCCGAGATCGTGCTTCCGGTTCGAGATCGATCCGATGCAACTCCCCCACTGTCGACTCCGGAAGCACGGCCATTCCCAGCCCCTGCGCTGCCAATGAAACGATGATGCCGAGGTTGCTTGCCTCGAGCGCAACCGTCGGCTTGGTGCCGGCGGCGGCGCACGCGAAGTCCAGACACGTTCTGATGCCGGTTCCCTCCGGCAGACAGATGACCGATTGCGTCGCGAGTTCGGCAAACGGCAGAGACGACACCTCGGCCAGCGGATGATCGGCCGCCACTCCGGCCACCAGTCGTTCGTCGGTGATCACCCTCGATTCGAGCCCTTCCGGCAGCTCGCCCGCCACCCCGATGACGGCTATGTCGAAGGTTCCGTCCAACACTCCGGCAAGCAAACTGCGCGAATCGTCCTCGGCCAGCGAAATGTCCAGTCCGGGGTGTTTGTTGTGCAACCGACTGAGCAGATCTGTGAGGTCGGCGGAAGCGCAGGCGGTGACCATCCCGACCGAAACGGAACCCCGAACCAGTCCGTTCAAGGCATCGACAGCGTCGCGGGTGCTCTGAACGGAAGCAAGTGCAGCGTAGGCGTGCGGGAGGACAGCTCGCCCGGCGTCGGTCAGACAAACGGTCCGACCACTACGATCGAGCAATTCCTGCCCCAACTCACGTTCGAGCCGTTTGACCTGGGCACTCACACCCGGTTGGGCTACGTGAAGCCGCTCGGCGGCGCGAGTGAAGTTGGCTTCCTCCACTACCGTGACAAAGTATTCGAGCTGCCGAAGTTCCATAACTGCTAATTCTAGCTGCGAGACAAACTAGATCTTGGACTTATCGCCGGTGTGGTAGAACGATGGAAGCATGACAACAACAGATGACGTTCAGAAGGCCGGAACCCCGGAAGACATCGCAAAGCTTTTTTGTGCAGTTCGCCAACGCTGGTGACGCAGACGCCGTCGCCGCACTCTACGAGGAGGATGCGGTGATGGCCTTCCCGCCCGGATCCCTCACCGTGGGTCGCCAAGCCATCCGCGAGGTGATCTCTCAGATGCTGGCAGCTGCACCGAGATTCACCGTCGAGGAATCTCTTCCGACGGTGATCAGCGGCGACCTCGCCATGACCTCGACCAAACCTTCCGACGGAACCGGCGGGCGCACGCAGGTCGCGCGCCGCCAGTCCGACGGATCATGGTTGCGAGTCTTGGATCGACCGGAACTCTGACTACCCTCTTCGCAGTCAGACGGCCGACGCGCGACGCATGGCCGCAGCGGGATCAGCAAACAGTGAACTCAGTGACACGACCGTGGAAGCGTATTCCTGGACCCGATTACCGAAACCGGTAATTCGAATGTCCTTACGCTCCAACGAGGATGCCGTCGAGAAAGCCTCGGCGACATGGGGCACTCCGGCGGGATAGTCGGTGAATGCCTGACCACCCAGAATCACACGATCCGGGTTGAACAGGTCACGCAGCATTGCCACCGTCCGGCCGAGGACGCGTGCTCGATCAACCAGAAGTTCGTGTGCCGGAATGGAACCCGACGACGCAGCCCGGTAGACGTCCGCGATCGTGACACGCTCACTGCCCTGGATCACTGCGCCCGAAGACAAAGCCTGCGCGACTACGGCGCGGTCACTGATCGTTGCTTCAAGGCAACCCACGGCGCCGCAGGTGCACCGTGCGGACGAACCCGTCGGAAGGTGCGCGATCGAACCGGGTCCGCTGGACGGCGTGTGTACTCGACCTTCGAAAGTGATTGCGATACCGGCAGTTTCACGGGCGTAGAAGTACAGCCCGGTAGTACCCGGCGTCGGGGCCTCGGCACGGTCGGTGCTGAGCAGTAGTTCCGACGCAGCCATCGCCTCGACGTGGGCGGCGACTGAGACGGGGAGATCCAAGCCGGCTCCGATGATGGATCCGACTTTGGCGCCCTTCCACCCCAGGCGCGGGTGATCGACTACTCCGGTCGCCGAATCGACGCGACCGCCGATGGCCACGCCGACGGCGAGTGGACGACGCTTGTGCCACCGTGAGGCAAACGATTTGGCCGAGCGCGCAATGGTGGCAAGCGCGACAGCAGAATTGGTGGCGGGAGTCGGAATCTCGACGGCGCCGAGCACCTTGCCACGAATGTCGCTGGCGATGATGCTGGTGACGACGGCACCGATATGAATGCCCACGGTCAAGTACGGCTCGTGGTTGACCTCGAACGGAACCCGCGGACGCCCGATGGCGCCGGAGGCTGTCAAGTCTGCGCGTTCGCGCAGGATCCCGAGGTCCAGCAGGCTCGTGACCTGCCGGTTCACGGTGGCAATACTCAGTCCGGACGCTTTCGCCGCGGTATCGCGAGAGAGCGGCCCGCGGGATCGAGCAATGCGCAACACCGTCGCGGACGGTCCGTCGGCAATGCGCAGTTCGGGCACGACGATCTGGGTACGGGTCCGCGTTCCCGAGAGCGCGGTTCGCGATCGGATGTTCGGAATGGCGGAGATGGTGGGTGTCGACATGGCTGTCCCTTGCAGAAGGAGGAGAAGGCGCATATCTCTGTCGACCGCGAAATCAGCTTTTGCGCTGGTCAAGCGAAGAGAAAGACAGGAAAGGCGCAGAAATTAGCTGCAGAAAGAACGGCGGCGACAACACAGCTCTCGCGCCAAGGGCAGACGCGAACCAAGCGCAGCGGTCACATAGGTGACCCGCAAAGCGGCAGGCTGGTCGGTCGACATGGCTCCAAAAGTAGCAGCTTCACCGAGATTCACAAATCAGGTGCGGTAACGATCACACTGACCACAACCCTGTCGAGGCGGATTCTCGCGTGTTTGGGTGGGTGCACTCCCCACGAAAGGTGCACCATGTCTACAGCTTTCGCCAAGCCGACCCTCACGGACGCGGCATCAACGAACGGGGCGGCTGCCGGCGCCGCTCGCGGCACTGTCACCCCCCTCGGCGCGCATATCGGCGCCCGAATCGACGGAATCACTCTCGGCGAGCACCTCGATCCGGCGACGATCTCACTCATCCGACAGGCGCTTCTCGAACACAAGGTGATCTTCTTCCGCGGACAGAACCACCTCGACAACGATTCGCAGTACGAGTTCGCCCAGCTGTTGGGCACCCCGACCACTGCCCACCCCACGGTGAAGTCGCACGGCGCAAAAGTTCTGCCCATCGATTCGGACCTGGGCAAGGCCAACAGTTGGCACACCGACGTCACCTTCGTCGATCGCATCCCCAAGGCTTCGATCCTGCGCGCGGTGCAGCTACCCGAATACGGCGGTTCCACGACGTGGGCGTCAGGGGTAGCCGCGTACAACGGACTGCCGGATCCACTCAAGGCGCTCGCGGAGAACCTCTGGGCTCGCCACACGAACGTCTACGATTACGCGGCCACCAGCGCCGAGCGTCTCACCGAAGATCGCACGTCCGCCTACCGCGAGGAGTTCCAGTCAACGTATTTCGAGACGGAGCACCCCGTGGTGCGTGTCCACCCCGAAACCGGAGAACGCACGCTCGTCCTCGGACATTTTGTCAAGAACTTCGTCGGGTTGAGCACCGAACAGTCGAACGGTGTGTTCAAGCTCTTGCAGGATCACGCCATCAAGCTCGAGTACACGACGCGCTGGAACTGGGAAGCGGGTGACGTCGCGATCTGGGACAACCGGGCCACCCAGCATTACGCGATCGCAGACTACGACAACCAGTACCGGCGTCTGGAGCGCATCACACTTGCCGGCGACATCCCGGTCAACATCCATGGGGAACGAAGCCGCAGTATCGCCGGCGACGCTTCCGAGTATTCGGTTATCGAAGGTGCAGTTGCGGCAGAAGGTGCCTCGAACAACTCATGACTCACGCAGATTCCGCCCTTCCGCCGCACGCGCGCGGTTACGAAGGCTTCGAGGGTCGAATCGGCCGAACCGCAGCCGATTCGACCCCGGCGTGGCCCACAGCCACGACCCCGGCTCTCGGATCACCCAACATCGTCGTGGTTCTGATCGACGACATGGGATACAGCGACATCGGACCGTTCGGCTCCGAGATCGAGACTCCCACCCTCGACCGCCTTGCCTCGCAGGGCATTCGAATGACCAACTATCACACGACGCCCCTCTGCTCGCCGTCGCGCGCCGCGCTTCTCACCGGCCTCAATCCGCACCGCGCCGGGTACGGATTTGTTGCCAACGCCGATCCGGGATACCCCGGACTGCGTCTGGAATTGGCCGACGACGTCCAGACACTCCCCGAAATCCTCCGCGGCGCGGGCTATGCGACCTATGCGGTGGGCAAGTGGCATCTCGTGCGCGACGCAAACCTCGCCCCGGGACGAAGTCGTGACTCCTGGCCGACACAGCGTGGATTCGATCGCTACTACGGCTCACTCGAAGGACTCAACTCCTTCTACTACCCCAATCAACTGATCTCCGACAATTCTGTGGTCGACGTCGACGAGTATCCCGAGGGCTACTACCTCACCGACGATCTGACCGACAAGGCTGTCGGGTACATCAAGGACCTTCGCGCCCACGATCAGGACAAGCCGTTCTTTCTCTACTTCGCACACGTCGCCATGCACGGACCCTTACAGGCCAAACCCGCCGATCAGGCGAAATACCGCGGTCGCTACGACGAGGGCTGGGATCGAATCCGCGAGTCGCGGTTCGCCTCTCAGCTACTGCAGGGACTCTTTCCGGAGGGGACACGACAGGCACCGCGTAACTCCGAACCCGGGTTCGACGTGCCCGAATGGGATTCGCTCACGCCGGAGGTGCAGTCTCGGTTCGCCCGCTACATGGAGGTGTACGCGGCGATGGTCGACTCGATCGATCAGAGCGTCGGACGCATCGTCGACACCCTGGACGAACTGGGCGAACTCGACAACACGATCATCGTCTTCACCTCGGACAACGGCGGCACCGCCGAGGGCGGTTCGGACGGGACTCGAAGCTACTTCGCGCAGTTCGCACATATTCAGGATCCGGACTGGGTGGGCGATGTCCCACACGACGAATCCCTCATCGGCGGACCTGAATTGGGCGTGCACTATCCACGTGGATGGGGGCAGACGTCCAACACCCCCTTCCGGTTCTACAAAGGGCAATCCTTTGCCGGTGGG
Source organism: Rhodococcus sp. APC 3903 (assembly GCF_030407755.1). Lineage (NCBI taxonomy): Bacteria > Bacillati > Actinomycetota > Actinomycetes > Mycobacteriales > Nocardiaceae > Rhodococcus > Rhodococcus sp. APC 3903. Next base: position 189,212 of record NZ_JASDCV010000006.1, read on the forward strand.
ATCCGTGTTCCCTTCCTCCTGTCCTGGCCCGCGGGATTGAAACCCGAAGCGGGCGACAACGGGATCCGCGACCAGTTCGCGTATGTCACCGACCTGACGCCGACGCTTCTCGAACTGGCCGGAATCGAAACCCCCACCGTGCGAAACGGGCTGCCTGTCAAGGAGTTCGACGGCGCGTCGAGCGCGCCGGTTCTGCGTTCACCCACCGCTCCGAGTACCCACACCGAGCAGTACACCGAGGTGACCGGAATCCGCGGCTACTACAAGGACGGATGGAAACTGCTGGCGCTCGCTCCAGCTGACATCGACAAACCGCACTGGCAATTGTTCGACGTCCGAGCCGACCCGACCGAGCTCGACGACCTCGCATCACGGTTTCCCGACAAGGTTCGCGAACTCGCCGAGGCCTGGGACCACTCGGCGTGGGCGAACACCGTGTTTCCTCTACTGGGCAATACCGTCGGCGCGGTTCGCCGTCCGGAGGAGGAGGCACTCTCACGCCCGGTGCGACTACTTGCGGGAACGCCCCCACTGGAGCGCTACCGCTCATCCAAACTGATCGGGTTCCGTGACTTCGACATCACGATCGAACTCGACGGTTACCGCGAAGGCGACGCCGGCGTCCTTGTCGCCCATGGGGATCCACAAGGTGGATATCTTCTCTACGTCGAGGACGGCAACCTGCATCTCGGATACAACGCCTTCGGTTCCTACTCCGTGGTCGATGCGGGGCCATTGCCGGTCGGCACCAAGCAAATCGACGTGTCCGTGGCGGTGTTACCGCGGTTGCGTTGGGATCTCCACGTCAGCGTCGACGGCATTCACGCGGGCCAACTGCTCGGGCAAGTACAACTGGTCGGGATGGCGCCGTGGACCGGCATCTCGGTCGGGGTCGACGCCAGAGGACCTGTGTCGTGGGAAGTACGACGACGCCACGGACCATTCCGGTACAGCGGCGCGCTGCGCGCCGTCACCTACACCCCTGGCCCGGTCAAGGTACCGCGTCGTCACATCGAATCCATCGAACGGGAGGCAGAGTATGCCGCCGACTAGCCCTACGATTGCATCATGACCATTTCTTCCGATGCCCGCATCGCCGTAGTCACCGGAGCCAGCTCCGGAATCGGTGAGGCCACCGCCCGCACCCTGGCAGCTCAGGGATTCCACGTCGTGATCGGTGCTCGCCGCGTCGATCGTCTCGAGAAGATCGCCGAGGAGATCGGTGGTACCGCTCTCGAACTCGACGTCACCGACGAGGATTCCGTCGACGCGTTCGCGGCCGTGGTCCCCCGTGTCGACGTGTTGGTCAACAACGCGGGTGGTGCAAAGGGTCTGGCAACAGTCCTGGACGCCGATCTGGACGACTGGCGGTGGATGTGGGAGACCAATGTCCTGGGCACGTTGCGTGTGACGAAGGCACTGCTGCCCAAGCTGATCGATTCGGGTGACGGTCTGGTCGTGACCATCACCTCGGTGGCCGCGCTGGAGGCATACGACAACGGCTCGGGCTACACCACCGCCAAACACGCTCAAGCCGTCCTTCATCGGACATTGCGCGGTGAACTGTTGGGTAAGCCCGTTCGACTGACCGAAATCGCGCCGGGAGCCGTCGAGACGGAGTTCTCACTCGTCCGGTTCGAGGGCGATCAGGACAAGGCCGACAAGGTGTACGAGGGAATCACACCGTTGGTAGCGCAGGACATCGCCGAGATCATCGGGTTTGTCGCGTCCCGGCCGTCACACGTGAACCTCGATCAGATCATCGTCAAGCCGCGGGATCAGGCAAGCCCCGGTCGGTTCCATCGCACCACCAGCTAGTTCGAATCGCACCGAACAGCTAGAGCCTCGGGCGAATCGACTGACGGAGGACGGAGTCGAGATTGCGTGCAATCTCGGCCTCCGTCACTTCCGCGGAAGCGCCGCGGGCACTCACGGTTTCACCCGCAGTGATGATGTACCGACCGTCGCCGGCATAGTCGTACCAGTGGAATGTTATTCCGTCGTCTGTCGGCCTGCTGTCGACGGCTCCTCCCGGGTATGCGGTGACTTCACCGATCGAGGTCCGCTCTCGGCCGAAGAATCTGCTCACTTCCTCGCTCCCGCGCGCACCGGCTGCGCTGCTCAGAAAGCTCTGCCTCCCGGCAGTTTTCGGCCTTTCGATGTTCAGGCCACGCTCCGATCCAGCGGGGCAGGTCGGCAGGTGATCGACGAGCATCCGCGGAATTGCCGATGGGCGTGCCACGGTGAAAACCACGTCGGAGCCACAGTCGACAGTCCTGCCGGGCAGTTGAGTCAGGAGCACACCCAGGTCGCCGGCAACAACACCGTGCAATCGCGTCACCGTACTCATCTTCTGCCCATGGAAACCGGAAACCTCCACACGAGCATCAGGATTCGCAAGAGCACCGAGAACGTGATGCAGCCGATCGTCGAGCACGGCAGACAGGTGCGCTCCCGCTCGACGTCGCGCCGCTGTCAACTCGATCATGGTGTCGGCCGCCGGACGAAACCGCAGCGGGTACGGGAGTCGGTCACGTCCGACCGCTTCCCAGAGAATCTGGAATTCGAGGCCGGTGAACTGCCATTGCATGGTGGTCATTCGCCCAGTACCGCCGGGGAGACCATGGGTAGGTCGCCGATCAGGGCGTTACCGTTCTCGACGGTGACGAGGTAGCCGGGGGTGTCGTGAACGTTGTCTTCGTCTTGCCCTTGCCCTCGTCCCGGTGCCATGCCGCCGACGCCACCCATCGCGCCCCGACCGCTCTGCGCGCCCGTCGCCGAAGTACCGCCAGTTCCGTTGACTCCCCCACGTCCGCCACCGGCGAGGCCACCGCCGCCGCCAGGGCCGCCAGGTCCGAGGGCTCCACCTGGCCCGAAGCCGCCGGTACCGATTCCACCGGCAGAACCTCCACCCGAACCGCTACCCACCAGGCCTGACGGCACGCCGGAACCGAGCTGAGCACCATTCGGAGTTGCACGGGCAAGGCCATCCGGCGCTGCACCGGCGGACAGTGGACCGGCATGTGCCGCGGTGGTCCCGGCCGGGCCGGAATCGTTTGCGGACCGGGCGGCGTCGGCACCGGAATTCCCTTGGGTGTCAACACCACTACGGTTGTCACCATTTCCGGAATTGGGGCCTAAAGGGTTCTGACCGGAACCGTCTCCGGCCGGATTTGCACCGCCGGAGTTTCCACCGTCCACTCCTCCACCAACTCCGCCACCCGACGCCGATGGCGCGCCGAGCCCGTTCCCCGTTCCCGAGGCCATACCTCCGCCGGAACCACCACCACCGAATACGCCGCCACTTCCAGCCCCGCCACTTCCAGCCCCGCCACTGCCGGTGACCGGATTGAAAGCGGCCGGGAGGATCGGCACCTGGTCGTCCGCACGCTTCATGTACGGCAGATACACGTCCTTCATCACCTGGCGCGCTTGACGTTCGGCTTCTTCCGCTTCGTATTGGGCCTGCTTCCACGTAGCCCCGGGAACCAGGCTGAGAAACCTCTCGACCGTCGAGGCGCCGTCGGGTGCCGGAATCGAGCGTTTGGCCTCGTCGAGTGCGATCTTCGCCTCCTCGATCTTGTTCGAGATCAGATCGACCCGCACCTTCAGCTCACCCGCATCAGCCGAGTAGGCCAGCACTGCTTCCAACGCAGCCGAGCCGCCGCGCCCCTGCCAGCCTTCGGTGATTGCACCGTTCACATCGTTCTGGAACTTCCCGATGCCAGATTCCACCCGGCCGGCAATGGCCTTCCAGGCCTCACCGATTGCACTCAGGGTTGCCGGATTCATCTCGTTGACGTGGTTGAAGATTTCGGAGTGCGACATCGCATCGAAAGGATCGTCGTCCACGATTGCATGTTCGCTGTACTCGAGCGATGACGTCTGGGCCGTGAGGGCATCGCGCTCACCCCAGGCTCGTGCGCGCTCTGCATCGGCGTCGGCGGTCGCAACAGCCATCTCGTCGTCGAACGCGCCGCGGTCGTCGGTTACGGATTGCACCAGAGCAGATGTAGCGATTGCGCTCGCGATGGGAGCGCCGACAACTGGCAACGCCGCCACGCCGGACGGGACGGCATGCGTCGCTTCGGAGATCCTGCCAAGCACATCTTCCAGAAATGGAATGCCCACCGCTGCCCCCTGACGTCGAAATCCCCGTCAGACTCCCCCGAGCCGACAGCGCTTACCTGTATTGACGCAAGCAACGCCCGGATGGTTCCGCTCGTCGACGGATTTCTCGGTTCACAGCAGTACAGACTTACGCCAGTGCAGACATCGACTTCCAGGTCGGCAAATCGATCGCCCAGTCGTAGATGTCGCCGTCCGCAGGCGACAGGTCGATCGACGTGCCGGTCACCTCGACGGGGTCACCGTAGAGGGCGGTTCCGAAGTATTCCTGCGCGTCGGATGTCGACAGGTTGATGCAACCGTTCGTGACGTTCGACGAGCCCTGCACCCCGGTGGTCTCAGGATTGGCGTGGATGAATTCGCCGTTGTTGGAGATGCGCACCGCCCAACGCTCACGCACGTTCTCGTAGAACGGCGGATTGGACATCATGAAGTCTTCGTACTTCTCCGTCACCATGTGAATGCCACTGCGCGTGACGTTTCGAGGTTCGTTTCCCTCGCCGTAGCTGACGGGAATGTCCATGATCGTCTGACCGTCTCGCACCACCTGCATGCGGTGGCTCGGCGCGTTCGCCTTCACGATCTGGCTACGACCGATCGTGAAGTCGAGCGTGAGATCCTGGTCGCCGTACGCGCCACCGCCGTAGTTCAAGCCGTAGAGCTTGGCGTCCAGATGGACAGTTGTGCCCGGCACCCAGTAATCGGCCGGACGCCAATGGGCCCGTGACCCGCCGTTGTCGTCGGCCAGCCATGCCCACGATCCGGCGGTGGGCGGCACGGTGGTCACGACAAGCGCCTTCTCGACGGCCGCCTTGTCGACGACGGAGTTGTCGAACTGCAACGTGATCGGTGCCGCGATACCAACTTCCTGGCCGTCGGCGATATTGAGGGTGGCGCCGGTGGTCGACTCCGGGGCGACCGTCGTAAAGCTCCCCTGCACTGGCACGGATTTGCCGTCGGTTCCGGTTGCCGAGCCCGACCACGAATACGTGGTGCCGTAGCCGAGTGCCTCACTGACGGTGAACGTCGTCTTGTCAGGCGAGAGTTGTCCGGCGACGGCCTTACCGGCCGCGTTGCTGAGATTGACGTCGGCCAGTGTTCCCTGGGTCACCGCAACCGAGACGGGCGCGACCGGGCTGACGTCTTTGGTACCGGGTGCCGGCGTCGACACCACGGTCGCAACAGGTGCTGGTTCGGCGGCCGCCGCACCGCCCTGTCCGTCCTTGCCACCGATCGTGCAGCCGACAGCGGCCACCATCACAGCGAGCAATACAGCTACCAACGCAACAAGACGCGAACGACTTCTCCGACCACCCAGCTCATGCACTTCAACAGGCTACCTGCGGGCTCCGTCAGGAATCAGATGGTGAAGCCCACAGTTACCGGTTCCGGTTCAAGGTGGACACCGAACGCGGCTTCGACGCCGTCGCGAACCGTCCGCGCGAGCGAGACCACATCCGCGCTCGTTGCCGACCCTCTGTTGGTCAACGCCAAGGTGTGTTTCGTCGACAGCCTGGCCGGTGCATCTTCACCGGGATAACCCTTCGAGAATCCGGCCCGTTCGATCAACCATCCGGCCGAGAGCTTGGTTCCACCACTGCCCGGGAACTGCGGCACGGTGACGTCTCCGAGCTGTTCGGTTATTGCTCCGAGCACAGCGGGCAGCTTGTCGTCCGGCACCACGGGGTTGGTGAAGAAGGAACCCGCGCTCCACGTGTCGTGGTCGTACGGATCGAGCACCATCGCCTTGCCTGTCCGCAATCCCAGAACCGCCTCGCGGACCTGCGACGCAGGCAACCGCTCGCCTTCCTCGGCCCCGAGTGCGGTGAACAGTTCGCGGTACGCGAGCGGGGCGCTCAATCCGTCGGTCGACGCATCGAATTCGACGGCGAGAACCACTGCTGCATCGGAATGCTTGAGAACACTCGACCGGTAGCCCAACTCGAGTTTCGACGGTTCGACCCACGACACTTCGCCGCTGCGTCGGTCGAGCAATTGAACCTGCCGGAGCCGCGAGCCCACCTCGACGCCGTACGCGCCGACGTTCTGAACCGGCGTCGCACCGGTCGAGCCCGGAATCCCGGACAGGCATTCGAGGCCGCCCAGTTCCGCGGCGACGGATTGGCCGACTACTTCGTCCCACACTGCGCCCGCTTCGGCGATGACGCGGTCCGTGTCGAGGCTCACGGTGGTGTTGGCCACACGAACGACAACTCCGTCGAATCCCGCGTCCGAGATCACGAGATTCGATCCGCCGGCGAGAATCAGCGTCGGGATCTGCTCGCGATCGAGCAGCGTCACGACGTCGATCAACGACTGCGTCGTCGGGCATTCGGCGAGCAGCCGCGCCGGTCCTCCGATTCGGAGCGTCGTCAATCCCGACAAGTCAACGTTCTCGGACACGAAAGCGCCTGATTCCACGACGCGTCTGCCAATGGTTACGTCCCACACATCGATAAACGGTAGCCTCCACAATCGTGAGCCGTCGCATCGAGCATTCGTCGAAGTACACAGTCCCCGCCGAGAAGGTCCATGAGGCGGTGACCTCCGAGCAGTACTGGCGCGACCGAATCGTCGCTGTCGGTGGTCCCGGCGCGGCGATCGAAGAGCTGACCGTTCGCGACGAGACCGTCGCGGTCACGATGTCGCAGATCATTGCTGCCGAGCATCTCCCGAGCATGGTGTCGAAGGTCGTCAACGGCGACATCGTCATCAAGCGCAGTGAGACGATGGCTCCTTTCAAGGACGGCAAGGCCACTGGCACCTTCTCCGCCCACGTCGACGGTGTTCCCGCCCGTATCGAGGGCACGCAGGTCCTGACTGGCGACGAGAACTCCGCCACTCTCGAAATCGAGGGTGAGGTCGAGGTCAAGATCCCGTTCCTCGGCGGAAAGATCGAAAGCGCGATCGTCGACGAGGTTGTCCGGCTCATCCAGGCCGAACAGGACTTCACCCGGGAGTGGATCGCGAAGTAAAATCCTGCGGGCGGCGATAGTTGTGGATACGGCCAATTTGGCTTGTCACAGCGCGTAACAGGTATTCTTTCCGATCATGGCTCGCCGCATCGACTACTCCGCCCGCTATCAGCACTCCCCCGAGCAGGTCTACGCGGCACTGGCGGACCGCTCGTACTGGGAGGCCCGCGTCGAGGAGATGCGCAAGCATTCCGAGAACCATGTGGAACATTTCGAGGTCACCGATTCCGGAATCGATCTCGTACTGCACCACATTCTTCCGCGCACCGATTTGCCGGACATTGCTCAGACGGTGATGAAGAAGGATCTGGTCATCACGCGCAAGGAGTCGTACGGCGCCTTCGGTGACACCGTGACCGGAACGTACGAAGCGTCCATCCCGGCCGGGCCGGGGAATCTGTCCGGGACCATGGAATTGTTCGCGACCGATACCGGGTCCACGCTGCGAACCACGTCCGAGGCGAAGGTCTTCATACCGTTCATCGGCGCGAAGTTGGAACAGCTCATGCTCATCAACCTCGTCGATCTGTTCCGCACCGAAGCCCAGGTCACGGCGACCTGGCTCGCCGCACGCTGAATCCGGCGTGAAGAAGGCTCCACCCCCGAAGATCGAGGGGGTCATCACCCGTGGCACGACGGGGATCAACAGACTGCGACGAAGTGACCGGTGGATCGTCCACAACCGCACTATCGCGCACGCCCTGAACAACGCGGCCGATCCGTTGATCGTCGACCTCGGGTACGGGGCGAGGCCGGACACCACCTTCGAGATGGCAAGCCGCCTCACCGCTGTCCGGCGGGATCGACGCGTCATCGGGCTCGAGATCGCCCCCGCCCGCGTGGTCGAGAGTCGTGACGGTGTCAGCTTCGCCCGTGGCGGATTCGAACTGGCCGGTCTCACACCCGTTTTCGTACGCGCCTTCAACGTCCTCCGGCAGTATCCGGAAGACGCCGTGGACTCTGCGTGGGCGCACATTCAGTCCGGCCTCGCCCCCGGCGGACTGCTACTCGACGGAACCTGCGACGAGCTCGGAAGGCGTTGCGCCTGGGTGCTTCTCGACGCCGATCGTCCATTGACCCTGACACTGGCCTGGGACCCCTTCGACATCGAGCGTCCTTCCGACATCGCAGAACGTCTCCCGAAGGCTCTCATTCACCGCAACGTTCCAGGTGAGCCGATCCACGCGCTGCTCAGCGCGGCCGATCGAGCCTGGGCCACCGCTGCGCCACACGCCTCGTTCGGACCTCGACATCGATGGGCTGCCGCATTGGAAATTCTTCGGGCGCAAGGAATTCCCGTGCAACCCGCGCGACGACGTCTTCGCGACTGCATCCTGACGGTGCCATGGCGTGTCGTAGCGCCGAACCCCTGAACTCGCAGACGGGAAACGCCTCGCCGCGGAGGAGGTCTCCGCGGCGAGGCGTCTGTGTGCAGGCGTCGGGCTAGGACCCGAAGATGTTTTCCAGGCTTCCCAGCGAACCTGTCGAACTGCCGCCGTTGCCGGGATCGCCGCCGTCGGGCTCTGCCGTGACCTTGACGGTAACTGCGGCCTGGGTCTCGGAACCGAGGTAGCCGTCAGTTCCGCTGAACACCGCGGTGATTCGGCGATCTCCGAGTTCGGTGAAGGTGTGCGAGAGCGTGGCCTTACCGTTCACTACCGCAACCGGTCCACCGATCGGGGTGGTTCCGTCCATGAACTGAACGGTTCCTGCGCTGAGCGTAGGTGCCACTGCCGCAACGAGATCAACCTTCGCGCCCTTGACCGCTGACGCCGGAGCGCTCACGGTGATGGACGTTTCCTGATCCTCCGCGGCCGGAGCCGTGACCGAAACCGAGTGAGCGGCCGAGGTAGAGGTGAGGAATCCTGTTGCACCCGAGTAGACGGCCGTGATGTCGTGAGTACCGACGCTCGCGAACTCGTGCATGATCGACGCCTTGCCCTCGACGACCGGCACCGGCGAGCCGAGATTGCCCGAGCCGTCCTTGAACTGCACTGTGCCGCCCACCGGCGTCGGCGTGACGGTTACGGACAGACCAACTGCCGTACCGGTTTTTGCATCCGCCGGAACGGTCAAGACCGTCTGGGTCTGCTGGTCGGTGGGAGCCGGCGCCTTGACGTTCACGGTCTGGGCGTTCGATGTCGAGCCCAGGTAGTTACCCGAACCCGAGAACACTGCGGTGATGCTGTACTCACCCGCCACGTTGAAGATCGGCGTGGTTGTCGCTTTTCCGGTTGCGTCCACGGGAACCGGGGAGCCCAGATCCCTGCCACTTTCCTTGAACTGCACGGTGCCACCTGCAACACCGGTCGAGACAGAGGCAGTGAACGACAATGCCTCACCGGTCGACGCCGTCGACGGGCCGACGAGGGTGGTCGTTGTGTTCTCCTCGACCACCACCGGAGCGACTGTCAGCGCATGCGGCGCCGACGTCGAAGTCTGGTAGACACCGGAACCGGAGTACACCGCCACGATCGAATGTGCGCCTTCTGCATAGGAATTCGCCAGTGACGCCTTGCCGTTGGCGTCGACCGCAACAGCGCCGCCGAGGTCGGTTGCACCGTCTTTGAACTGCACCGTGCCACCCGCCGGAGTAGGCGACACCGTAGCCTCGACGGTCACGGACTCACCTGCAACTGCACTTGCGGGACCGGTGATCGCGGTTGCAGTGCTCTTGTCCGCTTCGGACACGACGACGTCGACAGCTGACGACGTGGAGGTCGCCACCTTTGCATTACCGAGGTACTTGGCCGTCACGCTGTGGGTTCGGACGTCAGCCGGTGTCCAGGCAAGTGTTGCAACACCATTGGCGAGCGCGCCCGCACCGATCTTGGAACCTGCGTCGAAGAACTCCACCGAATCACCGTCGGCACCACCGGTCACCGTCGCACTCAACGTCACCGGCTGCCCCACCTGAGCGCCACTGACCGGTGACACGGCCGTCGTCGAGACGTTCTTCTGAACATTGATCGACGGGCCACGACCATTCGTCGTGTCGTCAACGAACACCGTCCCGTCGAAATGCACCGTCGTCGACAAATTGGTACCACGAGCACAATCCGCGCCGACGCGATACTGGAATTCGAACGTCTTGACGTCACCGCCCCACATCGGCCACTCCGTAGCACCCGCACTCAACCGAACAGAATCAGTAGCCACCTCGTTGACACGGAACGCACTACCGTTCACCGTCGCCGAACCATCGACATACGTCATACACGCCGGATGAAAATCGCGCACCGCATACAGATTGTGAACCCCAGCAGTTCGCTTGAACACCGTCTTCGACGTGATCACATCACCCTCGGACGGCGTGCCGTTACTGATCGTCCGAGTCACCTTGTACCCATCGGAATTGAACTCAGCCGTCACCGGAGCCGCACCCGCAACCCCGACACCCGTAACCGCCGCGAAACCCGCAGCAACAGCAAACACACTCAAACCTGCAACTGCACGACGTGCAGAACCTACAGACATAGATTTTCCTTCTCGAGAAGTGAGGGATATGGGTGATGCCCCACCACCTGAAGCGGGCGGGGCATCACCGGGTATCGATTGCTAGGAGCCGAAGATGTTGCCGAGGCTGCCGAGCGAACCGGTGCCGTTGCCTGGTTCTTCACCGTCGACCGGTGCGGCGATCTGGACGGAGACCTGATCGGAGGATGCCGTCACTGTGCCGGCGCCCGAGTACTCCGCCGCGACAATTCGCTGACCCTGAGTTGCGGGCTTCCACGAAAGGCTGGCCTTTCCGGATGAATCGACCGTAGCCGTGCCGATGACGGTCTCGCCGTCCTTGAAGGTGACTGTGCCACCGGCATTTGCAGGACTGATCTGAGCGGAGATCGTCTGTGCAACGCCGACCTGGCCCGCTACTACGCTGAGATCTGTTGTGGAGCTAGTTGTTCCGGCGGGCTGTTCGGCGACTGTCACATTCGCGGTGGTACTCGACCCGGTGACGCCGGATCTGCCGGCGAACACAGCCTCGACGTTCTGCGCACCGGCAACCGTCGGAACCCAGGCGTAGGTCGCTTCACCGTTGCCTGCCACCGGCACCGAAGCGAGCACCGTGCCGCCGACCTTGAACGTGACCGTTCCACCGGTGCCCGACGCGGATACAGTCGCTTTGAGAGTGGTCGACTTGCCGACCTGCGCGCCCGAGATCGGCGCCAGCGTCGTACTGGACTGAGCATCGGCCTGCGAAACGTTCACGATCAGCGCTGCCGAAGCGGAACCGACGGCACGCGCCGTGTCGGCGAACTTCGCTGTGATCGAGTGATCTCCACGGGTGGTCGGTGTCCAGGCAAGTGTTGCAACACCATTGGCGAGCGCGCCCGCACCGATCTTGGAACCTGCGTCGAAGAACTCCACCGAATCACCGTCGGCACCACCGGTCACCGTCGCACTCAACGTCACCGGCTGCCCCACCTGAGCGCCACTGACCGGTGACACGGCCGTCGTCGAGACGTTCTTCTGAACATTGATCGACGGGCCACGACCATTCGTCGTGTCGTCAACGAACACCGTCCCGTCGAAATGCACCGTCGTCGACAAATTGGTACCACGAGCACAATCCGCGCCGACGCGATACTGGAATTCGAACGTCTTGACGTCACCGCCCCACATCGGCCACTCCGTAGCACCCGCACTCAACCGAACAGAATCAGTAGCCACCTCGTTGACACGGAACGCACTACCGTTCACCGTCGCCGAACCATCGACATACGTCATACACGCCGGATGAAAATCGCGCACCGCATACAGATTGTGAACCCCAGCAGTTCGCTTGAACACCGTCTTCGACGTGATCACATCACCCTCGGACGGCGTGCCGTTACTGATCGTCCGAGTCACCTTGTACCCATCGGAATTGAACTCAGCCGTCACCGGAGCCGCACCAGCAACCCCGACACCCGCCACCACCGCGAACCCCGCAGCAACAGCAAACGCACTCAAACCACCGACAATACGACGAACACCACTCACGGACATCCACATCCCTCTCGCACACGGGAGCAGACAGCCGTCCAGGACAAGCGTCCGTCTGCTTTTGATGCCGTGACGTTATCCCATTGACTGTAAAGTAACTACGCTTTTCGCCGAATTAGTTCATCGCCGACATCACCAAGCTGCAGCGATCATGGGTCGAAAGTCCCGAAGTACTGGTGCAGATATCGCTCCACCTGGACTGAAGTCAGAATATTCGCCCCGAAGTAGCGCATTTCAAATCTCTGATATTGGTCTCATATTCGATTTCGAACGTGATGCCAGAAGGTCGCAGAAGCTCAAAATACTATCTCGACTACAGGCTTGCGGCGAGCGCCAACTCCACTCGGACGGCAACGTCGATGCTCGCGTTTTCACACGAGAGATACAACTCGTGCGCGTCGAGTCGACCTATCGCTACCGCATCGGCGACTACTTCGTTGAGCAGAACTTGAGAAATTCCACCGGATGCGAGGTCGTGCACGGTGCGCAAAGGCGTGGTGATGCGGATGGGTCCGATCTGTTCGCACTCGTCGTCCGCGAGCGGCAGTCGGTGCAGGGCGACTTGGCGGGTCGGCGCCGCGAGTGGGTGCGCTGTCGAGAGATGAATAAAGCGAGGTTGCAGGTGCCCGAGGCCATGTAGATCTGCGGCGCTGTAATGCGAGACGGTGGCGCTACCGGCGAACCACGTGCACCACTTCGCAAATTCGTCCAAGGCAGTATGTCTGACGCGTTCGAGGCGAAAGAGTCCGCGGCACTCACATGTCCATGTTCCGGATTCCGCCATCTCCTCCATCGACGCCAGACCGAAACCCAGTTCGGACGCTTGGAGAGCCGTGACGAATCCACACTGTCGCAGCGCCAGCAGCTCGAGTGATTCGTAGTCCGAAGCCATGACCACCTCCGGTGACCGTCGAAAACGCCGTTTCGAACAGACTACGGGCGACTGTGTCGCGCATCACAGGAATGAGGAAGTGCGTATTCACAGAGTTCGTTCAGACTCGTCGGGAAGAATCTGGCGAATGACTGTCGCAGCGAACAACCCTCGTCCGCGCAACCGAGTGCTCGTCATCCTTCTCGTGGTGATCGCCGTGCTCGTGGCGGCACTCGTCGGTGGAGAACTGTACGTACGCAACCAGGTGAAGACCTGCATGGCCGATCAGTTCCAGAGCGAACTGGGATCCCAGGTCGACGTCGGGTTGAGCTGGAAGCCCGTACTCCTGCAGGCAGTCGACAAGAAGGTGCCGTACATCAGCATCGACAGTGACGACTCTTCGTTCGGCCCCGCAACGGGCATGCAGGTTCACGCGAAGGTGAACGACATCAACTTGCAGCCCTCGGCGGGTAACAGCGGCACCATCGGCAGCTCCAGCGCCGACGTCACCTGGTCTACGGCAGGCATTCTCGCCACCTTGCAGGAGCAGACCTTCGGTGGCCTCGTCTCCGGCGTCACCGCCGACTCGAGCGCCGGAACACTCGCGTTCGACGTCGGACCGGTCGGGCTCGCGAAGCTCACGGTCAAGCCCACCGTCACCAACGGTGTGGTCGACGTTCAGACCGTCGGCGCCGAGATTCTCGGATTGGGTCTGCCGACAGACCTGGTCGACGGCATCGTCCAGACACTCACCGACAGCCTGCAGACGTACCCGCTGGACATGAAGCCCACCAAGCTGACCGTCACCGACGACGCAATCCAGATCTCACTGGAGGGCGGCGCTTACGCCATGCCCGTCGCCGACGCGAACAACCAGAACGCCTCGGCGGTGCCGGACAGCTGCGGCCTGCTGACCTAGTCGGTCAGACCGTCCAATACTGCTCGGGTTCCGGACAATCCGAGACGGGTGGCGCCGGCCGCAATCATGTCGAGTGCGGCCTGCGTCGTACGTATTCCGCCACTGGCCTTGACTCCCACGCCTGGGCCGACCGTCCGTGCCATCAGTTCGACGGCCTCGACCGTCGCCCCACCCGCGGGATGGAATCCGGTGGAGGTCTTGACGAAATTCGCCCCGGCGCGCACGGCCGCGCGGCAGCATTCGACGATGGCCTCGTCGGACAGAGCAGCGGTTTCGAGGATCACTTTGAGGATCGCACTCTCCCCCATCGCCTCACGGACGGTGAGGATGTCTGCGAGCACAGCGCTGTAGTCTCCCGCGACCGCCGCTCCCACGTCGATGACCATGTCGATCTCGGCTGCGCCCTGATCGACGGCCAGTCGCGCCTCGGCACCCTTGACCAGTGAATGATGCTTCCCCGACGGGAATCCGACGACGGCCGCCGTCACCAGTCCGTCGGCGCGAATCGGCAACATCGACGGCGAGACACAGACGGCCAGCACACCGAGGCTGCGTGCCTCGTCGATCAGGGCGGTCACATCGGCCGCGGTGGCTTCGGGTTTGAGGAGAGTGTGGTCCACCATCGCGGCAACCTGGGAACGAGTGAGTGCAGCTTCAGACATGATGGAAAGCTTGGCACACCACCACGCGACCGTCGCCGCAGCCGCACCTGAGAGACTAGGCCGCATGACCGCTGCACCTTCGATCGACGATCGTCGCTATGTTCTGTCCCTCGGCTGCCCCGACACCACGGGCATCGTCGCACGCATCTCGACCTTTCTCACCGACGTCGGTGGATGGATCGTGGAGGCCGCATACCACGCCGATGCCGACACCGGATGGTTCTTCACGCGTCAGGCGGTCCGTGCGTCGTCTGTGAGCATGAGCATCGACGAGCTTCGTGAACGTTTCAAAGCTGTTGCGGCCGAGATCGGTCCGGAAACCGAGTGGACTCTTCACGACTCCGGCGCACCCAAGAAGATCGTGCTGCTCGTGAGCAAGGAAGGTCACTGCTTGCATGACCTCCTGGGCCGCGCCGCGGGCGGAGAACTTCCGGCAGAGATCAGCGCCGTCATCGGAAATCACGAGGACCTGCGCAGTGTCACCGAGCGCCACGGGATCGACTTCCACCACGTTCCGTTCGCCAAGGACCCGGCCGAACGGGGACCGTCCTTCGAGAAGGTCCGCGCCCTGGTCGACGCTCACAACCCCGATGCCGTGGTTCTTGCACGCTTCATGCAGGTGCTTCCCGAATCACTGTGCGAGCACTGGGCCGGCCGCGCGATCAACATCCACCACAGCTTCTTGCCGTCGTTCATCGGTGCCCGCCCCTATCACCAGGCGTTCGCCCGCGGCGTGAAGTTGATCGGCGCCACCTGCCACTACGTGACCGCCGAACTCGATGCCGGTCCGATCATCGAGCAGGACGTGATCCGCGTCGACCACGCCGACGATGTCGCCGACATGGTCCGCCAGGGTCGAGACATCGAAAAGCTCGTGCTCTCACGCGGACTGCGCTGGCACCTCGAGGATCGTGTGCTGGTCCACGGGCGCAAGACGGTCGTATTCAGCTAAGGCTGATCGGCAGGCAAAAGGGCAAGGACCTCCGGTACCGGCCGGAGGTGTGCGGCCAGAATTTCGAGAGCCTTGTCTGCATCGGATTCGTCCAGCGCCTCAACCAAGGCACGATGCTGCGCATTGATCGTGTCCAGGCGGTGCGGTCCCACGTTCAGGGCGCGCACCGCAACTCTCTGTTGCCGTGACCGGAGCGACTCGTAGAGTTCGGTCAGTACCGAGTTCTGTGCAGCTCTGACCATCGCAAGATGGAATTGCCGGTCGAGACCGGAAACCTCGAACCAATCACGTTCGCGCCCTGCAGCTTCCATCGGTTCGATCAGCTCGATCATTGACGTCGGCGCGCCGAAGCCTCGGGCACACAGCACCGTCACCGCGTGACCCTCGATCAGTTGCCGGCTCTGGTAGACCTCTTCGAGCTCACGGGCTGTCACGGTTCGGACCTGCGCGCCCTTGCGCGGCAGGAGAGTGATGAACTTTTCGGCGGCCAGCCGATGGAATGCCTCTCTGACCGGCGTACGGGACACCCCCATGGTCCCGGAGACCCACAGCTCGTCCAGGAATCGCCCCCCTTCGATCGATCCACGAATGATCTCGTCCCGCAACCAGACGTAGACGCGGTCGCGTGCCGGCCCCTGGGTGGCTGACGGGTCGGCAGTTGCCGGTGTCGACATCACAATCCCTTCGCACTGGCGTCCGCCGGGTTGACGAACTTGTAACAAATTCATCATACCGACTCTGGACACACCAAGTATTCTCTGTGTATACATGACGTATACGACAGCTGTGCGGGTCGTCACACCGATCAGATCAGTCGTAAAATCCCTACTGCCAAGGAGCCCACCAGCATGTTCAGCACTCCCGCCGACCGCCGTCACGCGATCTGGCTGTCCGATCCAAGCTTTGCCGCAGCAGAAATTGCGCGTGGGCTCGGCTACGGCGCGGTGATCCTCGACATCGAACACGGGTCGTTCGACCTTGCCGACCTCGAGCGATTCATCCCCTTCCTTCGCGGCCTGGACATGGAGGTTCTCGCGAAAGTACTGGGACCCGAGCGCGGACCCATTCAGCAGGCTCTCGACTTCGGCGCCACTGCCGTTGTCATTCCGCACATCGAAAATGCTTCCCATGCAAAGGAAGTCACTGCGTTCGCCAAATTCCCACCGCTAGGCGACCGTAGTTTCGCCGGCGGGCGCACGACCAACTACGGCGGTTTCACCGACGACTGGGTCCGTCGCCAGGACACCTTCACCCGTTGCTACCCGATGATCGAGGATGCCGGAGCAATCGAGAACATCGCAGACATCCTGGCACTGGACACCGTCGACGGCGTCTTCGTTGGCCCGTCCGATCTTTCGCTGCGCCGAGAACGCGGTGCATACACACGTACCGAGGGCGATTTTGCCGACCTCGCTATCGTTGCCGCAGCGGCAGCCGAAGCAGGCAAGCCGTGGGTACTGCCGGCGTGGAGCGTGGAAGAGAAAGAATTTGCCGTCCGACACGGCGCTGATCAGATGGCGTTGATCATGCAGCACGGTGCCCTCGCTGCCGGCTTTGCCGGACCGCTCGATCAGATCACTCGGATTCGGGAGTCTCGATGACAACACAAACCTCGGAACCCGGCTCGTCACCGATAAAGGCGGCCGTCCCGCCGAAGATCGGCCGTGCCCGTTGGGGTATCGCCGGAGTTCTCGGCGTCGGCATGTTCGTCAACTACATCGACCGCGTGAACCTCTCCATTGCCGCACCGGAGATCATGCGCGACTTCGACATCAGCGCTTCGCAAATGGGAATGGTCTCGTCCGCGTTCCTGTGGACGTACGCCATGCTCCAGATGCCGATCGGTTCGTTCATCGACCGCATCGGCGTGCGGTGGGTCAATCGAGCTGCCGCGTTTCTCTGGGCCGTGGCGTCGTTCGCCTCCGCTGCGGCAGGTGGACTGGGAATGCTCCTGGTCGCCCGACTCGTCCTCGGTGTCGGCGAAGCGCCTACTGTCCCGGCCGGCTGGAAAGCAATCGGCCAATGGTTCCCGAAGCAGGAGCGTGGGACCGCGACTTCCATCTTCGACGGGTGTGCCAAGATCTCGAACGTGATCGGCATCCCGATCATGGCGTTCTTGGTCACGACGTTCAGCTGGCACGCGGCCTTCATCTTCACCGGCATCCTCTCCGTGGCCTACCTCGCGATTTGGTGGCTGCTGTATCTGACGCCCAAAGAGGCACTGGCGAAAGGTCGGCTGAGCCAAGCGGAGTTCGACTACATCCGCGAGGGCGGCGCCGAAGACGAGGACGCAGAAACCAGCGGTTCGCTCAATGGTCTGGGCTACCTCCTGCGGCGACGCAAGACTTGGGGACTCGCACTCGGGTACGCGTCCTATACGTACGCCTACTACGTGCTCTTGACCTGGCTCCCCGCCTACTTGGAGAAGAGTTTCGGGGTCAACCTCCTCAAGGGCGGCATCTACACGATGATCCCGTGGCTCGTCGCCGTGATCGCACAGTTCCTCATCGCCGGCATCCTGATGGACAGGTGGTTGGCCAAAACGGGTGACGTCACCAAGGTCCGCCGTACGGTCCTCGTGGTCAGCCTCCTGGCATCACTTGCTGTCACGGGAGCGGCATACGCGGGATCGATCGCAGTCGCCCTGATCTTCCTCTCGATCGGAGCAGCAGGACTGGCAGTGTCGGTCCCCGCAGGTTCGTCCATCGTGGCGCTCATTGCGCCTGAGGGATACACCGGGTCGCTCGGCGGCATCGTCAATTTCGTGGCGAATCTGCTCGGAATCGCGGCGCCCATCGTGACCGGCATGGTGGTCGACGCCACCGGTTCGTTCGCCGGCGCGTTCATCGCGACCGGTGCGGTACTCATCGGCGGAATCTTCTGTTACACCGTGGTGCTCGGCAAGATCGAGAGAATGCCGGCGCCCCAAGCCCAGAAAGGCACAACCACATGGTCGACGTAGCAATCGCACAGTACGCCCCAGGACTCGACAAGCAGTCGAATCTCGAGCAACTCACGAAACTGGCGAGCGAAGCGGCGGAATCCGGCGCTCGCATCGTGGTCGCTCCCGAGTACGCGATGTTCACGGCTCCGAGCATCGACTCACGTTTCGTCTTGACCGCCGAGTCGCTCGACGGCGAATTCGTCTCAGCGCTGGCAGACCTCGCAACAACTCTCGGCATTCACATAGTCGCCGGGATCAACGAGGCAGTTACGGGCTCCGACAGGATCTCGAACACCTTGGTCGCCCTGGCCCCGAAACTCGGTGTCGTTGCGATCTACCGAAAGCTGCACCTGTACGACGCTTTCGGTTACAAGGAATCGGACGTCGTCCGTGCCGGTGAGATTCACGACCCCGAAACCTTTGTCGTGGAAGACGTCCGGTTCGGTCTTCAGACTTGCTACGACCTTCGCTTCCCGGAAACGACACGACGGATCGTCGATGCAGGCGCCGACGTTCTCCTCCTCCCGGCAGAGTGGGTGCCCGGCCCGTTGAAGGAAGATCACTGGACAACTCTCGTCCGCGCCCGCGCGATCGAGAACACGATCTACGTCGCGGCGGCCGACCAATGCGCACCGGCGGGATCAGGCGCGAGCATGATTGTGGATCCGATGGGCGTCATCGTCGCATCTCTGGGAGAACGCGTGGGTATGGCGACTGCAACCGTCTCCCTCGAACGAATCGCGGAGGTTCGGATGAAGAATCCGGCTCTCGAACTACGCAGATTCGGAGTCACCGCGCGCTAGAGATTGCGCAGTCGCACGATTTCCTTGTCGAACTCGTCGATATTCTCGATCGACGACATGTGACCGACGCCCGGCAACACGATCAACCGTTCGAGGTTGCCGGCGTCGTCGAGGACCTGCGCAAGCTTGCGCGCATGGACCGGCGGAGTGAGCCGATCGAGCGAACCGACGAGCACGGTGGTCGGCACTTCGAGATTGTCGAGTCCCTCGTGAATGTCGAGGGTGCTCAGCGCTGCTCCCCAACCGCCACGAATACGCGGCTTGCACTCACGAACGATGTTCTCGCAGAACTGAATCTCGGCCTTGGTCGCGTTCGGTGACATCGAGACGTACTGGATCGCCTTCGTCATGGCGCCCGAGGAGACAAACGGAACGGGCGAACTGAGGATGGCGCGGCCCACGGGGACCGGCACCCGAGGAAAGCGATTGGGCAGTGGGATGACCGTGGTCTCGGCGATCAACCTTTCACTCGCGGTGCTCGCGAGCATGACCGCCGACGCGTACTTCTTGACCTCGTCGGGGTGACGACCAGCCCAGGCGATGATGCTCATCCCGCCCATGCTGTGACCGACGATGACCGCCTTCTTGTCCTCGCGAACCGTGGCTGCCAGCACGGCAGAAAGGTCGTCGGCGAGGACGTCCGGGCCGAGCGGAAGATTACCGACGGTGCTGCGTCCGTGACCGCGCTGATCGTAGGTGATGACGCGATATTCACCGGCAAGCGCATTGACCTGCGGGTACCAGAATTCGGTTGAGCACGTCCAGCCGTGACTGAGAACGATCGGATCGCCGTCGACGGGACCGTAAGCCCGGACATTGATGATCGCACCGTCGTCGGTGGTCAGTTCGCTGATATCAGCTTTGAGCGTCGGAGTCTTAAGGAGTGCGTTGGGCTCGACGTCGCTCGAAAGAGTCAACCCTCGCGTGGATCGCCGATGACGGATCCCAGCGACTGCCGCGACGAGTGCTCCCACTCCGACGGCGCCTGCCAGTACTCGAAGCTCTGTGGTGCGCGAACGACTGGACATGCATTTACCCCTGACTGCTGCTGACGACAGACGGATGCAATCTATGTGTGACTGCCGTTAACCGACACTATCACTCGAACAACGCGCGTTGTCAGCGTTGGAGCGAAGAGTGGGGCAACACACGGTGACCTGGAACCGCGTCACCGGATGAGCAGAAACCGCGGCCCACTACCAGCGGGAACCGCCATGCTGGATGTCGTCCACGCGCGGTCGAACGTCGACGAGATATACACACACTGCAACAACCGCGATGATGCCCAGGAGACCGACTGGGGATGTCGCCAGCAGGATCAACGCCGCAACGATCAGAATTCCGAGCCAGATCGGCTTGGTCAATTTGTTGACCGCGGTAAAGGCGTCCGGACGCTGCCTGACGGCATGAACGATCGCGTAGACAGCACCCACCAACGCGAGCACTTTGAGTGCGAGAAAGATCAGACCGACTAGCCCATCGACTTGAGTCACAACTACATCCTAAGTTCTCATCCGGTTCCCGACGAACACGAAGGCTCCCACACTCGGCTGAGCGCGGGAGCCTTCGTCAGGTGGAGCTGGGCAAAATCAGGCCTTCTTGGCCGGAGCAGCCTTCTTGGCCGGAGCCGGCGCGGTGGCCTTTGCCGGAGCAGCCTTGGCCGGAGCAGCCTTCTTGGCGGCGGTGGTCGCGCGCTCCTGGACGTCGGAAGCGGCAGCGGTCACGCGAGCGGCAGCTTCCTTGGAAGCCTCGTCTGCCTGGTCACCGAGGTCGAGGACCTTCAGTGCTGCCTCGTCGCCTGCGTCGGCGATCTTCTCGCCGGCGTCAGCGATCTTCTCCCCGACCTCTTCTGCGGTGTCGGAGATGCGTCCGGCAGCGCGGCCGGCCAGCTTGGCAGCCTGCTCGCCCACGGCGCGCGTCTGACGAGCAACGGTTCCGAGTGCGTCTTCGGTCAGCTCGACGGCGTCGCCGAGTGCCGACTCTGCAGCAGCGATGCCCTCTTCGACTGCGGGCTGCTTGCGGATGCGCTCGACTGCGTCTTCGCCGCGCTCTGCGAGGGAGTTGTACAGATCGCCGGCAACCTTGAGGTATGCCTCGGCGACCTTGCGGAGTTCCTCGGGTGCGAACTTCTCTCGCAGCTCGGCGAGCTCTTCGGGCAGCTCGGACGGCAGGCCGGCGAGACGCTCGCGCAGTGCCTCGACGCTCTCGGCAACGTCACCCTGAACGGAAGCGAGCTTCTCGCGGGCACCGTCGACACGGCCGTTGACGTCACCCTGGGTGTTCTCGGCGCGCTCACGAACCTGAGCGACTACATCGGCCACGGCCTGGACAACCAGGTCGCCTGCGCCGACAGCGGCGTAGAGCGAGGTCTTGACGCTGTCGATGGCGTTCTTGTCAGTCATCTTGTTCTCCTAGTGAAGTCTCGGTGTCTGGAATTGCGGCCGATTCAGCGAAATCGGGCGCTGCGGCTGGTCTGGACGACTCGTTCTCGCGACAGAACGAATCGTAGATTTCGAGCAGTACTTGCTTCTGCCGTTCGTTGATGGCCGTCTCGGCCAACACCGCGTCCCTGATGGGACTGTGCGGGCGTTGTTCGAGATATCCCGCTTGGACGTACAGGACTTCTGATGAGACTCGAAGACCCTTGGCGATTTGCGCCAGTACGTCTGCCGACGGTTTACGCAATCCGCGTTCGATCTGACTCAGATACGGATTGCTGACGCCGGCGAGTTGAGCAAGTTGGCGCATCGAAACTTGGGCGGCTTCCCGCTGTGCACGAATGAACCCCCCGATGTCGTGTGCCGCAGAGCTGACGACGCGAGCTGCCAAGTCGCTTGCTCCGGCTGCGGCACCGGATAATTCACGATCTCCGTCATCGGAGTTCGTCGACTTCGCTGGCATTGCGTCCTCCCTTTCCAGTGGACATTTCCCAGGATAGGAGAGGGTGCTAACTATTGCAAGCACTACTGCTAGCACTCGTGGTGGACGTCACATACCGGACAGCTCAGCCGAAGATGAGCGTCGAAATCGTGTAGATCAGCAGCCCGGCGATCGAGCCGACAACGGTGCCGTTGATACGGATGAACTGAAGATCTCGACCGACCTGCAGCTCGATCTTCTGGCTCGCTTCGTCGGCATCCCACCGCTCGACCGTGTCACTGATGACTCCGGTGATCTCGTCGGTGTAGTTCTCCGCGATGTACTTGGTGCCCTGCACCAGCCAGCCGTCGACCTTCTCACGCATGGATTCGTCGTCTCGCAGCCTGATTCCGAAGCCGGCCACGTTCTCGGCGACCTTGGTCCGCAGGGTGCTGTTCGGATCGTCGACCGACTCCATGATGAGGCGCTTGGCGACCTGCCACGTCGAGGACGCCAGACCCGTCACTTCCTCGCGGCCCATGATCTCCGCCTTGATCCCTTCGGCCTTCTTGATGGTCTCCGGGTCGTTCTGCAGATCATCGGCGAAATCGATCAGAAAGCGGTTGGCGGCGAGACGTACCTCGTGTTCCGGGTTGGAACGGACCTTCCAGGTGAACTCGACGAGTTCCTTGTATATCTTCTCCCCCAGCATCGCGTCGACGAATTTCGGCGACCACGCCGGCGAATCGCGAACGATCACACGGTCGATCGTCTCCTGGCTGCCGAGTGCCCACTGATGCGCGCGCTCGGCAAGCAATTCGATGATCGGCAGTTGCTTGTTGTCCTTGAGCAACTCCCCGAGCACTCGGCCGATCGGCGGTCCCCACATGGGCTCGGCCAGCCGCTTCACGATCGTGTTGTCGATGATCTGGGCAATGTCCTCGTCGCGAAGAACCTCGACCATCCCGCGCAATACCGTCGACGTCTCGGCGGCGACGCGAGCGGCATTGGCAGGTTCAGCCATCCACGTACCGAGGCGGAGCGGAATCTGCGCCTGCTGCACCTTGGCCGACACAACCTCGGGAGCCAGGAAGTTCTGACCGACGAACGAGCTCAAACTGGCTCCGAGCTGGTCTTTCTTACGCTTGATGATGGCAGTGTGCGGGATGGGAAGCCCCATCGGATGACGGAAGAGCGCGGTGACGGCAAACCAGTCGGCAAGCGCGCCGACCATGCCCGCCTCGGACGCGGCCCGGACGTACCCGACCCACTCTCCGGCGCCGCGGGATTCCTGCCACCGGCAGAAGATGTAGACCACCGTCGCGAAGCCGAGGAGGCCAGTGGCGAAGACTTTCATCTTGCGAAGGTCCCGACGCTTGGCGGCGTCGTCGAAGGCGGAGAGGCTCAGTTGCTGCACCCTCGCCATTGTGCCGAAAGGTGTGACGCGGCGTAGCGCGAGCGACACGATGTCCGATTCGCTAGGACTTAATCCCCCGAACCGCGGATGTGAGTGCCCGAGATAAAGGCACGGACATTAAGCTGGACCGGAAAGTAGACCGATCGGACGTGGCTCGCACCACAGATATGAGATGACTCGTGGCCAAGAATGCCGTGCAGGACAACGAGCAGGTAGACGGCCCAGTCGTTGCTGATGCGAAGCCCGAGAAATCCGACGGTCGCAAGCGTCGGTGGCGCGAACACAAGATCGCTCGCCGCGAGGAACTCGTCGACGGCACCATCGCTGCTATCCGGGCCCGCGGCCGTGAGATCGGCATGGACGAGATCGCGTCCGAGATCGGTGTGTCCAAGACCGTGCTCTACCGGTACTTCGCCGACAAGAGCGACCTCACCACCGCCACGATGATGCGGTACGTCGAGACCATCCTGTCGCCGCGTATCTACGAAGCGATCAGCGGTGATCTCGACGATTTCGAACTCACCCAGGCCAGCATCACCGCGTACGTCGAGACGGTGGCATCCGACCCCGACATCTACCTCTACGTCATGGCCAACGGCGCCGGCGCCAACCGCGACGTCGTTGCCGATTCCGAGCGCATGATCGCCGAATTGCTCTCCACGGTGTTGGGCAATCGTCTTCGCGAGATGGAGATGGATTCCGGCGGTTCCCTGCCGTGGGCGTTCGGGATCGTCGGCGGAATTCAGCTCGCGACGCACTGGTGGATCTCCAACAAGTCGATGTCCGCAGAATCGCTGATCGACTACCTCACCATGATGACGTGGGGCGGCATCACCGGCATTGCTGCGGTCAACGGATCACCGGCCAAGTTCAAGTCGGTTCCGCATCCCCTCGTCAAGCCTGCCGAGGACTGACTCGCCCGAGACCGAACTTTCGAGCCACAGGGGTCGATCCTGTGGCACTCTTTCGGCATGGCACAAGACTCGCTGTGGGAAACACCGGCCGCCAAGACACTGCGGGCGGAGCCCGGGTTCGAACTCGATCAACTCGATCGCAACAGCACTCCGGGATTCACCGGAAACAAAGCTGACGGCGAACGTCTACTCGAGGAGCGCGGCGCGGTCCTGTCCGACCTGCAGGAGTTGCTCTACGCCAACGGCAGGTCCGGGGACAGCCGTTCCATCCTGCTGGTCCTGCAAGGAATGGACACCGCAGGCAAGGGTGGCATGGTCCGACACGTGATCGGTCACGTGGATCCTTCGGGAGTTCAGCACGCGGCCTTCGGCGTCCCGACCGAAGAGGAAAAGCAACATCACTACCTCTGGCGGATCAAGAAGGAACTCCCCCGCGGCGGCTATCTCGGTGTGTTCGATCGCTCCCACTACGAGGACGTCCTGGTCGTGCGCGTCCACGATCTTGTCCCTGAGGATGTCTGGAGCGCACGCTACGACGAGATCAACCAGTTCGAGAAGGAACTCGTCGACGCCGGAACCACCATCGTGAAGGTGGCGATGTTCGTCTCGCTCGACGAGCAGAAGAAGCGGCTCGAAGAGCGGCTCGACCGCCCGGACAAGTACTGGAAGTACAACCCGGGTGACGTGACCGAACGCGGTTTGTGGCCTGCCTATCAACAGGCGTATCAGGCAATGCTCGACAAGACGTCGACCGAGCACGCGCCGTGGTACGTCGTGCCGTGTGATCGGAAGTGGTACAGCCGAATTGCGGTCACGGAGCTACTGATCGACGCTCTGGAAAAGCTCGATCTCGACTGGCCGCCTGCCAACTTCGACATCGAGGCGGAGAAAGCGCGACTGGCACAGTCCTGATCAGAAGCAGTCCTGATCAGAACAGGTGTGGGGATTCGCGGTGCACTTTGTGGTCGTGATGAACGGTGCTGGTGTACAGGGCAACCGCCAGTCCGATGGACGCGACGCCGGCGAGCCCGGCAATCAACGCCCAACCACCGTGCCCTGAACCGGCGGCCACGAGAAAGCTGCCGAGACAGACAACTGTGGCCAGCACCAGGAAATACGACGCCCACGCTGCAAAGAGATTGAGCTTCATCGTTCGCTCCTCCGGTCGGATCTCTTTCGTTTCGACCGTACGCCGGAGCATGACGGTCGACAAGACACTCCTGTCGTGAGGTTTCCCGACGTCTACGCCGGGTAGCCGAATTGCATGGACATCGGAACTCTTTACCGCGGAATCGAATCGGCGCGCGGACTGGACGGTCCGTCCACTGGCATCAGACGCCGAATCCTCCAGATCACCGAGCGATCCGACAGATCGCGTACTGTCGCCGCACTTCTGCGCGGCGCCCTCGTCGGGCATCCCATCCATCCCGCCCTCGTGACCATTCCCGCGGGCGCGTGGACGGCTTCGCTGATCTTCGACGTGTCAGGCGATCCGCAGACTGCACGACGGTTGATCGGGCTCGGACTGGTCTCGACGCCGCCGGCTTTGCTGACAGGCTGGCTGGACTGGTCCGAACGTGGCGACGTCGCACGCCGTGTGGGGCTGGTACACGCCGCATCGAATGCTGTGGGGATCTGGTCTTTTGCCGCGTCGTACAGGCTACGCGGCAAGGATTCACTCGCGCTGGCGCGAGTTCTGTCGGTGCTGGGGCTCACCGCGGTCGGTGTCGGTGGCGCGCTCGGCGGTCACATCGTTTTCAAACTCATGGACGATCCTGCCGTCGAGGCTGCAGCGACTCCGGTTCTCGATCCCATCCTGGACGTGGTCAACTGAGCTGATCGGACCTCAATACTATTCAGGCGTAAGCACTTCCGGAGTAGCTCCGTAGTTCTCGCGCGGTCTCGTCCGAATCCGCCAGTGGCCTGTTCATGACCCAGTGCGGGCTGCGCGTGCCCAGTGTCGCGGCAAAGTCGGCGACGGCGTCCGGGGTCGGCACTGCGTGTTCGCCCAGATATCCGAGAACGATGAGGTCCTCCCCTGAACGAGTCTCCACGGCCAGGGCCCAACCGCACGTCTCCTCCCACAGCAACGCCACCTCACGCCCAGGGAAACGCGGCACAGTTCGATCCAACGCGATGTAGGCCTCCAGAGGATGCTCGCGCCTGCAACACCATTGCTCTATGCCGGCCCCCACGCCGACCGCCACCCGTTGTACGTACCGCTCGAACCCGAGTCCGACGGTTGCGTCGACCAGCATTTGTTCTGTCATCGAACCTCACTCCTCGCCATCGTGTTTGGAATGTGCCCAGCGCTGACCGCGCCGAAACCCGGTTCAGATCACGGACTCCGGGTATCCCCAGACGAACCGATCAAGTGGAGAGGGGACCCGATGAAGTACTCGCCCGCTATGGCTCCCGGACGAATGCTGAAGATCTCCATGGTGTCGGTGAACGCCGATCCACTCGCACCGGTGGGCTGCTCGGCAGCCGGTGCACAGAACCTGCACGTCGACGAACTGTCCGCGGCCCTGGTTCGCGCCGGACACGATGTCACCGTCTTCACCAGGCGGGCACACGTCGGTGGACCGGACCGCGTTCGCGCCCGCGCCGGGTACTCCGTCGACTATCTCGAAGCCGGCCCGACACATGCTCTCCCGGACGCCGAAATACTCCCCCACCTGGGCACCTTTGCCAGCATTCTGCGCGCTCAGTGGAGTACCGACCGACCCGATGTGGTGCACTCGCACTTCTGGATGTCTGGTGTGGCAACGGAACTCGCGACCCGCTCACTCGGCATCCCTGTACTTCAGACATTCCATTCCCTGGGATCTGCGGCGCACCGACACCTCGGAGCAGCCGACGACAGCCCCTCGGAGCGGACTCACCTGGAACCGTTGATCGCCAGGGGCGCAACCCATGTCATCGCGACAAGTTCGGACGAAATCTTCGATCTGGTTCGGCAGGGATCACCACGATCACGGACCACGATGGTGCCCTCGGGTGTCGATACCGAAGCGTTCACCCCGGAGGGACCCGCCGCGAAGAAGACCGCGCCGCACCGATTGATCTGCGTCGGAAGGCTGGTGGAGCAGAAGGGCTTCGATGTTGCCGTCGCCGCGCTGGCTTCACTGCCGGACACGGAGTTGGTGGTGATCGGCGGGCCACCCGTCGCGCAACTGAGCACCGACGAGGTTGCGATCCGCTTGGTCAAGCTCGCCGAGCGGCTCGGCGTCGCAGATCGAGTCCAATTACTGGGACGGGTTCCGCACCGCCAACTACCGAAACTGATGCGGTCGGCCGACGCCCTCGTATGCACCCCCAGATACGAACCTTTCGGAATCGCGGCGCTGGAAGCGATGGCGTGCGGAGTTCCTGTAGTCGCGACTCCTGTTGGCGGACTGCGGGATACGGTGATCGACGGACTCACGGGGCGTCGGGTGCCGGTGAACAGCCCCGTGGAAACCGCGCGCGCGGTCCGGCATCTTCTGGACGACGAAGACGAGGGCGCGGCGTTTGCACGGCAGAGTCGGGCCCGAGCGTGCGAATCGTATTCATGGGATCACGTCGCCACCGAGGTGGTCCGAACCTACGGCCGCTGCGTCACAGCACCGCCGAGAGCCCGCCAACACAAGGGCACTCACCGAAGTGAAGTGCACTGACGCTGACGGGCTCTACGAAGCTGATTTCTCGAAACTGTAGGTGACTCGAAACTATCGGCGAAAGGGCGGTATCAAGCCGGGAAACGTCGGGTCTCTTCGAGTCCGATTGCATGATCCAGCGACTCGTAGCAGGCAAACATCGACTCCTGACCAGCTGCTTTGAGTAGCCTCTGAACCGGGCGGGCGCAGACGAGCGCGAGTGTGCCGCCCACGTCGCGTGATCGCGTCGACAGGACCGACAGCACGGACAAGCCGCACGTCCCCATGAATTCGAGTTCGGAGAGATCGACAACCAGCGTCCGGTCCGCGGCAACGTGGTACGTCAAGAAGTCACGAAAAGCATTGGCGCTCATCAGGTCGATCTCGCCACGAACGTGGATCACAGCGGTATGTGCACTGATGCGGTGCGCGTGAAACGATGCGGTCGCTGTCCCGGTCGCGGGAGGTCCGTAATCTACCGATCCCTTCGCCGCGTTCGTAAAGCCTGAAATAGATGATCCTGGAACAACAGTCATGGTTCTCCCATCCCGCAACGGTTTACACTCTGCAAAAGAGAAGGGACCTCCGAAGGAGCCGCACGATGAACGGGTCTCCAGAATTACGGATAAATCCCTCATCGGCTGTGTGCTCAACCTCGGTTTGAAACAGTACGCCAGCATGACCGGCGTCACAAGTGCGTTGCGACCATTCGTTTCGGTGTTCCGAACAAAAATGTGGTTTGGTCTGCGGTTCCGCGAGGTAATCCGATGTTGCGATCGCCAACGGTCGTGAGCAGAATCGTGTCGTTTACCCCGGCACCACCATCGACCAAATTTCGTGTTCGGGGGTCACTGTGAAGGTCGAGATGGGTATCGTTCTCGGCACCAGACTTCACCGCGACCCCTGGTACGACGATCCGGAGAACTTATGGCACACCTCAGCGCACTCGAGCCCGATCAGGATCAGACTCAGCCAGTTGTGGAGTTGAGGATTCAAGCGACTCTCGATCAGCTGTCGATTTTGCGTGCACTGGCCGCCACTGTTGCCATTCAGGAAAACTTCGACCTCGACGCCATTGCCGACATCAAATTGGCCATGGACGAAATCTGTACGCATCTGATTGTTCGTGCTGCGCCTGATTCGGTTCTGGTGTGTCGGTTCGTGTTCACTCCCCCGCAACTGCACGTATCCGTATCGACGACAACCACGGAGTACGAGGACAGCACTCAGCGATCGTTCGGGTGGCACATCCTCACCGAACTCACCGATTCGATTTCACTCGACCAGGAAGAGAACCTGGGCGGCGTCGGCTACATCACGACCATGAAGTTCACCAAGGCCCTCAGCGGGCGCCTGTGACCGCTTCCGCAGACGGCCCGTCACGCCCGCGCCGGCGGTCCACCGACGAATATCGGGACGTCATACCCGTTTTCGAGGAAATGCGGACCCTCGAGCCCCACAGTCCGGAGTACGAACGAGTGCGCACCGCACTGATCACCAGGTGCCTACCGTTGGCCGAACACATCGCCAGACGATTCGACGGGCGCGGCGAGGCACACGACGATCTGGTTCAGGTGGCGCGCCTCGGTCTGGTCAACGCCGTCGACCGTTTCGATTCCACGCGCGGATCCGATTTCGTCTCGTTCGCGGTTCCCACCGTGATGGGCGAAGTTCGACGACACTTCCGCGACACCGGTTGGGCATTGCGGGTTCCACGCCGGATGAAGGAGTTGCACTTCCAACTCGGGCAAGCCATCAGCGAGCTGTCACAACAACTCGGGCACGCGCCGACCGTCGACGAGTTGGCCGAGACGTTGGGGATCGAACGTGAAGAAGTTGCCCAGGCGTTGATCGCCGGCAACGCGTACCAGACCGTCTCGGTCGACGGTGCCGCGTCCAATCACACCGACGATCTTCCGCTCGTGGAAACACTCGGTGACTACGACGCAGCACTCGAGAACGTCGAGAATCACGAGGCCTTACGTCCACTTCTCGACAAGCTGCCCGAACGAGAGCGGACGGTGTTGATGCTCAGATTCTTCGGAAACCTGACGCAGACACAGATCGCCGAGAAAGTCGGTGTGTCCCAGATGCACGTGTCGAGATTGCTCGCGAAGACATTGAGTAATCTTCGCGAGCAACTCGACTGAACGTGACTGAGGTGGTCAGATTGTTGCGGTGTCGATCACGAATCGGTATCGAACGTCGCTCTTGATCACGCGCTCGTAAGCGTCGTTGATGTCGCTCGCCGGAATCAGTTCGATTTCTGCGCCGATGCCGTGCTCGGCGCAGAAGTCGAGCATCTCCTGTGTCTGCGGGATGCCGCCCACCATGGAGCCGGCGAGGCTACGACGGTTTGCGGCGAGCGAGAATGCTCGAACTTCGATCGGCTTCTCCGGCAGGCCCAGTTCGACGAGCGTGCCGTTGATGGCGAGCAAGGACATGTAGGCGTCGATATCGAGATTGACCGAGACCGTGTTGAGGATCAGGTCGAACTCGCCGCGAAGAGCCTTGAACGTCTCACGGTCATTGGTCGCGTAGTAGTGATCGGCGCCGAGACGAAGGCCGTCTTCCTTCTTGCCGAGCGTCTGGCTCAGGACGGTAACTTCCGCGCCGAGCGCCTTGGCGATCTTCACACCGACGTGACCGAGGCCGCCGAACCCGATGATGGCGACCTTCTTGCCGGGGCCGGCATTCCAGTGCCGCAGCGGTGAGTACAAGGTGATGCCGGCGCACAGCAGCGGCGCGGCAACGTCGAGTTCGATGCCCTCGGGGATCGAGAGAACAAAATGCTCGGTGACGACGATGTGCGTCGAGTAGCCACCCTGAGTGCGCTCGCCGTCGCGTCCGGTGGCGTTGTATGTACCGGTCACACCCTTGCGGCAGTACTGCTCTTCGCCGGCCAGGCAGGCGTCGCACTCTCCGCAGGAGTCGACGAAGCAGCCGACGCCCACGCGGTCGCCGACTTTGTGCTTGGTGACATCCGAACCCACCGCGGCGACGACGCCGGCGATTTCGTGTCCGGGGACGATCGGGTACTTGGCTCCGCCCCACTCGTTGCGAGCGGTGTGGATGTCGGAGTGGCAGATGCCGGCAAATTTGATGTCGATGAGAATGTCCAGTGGACCGAGCTCGCGGCGTTCGACGGTGGTCTTCTCGAGCGGACCGTCAGCGGACGTCGCGGCGTAAGCAGCAGCAGTAACCATGCACACATGCCTACCCGTGCATGGAGGGACCTGCAAATCGCAGGCCCCTCCATGACGTGTTCGTGACGTGACTTACCCGGCGTCGCGCTCCGCTTGTTCGGCGCGACGACGCAGGCGCCTCGCGGCCGCAACCATGTTGCGCAGCGAAGGCTCGAGCTGCCATGGATGGCGGGTCTTGAGGCCACCGTCCGGGTTGGCCCACAAACGATCGAGAGAGATCGATTCGCTTGCCTCGGTGAGCAATTCGTCGAGCTCGTCGATGTCGGGAATCCGAGCCGAACGAGATTCGTACACACCGGGGCCGACGCCGTGCGTGAGCGCGCCTTCCTTGAGTGCTTCGAGAACCCACGTGATGGAGCGGGTCGCGACGATAGCCGTCACATCGGCGTCCAACCGTTCGATGGCGTCGACCACCGACGACCGAGCGGAGTACGTCAGATGTGTGTGGATCTGTGTTTCCGGCTTCGCTCCACCTGTTGCCAGACGGAACGCGTCGACGGCCCACTCCAGGTAGGCCTCCCGGCCGTCCTCACGCAGTGGCAGCAGTTCACGAATTGCCGGCTCGTCCACCTGGATGATGGCGATTCCGGCAGCTTCGAGATCCGCGATTTCGTCTCGAATGACAAGTGCCAGTTGCTCTGCCGTTTCGTAGAGCGGCTGATCCTGACGAACGAACGAACGGGCGATCATGGTGACCGGACCCGTCAGCATGCCCTTGACCGGCTTGTCGGTCAGCGACTGCGCGTACGCAATCCACTCGACCGTCATCGGCTTCGGACGTGCGATGTCGCCGTAGAGAATCGGCGGACGCGTGCAACGAGATCCGTAGGCCTGAACCCAACCGTTGTGCGTGAAGGCATAGCCCTCGAGCAGTTCGGCGAAGTACTGGACCATGTCGTTGCGCTCGTGCTCGCCGTGCACGAAGACATCGAGACCGATGTCCTCTTGCAGACGGATTGTGCGCTCGATCTCTTCCTGGATGCGCTTGTAGTAGTCGTCCCACTCCAAACGCCCCTGGCCGAGTTCGTAACGAGCCTGGCGAATCGCGTCGGTCTGCGGGAACGAACCCAATGTCTGGGCCGGAACCAAGGGCAGGTTCAACCGTTCCTGCTGAGCTTTACGACGCTCCTCGTACGGTGCACGCACACGATCTTCGGGCTTGATCGCGTTGACCCGAGCACGGACAGCGTGCTTGAGCTTGAAGTGCACCTTCGTCGGACGCTTACGCCACTTGTCCGAAGGACCTTCGGTGAGTGCCTTCGCCAGGGAGACGACCTCGCCGACCTTCTGCTTCGCAAAAGCCAGACGGTCTGCGACGTCTCCCGGAATGTCGTACTCGGAGAGCACGTCGTACGGCACGTGCAGCAGCGACGACGACGTGGAGACGACGAGGTCGGGCACAACGTCCTTGAGTTCGTTCAGGTACGTCAAGGTGTTGAACCGGTCGACGCGCCAGACGTTGCGACCGTCGACGACGCCCGCGTAGATGCGCTTGCGCTTGATGTTCGGCACTGCGGCCAGTTCCTCGGCCGTGATCTTGCCGTGCACCAAGTCCAGACCGAAGGCTTCGATCTTGGTGGGCGCCAAGATGTTGAGGGCTTCGCCGAACTTGCCGTACGGACCGGTCACCAACAGGCGTGGGCGGAGCGGAGCCGTCGACAGCTTCTCGTACGCACGTCCAAGAGCGGCTAGCTCCTCGGGGGTGCGGTCCTCGGTCACCGAAGGCTCGTCCAACTGAACACAGGTGGCACCGGCCTTGGCGAGCTGCTCGAAGAGCTTCTCGTACTCGGGCAGGAGCGCGTCCAACAAGTCGAGCGGGGTGAAGTTCGGATCGGACTTCTCGGTGGCAGGTCCGACCTTCGAGAGCAGAAGCAGCGAGACGGGCCCCATGATGACGGGGCGCAATTCGATGCCGCGCGCCTTAGCGCGTTCGAACTCGTCGAGAAGTGCCTCCGAGTTGAGCGAGAACACCGTGTTCGCGTCGATCTCGGGCTGACGGTAGTAGTAGTTCGTGCCGAAGAAGCGCACCAGCTCGAGAGGCGGGAAGTCCGGGCGACCGCGGGCCATCGTGAAGTAGAAATCGAGCGGATCGAGGGCGCCCTCGAGCGGCTTGAACCGCTCCGGCACTGCGCCGAAGAGCAGCGCATTGTCGAGGACGTGATCGTAGAAGGAGAAGGTGTTGCCCGGAACCTGGCTCAGTCCCGTCGCAGCCAGTTCACTCCAGGTCGATTCCTGGAGTTCCTTGGCGACCGCGAGAAGTGCGTCCTTGTCCGAAGTGCCGTGCCAGTAGGACTCGAGGGCGCGCTTGAGCTCACGGCGCGGCCCGATGCGCGGATACCCCAGGACGCTGGAGCCGAATGCTGCAGTGCTGCTGGACATGCGGTCGACCTTTCTAACCGAGGGGCGCGAGCGCCCTGTGCGCCTTTGTGGTAGCCGGAACTACCAGAAAGGCGCACAGGGGCTTTGGGCCTTAGCTTGCCTGCTTGGTGGAGCGACCGTTGTCGGCGTATTCGTAGAAGCCCGCGCCGGACTTCTTGCCGGTCAATCCGGCTTCGACCATACGCAGGAGCAGCGGCGGAGCGGAGTACAGCGGCTCCTTGAACTCTTCGTACATGGAGTCGGCGATGGACTTGACGGTGTCGAGTCCGACCAGGTCCGTCAGAGCCAGCGGACCCATGGGGTGCGCGAGGCCGAGAACCGTTGCCTTGTCGATGTCTTCCTTCGTAGCGAAGCCCGACTCGACCATGCGAATCGCCGAGAGCAGGTACGGCACCAGGAGTGCGTTGACGACGAAGCCGGAGCGGTCGGCACTGCGGACGACCTGCTTGCCGAGGATGTCGCTGGCAAAAGCCTCGGCGCGCTGCGAGACGGAGGCACTGGTCTTGAGCGTCGTCACCAATTCGACGAGCGGCAGGACCGGAACCGGGTTGAAGAAGTGCATACCGATGACTCGCTCGGGACGCTTGGTCGAGATGCCGAGCTTCATGATCGGGATCGACGACGTGTTGGACGCGAGAACCGCATCCGGATCCGTCACGACCGCGTCGAGCTCGGCGAAGATTTCGCTCTTGATCTTCTCGTCTTCGACGACGGCCTCC
This sequence comes from Rhodococcus sp. APC 3903, assembly GCF_030407755.1. NCBI lineage: Bacteria > Bacillati > Actinomycetota > Actinomycetes > Mycobacteriales > Nocardiaceae > Rhodococcus > Rhodococcus sp. APC 3903. The sequence goes on from NZ_JASDCV010000006.1 coordinate 223,584, forward strand.
ACGACGAGCTGGCGGTCCGCGAAATCTCCCAGATCGGAGGTGAAACGCAGACGCCATGCGGCCTGCTCACGCTCACGTTCTGTGATCTTTCCGCTGCTCACACCGCGGTCGAGCGAACGCAGGATGCGTGAACGCCCGGCTGCTGCAAGCTCGCGAGTCTGCTCGAAGACCAGAACATCGACATGTGCGCGGGCGCACACCTCGGCGATTCCGGCACCCATGATTCCGGCGCCGATAACGCCGACGCGCTGAATTTTTTCGCTGGTCACGTCAGCTCCTTGTTTGTCTCGTGGAGTTTGTCTGGTGAAGGTGTTGTAAAAGAAGCACTTCGAACTGCGTCGACGCTGGTGGCCGATGCAATCGGAACTGCCTTGAAGACGAGAGAAAGTAGTGCGGTGATACAAGCAGGGGAGAGACCCGAAGCCGAGCCTCTCCCCCACCCGAAGTCAGTTCTTAGTGGAACTGGCCCTCTTCGGTGGAGCCCTTGAGAGCTGCCGTCGAGGTGTTGGGGTCAACGGTGGTGGCGATGGTGTCGAAGTAGCCGGCGCCAACCTCACGCTGGTGCTTGATGGCGGTGAAGCCACGCTCTTCGGCAGCCTTGAACTCGCGCTCCTGCAGGTCGACGAATGCCGTCATGCCTTCGCGGGCGTAACCGTAGGCCAGGTCGAACATGCCGTAGTTGAGCGAGTGGAAGCCGGCCAGCGTGATGAACTGGAACTTGAAGCCCATCGCGCCGAGCTCCTTCTGGAACTTCGCGATGGTCGCGTCGTCCAGGTGCGCCTTCCAGTTGAAGGAAGGGGAGCAGTTGTAGGCCAGGAGCTGGTCCGGGAATTCGCTGCGAACGGACTCGGCGAACTTCTTTGCAACCTCGAGATCCGGCACGCCGGTCTCCATCCAGATGAGGTCTGCGTACGGTGCGTAAGCCTTGGCGCGAGCGATGCAGGGCTCGATGCCGTTCTTGACGCCGTAGAAGCCTTCAGCCGTGCGGGTTCCGTCGAGGAACGGGCGGTCACGCTCGTCCACGTCGGAGGTGATGAGGGTTGCAGCCTCAGCGTCGGTGCGGGCGATGATGACGGACGGAACGTCCGCAACGTCGGAAGCCAGGCGAGCCGAGGTCAGGGTGCGGATGTGCTGCTGCGTGGGGATGAGCACCTTGCCGCCGAGGTGGCCGCACTTCTTCTCCGAAGCGAGCTGATCCTCCCAGTGGACACCGGCAGCGCCGGCGCCGATCATGGCCTTCTGCAGCTCGTAAGCGTTGAGAGCGCCACCGAAGCCGGCTTCGGCGTCGGCAACGATCGGAGCGAGCCAGTTGCTGACGGAGGTGTCACCCTCGGTCTTGGCGATCTCGTCGGCGCGCAGCAGTGCGTTGTTGATGCGACGAACGACGGTCGGAACCGAGTTGGCCGGGTAGAGGCTCTGGTCCGGGTACGTGTGGCCCGAGAGGTTAGCGTCGCCGGCAACCTGCCAACCGGAGAGGTAGATGGCCTTCAGGCCGGCGCGAACCTGCTGCACAGCCATGTTGCCGGTAAGTGCACCGAGGGAGTTGATGTAGTCCTCGTTGTTCACGAGATCCCACAGGATCTCGGATCCGCGACGAGCGAGGGTCTGCTCCTCGACGACGGTGCCCTGGAGCTTGACGACCTGATCGGCCGTGTAGTTACGAGTAACGCCCTTCCAGCGAGGGTTGGTGTCCCAATCCTGCTGGAGCTCAGCTGCGGTCTTCGGGGTGCCGGTGGTCGACATCAAGACTCCATCTCTTTGATCTGCTGGTCCGGCCTGTTGTGAGCAGTACGTGCGTACTACTTCACATACTTGCCAGGCCCTTCTTGTGTACTTACCGAGAATGGCACATCGAAAAAGTGCCGTCTACCTGTTGCTAATGCCAATCTTCGCTACCTTTTCAACACACTTTGCTAAGTCTGTGAAGATTCCTACACGGCTGGTACTACCCAATCGGACAGGTTCCGTACTGGCGAGTAGCAAAGAAACCGCAGGCTGTGAACGAAATGCACTCAACTCCGCCACTTGCGAATTCCGGCAGTTCGCGCGGCACTCGGAACAGGCCCATCCGCTACTTCGGAGCCAACTTCACGACTCGCAAGTGACCGCAATCACTTCGTGGCAACAGGCTTCGCTCGGGCAATTCCAGGGATCTACCCGCCAGAAAGCCACAGACAACCCATTCGCCGGCCATATGCTGTCGAACCATGACTTGTCGTTCGACGCCCCCGACCGGGCGATAAAGCGGTGCCGGACAACTATCAGCGGCCACCGAACAACCAGGCATGGTCGCAATCCGGTCCACAGCCGCCGCAGTTGGGCTACCGGGCCGCGCCGCAGTCGTATCCCCCGCCCCAGGGATTCCCGCCTGCACCGCCACGTGGAAATCCGCCGCGGCGTCGGCCCGGCTGGGTGATTCCGGTATCCGTAATCGGAGTCATCACTGTGTTGGCTCTCTTCGGCGGGCTTGCCTGGGTCCTCTGGCCGAAGGACGTCCCAAACTCAGCCGCCGGTGGCGCGGCCCAGACCACCATCACCGCCGCGAACACACCCGGCACCACGACAACCGCTCCCAGCACGACATCCCCGACGACCACACGCGCCGCGAACTTCCCCGCCGGTGCGTCCGCCTGCCCCGGCGGGCAGCCGGCCGGAAGTTACAAGGAGTCCGCGACAAGTGGGGGCAAAACTTCGTGCGAGTTTGCCGAGGCAGTTCGGATCGCCTACGGAAACTCCGGTGCCGCCGGTGCCTCCAGCACCGTGTCCGCACGTAGTCCGGTGACCGGCAAGGAGTACACGATGGCATGCAAGGTGACCTCCGGCATCGTCACCTGTACCGGCGGAGACAACGCGGTTGTGTACTTGCGCTGACGGGCGCAATTGCGGCATCGGCAACCCGGTGCGTGTCGTTCCAGTGTCGCACTTACGGATCCTCCGATAGCGTGACCGCATGCCTCTGTACGAGTTTCGCTGTACCGGCTGCGGCCCGCTCGAGCGGTCGTTCGCGATGGCCGAAGTGCCCCAGTCGATCCGTTGCCCCCAGTGCAGTCTCGAATCGAAGCGTGTTGTCTCGTCTCCCCGTTTGAGCCACCGCTCGTCAACCGCGATGGGTTTACTGGACAGCACTGCCCGATCAGCTCACGAGCCTGCCGTGGTCAGTGGGTCACTACCGGGCCGCGGCCGACAATCTGCCCCGACGACGTCCAATCCGTTGCACCGCAAGCTACCTCGCCCCTGAGCGTCCTCACCGCGCGTCCTGGCCGTGAGTCCCGATCCGACACGAAAGTCCTGCCGCCACGAGTTTTCCGTTTCTTCGAGAATGAGGAGTGCATATGCCTGAACTGCTGTTTCCACTCGATTCCGCCAAGAAATTCACCGACCAGGCGATCGTCGGCCACAATCGGTGGCACCCGGACATCCCGGCGGCGGTGACGGTGAAACCCGGTGATGCGTTTCGTGTCCATTGCCGCGAATGGTTCGACGGCGCAATACACAACGACGACTCGGCCGACGACATTCTCAATGCACCACTGACCACGGTCCACACGTTGTCCGGCCCCTTTTCCGTCGAAGGCGCAAAGCCCGGCGACCTCTTGATCGTCGACATCTTGGATATCGGGCCTATCCCCCAAGAAGATTCGGGTCCGTTGGCCGGCCAAGGCTGGGGGTACACGGGCATCTTCCCGCGAAACAACGGCGGCGGCTTCCTCACCGAACAGTTCCCCGACGCGTACAAGGCCGTCTGGGATTTCTCCGGCCAAACGGCGACGTCGCGTCACATTCCGCACGTCTCGTTCACGGGCATCGTCCACCCGGGACTCATGGGCACGGCTCCGTCGGCAGCCTTGCTCGCCAAGTGGAATGCCCGCGAGGGCGCCCTCATTGCCACCGATCCCAATCGGGTTCCCCCGCTTGCACTTCCGCCCGAGCCCCGCGATGCAGTACTGGGAACCTTGACCGGTGACGAGTACACCCGCGTGGCCGGCGAGGCGGCTCGCACCGCTCCCCCGCGTGAGAACGGCGGAAACCAGGACATCAAGAACCTCACCAAGGGCAGCCGAATCTTCTATCCGGTGTTCGTGGACGGTGCGAATCTGTCGGTCGGCGATCTTCACTTCTCCCAGGGCGACGGTGAGATCACTTTCTGCGGTGCCATCGAGATGGGCGGCTTCATCGATCTTCGTGTGGACATCATCAAGGGCGGAATGGATACCTACGGCGTTTCCGAGAACGCCATCTTCATGCCGGGCAACACGGATCCGCAGTATTCCGAGTGGCTTGCGTTCTCGGGCACTTCCGTCACGTTGGACGGCGAACAGAAGTACCTGGATTCACATCTGTCCTACCAGCGTGCGTGCCTGCATGCGATCGAGTACCTGACCAAGTTCGGGTACGCGCCGGAGCAGGCGTACCTGCTGCTGGGTGCGGCACCGATCGAGGGCCGCCTGTCTGGCGTCGTGGATATCCCCAACTCATGTTCGACGGTGTATCTCCCGACTGCGATCTTCGACTTCCCCCTCGCACCCTCGTCGAGCGGACCGTTCCAGATCGATCCCGGAATCGGCGCTCCGCGTTCGGAGAACAGGGTCTAGGCCTCCGGCCCCGTGAGTGGTTGAGGAGTGTGAGGACTCCTCAACCACTCACAGGGGGTACCGGTGCGAATTCTGCAAACCCACCTTTGCGAAGCCGGACTGTCACTCGTATCCTGGGAAAATGTCGAAAACCTTTGTCGGTGTCCGGCTCCGCCAACTGCGGACCGAGCGCGGGTTGAGTCAGGCTTCGCTGGCCAAGACGCTGGAGATCTCGGCAAGCTATCTCAATCAGATCGAGCACGACGTCCGGCCACTCACCGTGCCGGTCCTCCTGCGAATCAGTGAAGTCTTCGGCGTCGACACCACCTTCTTCTCCCCACAGGACGACACGCGCCTGATCGCGGAAATGCGTGAAGTTGCCCTCGATCAGGAGATGGGCATCGACGCCGACGCCCACGAAATCGCGGAGATGGTCTCCACGCACCCGGGCCTGGCCAAGGCGATGGTCAACATGCATCGCCGCTTCCGCAACACCACGGCGCAACTCGCCGCAGCGACGGAAGACCGCTTCTCGGACGGCAGCGGCAGCGGTTCGATCACCATGCCGCACGAGGAAGTGCGCGACTACTTCTATCAGCGGCAGAACTACATTCACGATCTCGACACCGCGGCCGAAGAACTCACTGCCCGGATGCGCTTTCATCGCGGCGACGTCGCCGGCGAGATCGCCAGGCGCCTGGAAACCGTCCACGGCGTGCAGATCGTTCGACGAGTCGACCTGGGCGAGAACATACTTCATCGTTACGACCCGGATACCAGGGTCCTGGAAATCTCCGCACGGCTCTCCGGCGGGCAACAGGTCTTCAAGTTCGCGACAGAACTCGCGTACCTCGAGCACGGCGATCTGCTCGACTCGTTGGTGGCCGAAGGCAACTTCACCAGCGAAGCGTCGGTCTCCCTGGCGCGACTTGGATTGGCCAACTACTTCGCGGCGGCCACCGTGCTCCCCTACAGCCAGTTCCACGACGTCGCCGAGGACTTCCGGTACGACATCGAGCGCATGTCCGCCTTCTATTCCGCGAGCTACGAGACGATCTGCCACCGCCTCTCGACCCTGCAGCGCCCCAAACTTCGCGGGGTTCCGTTCATGTTCGTCCGTGTCGACCGTGCCGGAAACATGTCGAAGCGTCAGTCCGCCACCGGATTCCACTTCTCCACCAGCGGCGGTACGTGCCCGCTGTGGAACGTCTACGAGACGTTCTCATATCCGGGCAAGATCATGCCCCAGATCGCACAGATGCCCGACGGCCGCCGATACCTCTGGGTTGCTCGCACGGTCGAACGTCGAGCGGCTCGATACGGACAGCCCGCAAAGATCTTCGCCATCGGATTGGGATGCGAGATTCGACACGCCCACCGACTCGTCTACAGCGACGGTCTGGATCTGGACGAGTCGAATCCGGGAACGCCGATCGGCTCGGGCTGCCGTGTCTGCGAACGCCTCAACTGTCCGCAGCGTGCCTTCCCGCCGTTGGGTAAAGACCTCGACATCAGCGAGCACCGGAGTTCGATTTCGCCTTACGTGATTCGCTGACCGCGCTAACGCACGTAGTTGCGCAGGAACGCGACTGTGCGATCGAACGCGATCATCCCGTCCACGGTATCGAGGTCGAACTGATATTCGTGGTCCAGCGCAGGCTCGTGATCTTCGGGGTAGAACAGTGCGTCTACTTCGACGCCCAGATCGGCGAGCCGTTCTGCCATGGGTTTCGACTGGCTGGCGGTCAGCGGGTCGACATTTCCGCCGGTGATGAACGTCGCTGGAAAGTCCGAGGTCACATGGCCCAGTGTCGACATCTGACCCACTGCAGTCGACCCGTCGAAGTCCCTCGTTCCGAGATACCCCCACAGCGACTGCTTGTCGACGCCCCAACCGAAGTACTTCCCCTGTGACAGCAGCGGTTTCAGATCGAAGACCCCACAGTCGAGGACAACTCCGCGTATCTGCTCGGGACGTAATGCCGGCTCCACACCCATTTCCGACGCGTAATCAGGGCTGGTCATGACCGTCGCCAACTGACTGGACAACTGCGCGCCTGCCGAATCTCCCGCAAGAAAGAGATTGTTCGAATCGACATGCAACCTGTCCGCATTGCTCACGATAAATCGATACGCGTCGTTCAGTTGATTCACTGCGGTGGGGTAATACGCATCTGGTCCCAGTGAGTAGTCCACCGAAATCACTGTGAAGCCTTGATTTGCCAACAGTTTGTAGTAACCGTCGGCATCAGTTCTCGATCCTGATATCCAGCCACCCCCGTGCACCCAGACCACCGTGGGTAGCGCCGAAGTGGACTCCGACGGGTAGTAAACGTCCAGTTGTGCATCGTCGTCGCCGTCGCGGTACGACTGATCGAGAATCGAGACGATTCCTGACGGTGCATGCCTGTCGAGTTGTGCGTGAGTCGCTTCGGAGCCACCCGCTGACATCCACCGTACGAGGAGAACTCCTGGCCACGGACTGACGATTGCCGCGGTTACCCCGGACAGCAGAATGACGACGAATACCGCCGCGATTCCGACAATGCGCCTTCGCCGTCTGTCGGGGGAAGACGCGCGCACAACAACTCCTGGGGTCGGATCGGATTCACCCAGGCTAGACCAAAAGGACTAGTCGAGAATTCCCCGGCAACACACCCGCGGCGCTTTGTCTGAAATGACCATTTCTTCAGCGTCTCAGCATCATCCGACAACTAGCTGGTGTGTGCGTCGAGAAACTGAACCGTGCGATCGAGGGCAGTGAGACCGTCGGCATTGTCCAGATCGAACTGATACTCGTGACCGAGCGCCGGAACGTGATCGGCCGGATAGAACAGTGTGTCGACCGCAACTCCCAACCCCGTCAATTTGTCAGCCAACGGTTTCGACTGAGAATCTGTCAAAGGATCCGCGTTGCCGCCGCTGATGTAGGCAGGCGGAAATTGAGCGCTGACGTAGTTCAAGGTCGACATCTGATCCGCTGCGTCGGTACTCATGAAGTCACGCACGCCGGTATACGCCCAGAGGGACCGATCAACCCCCCAACCGATGATGCCGGGTCCGCCGACCATGTTCCCGACGTCGTAGATTCCACAGTTCAGGATTACTCCACGTAACTGATCCGGCCGCAGCGACGGGACCACGCCCACACGGTTCGCATACGCGGGATCAGTGATGAGAGTGGCGAGCTGACTCGAGAGTTGCGCTCCCGCAGAATCACCGGCGAGAACGACCGTCGTCGGATCAACATGCAGCCGTTCCGCATTCGCGACGACGTACGCGTGAGCGTCGTTGAGCTGCCGCACCGCTGTCGGATAGTGGTGCTCAGGTCCGAGTGAGTAGTCCAGGGACACAACGGTGTAGCCACGAGAGGCCAGCAACTCGTAGTACGGCGCGTAGTTGGACTTGCTTCCCGAGATCCAGGCACCGCCATGAGTCCAGATCACCGTAGGCAATGCGGTCGTCGTCGCTGCGGGAAAGTAGACATCCAGGTATGCGTCGTCGTCATCGGCGCGGTACTGCTGGTCCTTGATCGAGTCGACGCCTTCGGGCGCGTGCTTCTCGAGCGCCTCGGTGACTTTCACGGCATCACGATCGAAGACCCATCGTACGGTGAGTGCGCCAGGTCTCGGGCTCAGAACGAAGGCCAGAACCACGGCTCCGACCAGAACGAACACAATTGCCAGAGCCCACAGCAAGCGCCTGCGCCACCGATGCGGTGAAGGGTTCGTCATCGGGTTTCCTTCACTCTCGGCAAAATGTCCGGATCAGCGTAACGCGACGCCGGTACTGTCAGGCGCGATCAGCCGAGTTCAGCGATCCGCCGCTGCGCGAGTGCCTTGACTTCGCCCTTGGCTACTTTGCCGCCTGCCGCCATCGGCAATTCGGCGACCGTCATCACGTACTCGGGTATGTACTCGCGGGTCACTCCTCGGCTCTGCAGCCAGGCGGTCAGGTCCACCGAACTCAGATCGTCATCGGCGGACACGACGACCGCACAGACCTTCTCACCGAACAGCGGATCGTCGACTCCGACCACGGCGACCAGTTCCACCGAAGGATGCGCGCGCACGTACTCCTCGACCTCGACCGCGGAAATGTTCTTGCCGCCTCGAATGATGATGTCGGCTTTGCGCCCGACCACACGCACCCGCCCGGTCTCGTCGATCTCGACGATGTCGCCGAGAAGCATCCAACCGTCGTCGGTGTACAACTCGTCGTTTGCATCGACGTCGCCCCAATAACCCTGGCACATCAGCGGGCCGTTGACCGCAGGCTGACCGCGACGGACGGAGCCGGTCACTTCCTTTGCCGCATCGTCGAATACACGAACTTGCATGCGATCGATGACGTGGCCGCACGTCTTCAGTCGGGTATCGGAACCGTCCGAAACCGTCGTCACCGAGACGGCGCCGGTTTCGTTTGATCCGTAGAACTGCAGGACAGCCGCTCCGGTACGTTGTTCGAAGGCCAGTGCCTCCGAATACGGCACGGCTTCACCACCGGTGAACATGAAACGAAGTGACGAGAGATCGGCCGATTCCGCGGCCTCCGAACGCAACAGCATCTTGAATTGTGTACTCACACAATTCAAAGCAGTCACCCGTTCGCGCTCGATCAACTCGATCATCACCGAAACGTCGAAGCGTTCCATGACGACATTGCGAGCACCGAGTAGCGCCGGCAGGAAATGCGAAGTCCAGAGGCCGAATCCGAAAGGTGCCGGAACCGCACCGAGGAACACCTCATCCGGACCGATCGCCGCCGCCTCGGCGGCAATCTCGGAGAAACCAACCCAACGATCCTCGGTTTGTGTGACCAGTTTGGGTAGGCCCGTTGTGCCGGACGTCGAGTTCAGCATCGAAACGGCTGACGTGACAAAACACGGGCTGGTTGCGGGGAACTGCTTTAGTTCGACCGACAACGAGGTGAGTTCGCCGTTTGCGCTCACGCGTTCGAAACTCACGTCGGCGCGTTCGTCGGCGAAGACGACGTCCAGTCCGGGATGCTCTGCCCGCAGACTCGCCACGAGTTCGGCGGTATCGACGCCGCGCAGCGTGCGTGTGGTGACGAGAACGGAGGCTTCCGAGCGGGCGATCAGATGAGAGATCTCGCGAATGCCCGAGCGCGAACCGATTCCGACGGCGACGCGGCCGGTACGAAATGCTGCGCAGAGAGCCGCATGGAATACAGCGGTGTCGGGGAGCAACACGGCTACATGTCCGTATCCCTCACCAGCTAGATCCAGCGCCGACGCGATCGCATCGGCAGCCGCGTCGTACTGTTTCCACGACACCCTCGATTCCGGAGTGACAAAGGCGGTTTCGTCCGGGATGGTCTCAGACCAATGCCTGACCATTTCGCTGATGCTGACGCCGGCGAACCGGTCCGGATTCGTGGCGAATTCACCGACGGTGAAGTCGAGTGTCTTCGTTTCAAGCATGATCGTGGATCATCTCCCGTCGGCGCTGAGTACGCCCATCGATTGTTTGTACGCGTTGTCCAGTGTCGCTGCGGAATCGCATTCGCGGACGAGTTCGCCGCGCTGCATGACATATCCGCGGTCGACAACCGATTTCAGTGCAGTAAGTGCCGGTTCCGTCACGATGACGGTCACACCCTCGGCGGCCAGACCCCCGACCAGCGCTCGCAGCTCCGCGACGATTTTCGGTGCCAGTCCTGTCATCATCTCGTCGAGGAGCAACACCTTCGGGGTTTCCAGAAGGGCCCGCCCCAGAACCAACATCTGCTGCTCACCACCGCTGAGGACCCCGGCATAACTCTCGGAGCGTTCACGCAGGATCGGGAACCTCTCGAAAGCTGTTTCCACGGCATCGGCTTTCAATCCCAGCAGGTCTGCGCCGACGCGTAGGTTCTCGCGAACGGACATTCGCATGAACAGTTGCCTGCCTTGGGGTACGTAGGCAAATCCGCTGCGGACACGATCCAGTGCCGATAATTTCTGGATCTCTCGACCATCGAATTTGATTGTCCCGGTGGCGGGAACCGAGCCGTAGATGGATCCCGCCAAGCTGGTCTTGCCTGCACCGTTCGGCCCGACGATCGCTGTCACTTCACCGGCGGGGGCGACAAGGGAGACTTCCCGGACGGCGACAGCGGATCCGTATCGAACTGTGACTCTGTCGAGTTCGAGCATGTCAGGCGCCTTCCTCGTATTCGGAACCGAAATAGACTTCTCGCATCGCGTCGCTGGCCAAGCACTCCTGCGGTGGTCCGTAGAACGCCACTGATCCGAAATTGAGCAGCACGATCTTGGTGGCGAGCGCCGCGATGAGATCGACGTTGTGATCGACCAGGACTACTCCCTTGCCCTGCGCGGCAATCGATCGCACGGCACCGGAGATGGCAGCGATGCCGTCGTGATCCGCGCCGGCAAACGGTTCGTCCAACAGGAGAACATCGGGTTCGGTCGCCATCGCCCGCGCCACCTCGACCAGACGCTGCGCCCCCAAACTGAGATCCCCGCAAGCACTCTCGACGTCGGTGACCGAGTATCGCGCAGCAATCTCCCGGGCCCGCTGTGCTGTCCGGTCCCAGTTCTCGAAAGGTCCTTTGATCGCCCACCACAGCGAGTGCAGAGGTGAGGTGATCTTGTGCCCGTACAGTCCCGGGATGATGTTGTCGACGGCGTCGAGTTCCGCCGCGAGCTGCGGATGTTGAAACGTGCGCGAGAGCCCTTGCCGTGCACGGCGCTCCGACGGCCCGGTCAAGGGAGCACCGGCGAGCGCGACGGTTCCGGAGTCTGCTTGCTGTGTGCCGAAGATGCAGTCCACCAGTGTGGTCTTGCCTGCCCCGTTCGGGCCGACCAGGCCGATCACCTCTCCCGGTCCGACGCTGAACGAGACATCGTCGACAGCGCGGACGCCGCCGTAGGACTTGTGGAGCCCGCTCACTTCGAGTAGCCGCGTCATCGATTGCCACGCTCCTTGTACAGACGGTTCATTCGACCGAGAACGTTCTGACTCCACCCGATCACCCCACCAGGCGCCACGATGAGGATCACCAGGACGGCTCCGGCAAGCAGGAGTTCGCCACTTCCCTGGTAGCCGGGCATGTTCAGCGTCACGATCACCACGATCAATGCACCGAGCGGAGCACCCCACGCCGAGCCGCGACCGCCGATGATCGGCATAAAGATTGCAAGGAAAACAATACTGAGAGTGAAGGTTTCAGGAGTGACAGCTTGCACCGACACGGTGAACAGCGATCCGCCGGTCGACGCGATCGCGGCACCGATCGCCAGCGCCACAACGGTCAGGTGCGCAGGATTGACGCCGGAAGACCGTGCGACATTACGATTGTCGCGGGCAGCTTGCAACATCAGCCCCCACACCGATTTCCGAAGTCGATCGACAGCGACCGCGATCAGACACACGAACAAGATCGCGAACACGACCAATGCGTAGCGCGGTGGCTCCCAGCCGAACATCGTCACAGTCTCGACGCCCGAGACCCCGGCCGACCCGCCGGTGAAACTCGGCCCGTCGATCAACCAGTGCTCGAAAGCGATACCGAACAACAAGGTCACAGCGGCAAGGTAGAAGCCGGAGAGTTTCTGCGTTGCCAAGCTGAGGAGTACTGCAACCGCTGCAGCGGCGAGGGCGCCGAGAATCCATCCCCACCACATCGACAACCCGGTCCGAACCGAGATCAGCGCAACGGCATACGCGCCGATCGCCGCATACGCGCTGTACGCCATCGACAGTGATCCCGCGAGCACGAATGGCACGTACATGCCGAGGGCGATCAGCGAATACGTCGCAGCGAGGAACACCAGATCCTGTCGGTACAGACTCGGCCCCATCCACAGCAGCACGGCAGCGACCACGACCACGGTGATCAGCGCTTCCCGTGACACAGCGAGCATCCTCGTCCGGGAACTGCCGGCCGGAGTGGGCGGATTTGACGTCAGCGGACTGGTAGAAAGCGAGGCCATCAGACGCGAACCTTCCTCGAGAGCAAGCCTTCCGGACGGAAAGCGAAGAACACCAGGGCAATCAACAGAATCGCGGTTTGAGCAGCACTCGCACCGAAGTAGTACGGGGCGAATACCTGGACGACGCCCAACACCATTCCGCCGATCAGCGGAGCCCAACTCCGGCCGGTACCACCGATGACGAGTGCGATGAATGCCGTCAGCGTCCATGACAGACCGCTCGTGAACTGAACACCGGCCTTGGGAGCGAACAGAAGTCCGGCGACGGCGGCGATCACACCCGCGAGGGTGAACGCGATGAGGCGTACCCGATCCACCGGCAAGCCCAGGACTCGGGCGGCATCCGGACTGTCGCCGACGGCGCGAAGCAGACGGCCCGAGGTGGACCGGTTCAGCCACAGTCCGATACCGACGAAGATCACTGCAGTTCCGACGACGAGTACAACGGTCGAACTGTCGACGGTGGCACCGAGCACCGATATCGGATCGAAGTCGAAGATCTTCTGCCCGGGAAGTGGTGTTCGGCCGAAGACAGTGCCGGCGAGCTGCTGGATCCCGAACAGTACTGCGGTCACAGCCACCAACGCCGGTAGTTCCCCACGACCCGATCGCTTCTGAACCTGTTTGACCACAAGCTTTTCCGTCAGGATCGACAGCGCCACCGCTACCGCGATCCCTAGCGGCATGGCAATCCAGAGAGCGAGCCCGTAATTGATCGCGACCCAACTCGACGCCAAGGCCGCAGCCATCGCATACGGACCCATCGCAAAATTGAAGAAATCGGCGCCGACCACCACGAGATACATTCCGAGGGCTATCAGTGAAAAGAATGCACCGATCTCGATGGCAGCGAGCCACAGTTGTGCGTCTGTCATGTCAAGGCTCCTCGGTTATCCACACGGGGGTTGGTAGGAATCCCACGGATGGGCCGGCTTGTTGTCCTCACCGAATTCGACGAGCACCAGTCCGCAGAGGCTGTCCGGAGCCAGGTGATCCTGCGAGGAGAACGACAGTGTCAATCCGTCCTGGCCGAAGCTGGCGGGAAGTGCCGAAACCTGTTGAAGAGCATCACGAACGGCCGTCCGATCTCGGTGGTCGCCGGCAATTTCGATTGCCTCGGCCAACATCATGACGGCGTCGTACGCCTGTGCGTCGTAGGCAGTCAGTTGATAATCAGGCCCCTTCACCGCCTGCACCTTGCGACGCAGTTCGGCGGTTCTCGGGTTGTTCTCACTGAGCGAGCCCATGTACACCATGCCGCTCAACGCCTTCGGGTCCGCCAAAGCCCAAGATGCGGGCTGGTTTCCGATGGAAGCGAGTGAGAAGCGTTGCGTCTGTGGGGTGATCTTCGACAAGGTGTTGTGCGCGAGGATTTCGAAGTGCCCGCCGATACTGGCGACCAGAATCGCGTCCGGTTCGGTTTCCGCGAGACGTGAGACCTGTGCGGTGATGTCCGCGGCATCGACCGGCGCCTTTTCGACGCCCGTCACTCTCGCGCACTTCTCGAGCGCCGGCCGCAGGGTCTTGATGATTCCGTCGATGGACGCACTCGCGTCACCGAGAAATCCCAGGGACTTGTACCCCATCTTCTCGAAAGCCCCGCAGTACACCTGGGCGTACTGCTTCAACGAGTTCGGAATCATGAACGAGAAGTCGTTGTCGGGCGCCGAGGCAAAGGCGTCGCTGAGAACGACCGGAGCTATCGCGGGAATCTTCGACTGCTGGAGAATCGACTTGGCCTGCAGCACCGACCCGCTGCCGGTGGCGAGGATGACCGCACTTGATCCGTGATCGACCAACTTCCGAATGATCGACGGGGTCTTGGTGGGACTGCTCTCGTCATTCTCGACAACCAATTCGACCTGCTTGCCGTTGATTCCGCCGGCCTGGTTGATCAGGTCGACAGTCATACGCACGGTCTTGCCGGCGATCGTGCTGTACGACGCACCGGGCCCGGTGGAGTCCTCGTCCAAACCGATGACGATGGTGTCTTCGGGAATGACACCGGCAGATGCGCACGCGCTCGCCCCGAGGACCACTGCCGCGCAGACGGCAATCGCCTTTCCGAGTCTCACATCAATCTCCCGTCCAAACTCTGCTTGGTAAATCAAACAAGCGCTTGATTTATGAGTGTGGACAGAAGTATGCACTGGGTCACACCGATAGTCAAAATTCGAACTACACGCGCAGAAACTGCGGTGTTATGGCTTCTGCAGCTGCCGGATCGAGGAGCTGAGTTCGCGAATGACGGACTTCAATTCGTCGACATCAGAGCGGAGTTCGGCAAATTCGGAGGCAGGAGATACGGTCTGCGCTTCCTTCTTCGCCGTGCGCCGCGCAATGCGTGCCACCGGCTCGCCGTCGACGGAACGTGCGGCGAAGCCGTCCAGGAAAACCGAAATCAGATTGCGCTGCAGATCCTCCGCCAACTCGGAAAGCTGCGGGCGATACTGCGCGACGGTGGACCAGACGGATTCACGCAGGAGACGGTGAAACTGTTCGGGATCGATGTCTTCCCGAAACTCCGCGTCGGCAATTCCGCGAGCGATAGCCGATCGCCAGTAGCTGTGTGCCTTCTGAACCAGGATGGTGATGGGCGCGTCCGCCGGTTGCGACGAAAGTATGGCTTCTCCCTGATAGACCTCCGTGGCATACGGGTGATCCACCGCCGATGCAAAAGACACCGAGACCATCGTTGCCAGGCGATCTCGGGCCGAACCTCCCGACTCGATCGAGTCTTCGTACCTGACGTTGAGGTCTTCGAGAAACCGGACGACGATCTCGTTGGCTATCGCATCCTTGGAGTCGAAGTAGTGGTAGAGGCTGCCGGAGAGAATCCCGACTTCGTCGGCGATGTCGCGTACCGTCGTCGCGGCGATTCCCCGCTCACTGAACAGCTTGGCCGCATGAGCGAGTATTTCGTCCCGTCGGGTCGAGCGCACGAGAAGATCCTTCCGACGTTCCGATCGTCAAGCGAGTGCTTGATCAATTTCTCGTCGATGCTAACACCGCACCCTCGCTGACCTGCGGTGTGAGGTCCTGGACATCCAATCGAAACACCGGACACACACTTGTCACCGACAGTCATTCCACCGCAACAACTTCCACCTACTCTGTGCACTCGACGAATACAGCGTTGTATACGCACTCCGGATACAGATCTGTCAGAGCCATTGTCTGCCAGAGCCATCGACACGAAAGGCCCGTACATGCGAACCTTCTCGAAGCGCACCCTTGCCGCGCCGGCCGCTCTCGCCGCGCTGGGCTTGGTTCTCACCGGCTGCGGAAGCAAGGCGACAGACACCGCATCGGGAGATTCGACGGCTACGTCGTGCGTCGACACCTCGGGGGACACGATCAAGGTCGGTTCTCTGAATTCACTCTCGGGCACCATGGCCATCAGTGAAGTGACGGTCCGCGACTCCATCTCGTTGGCGGTGCAGGAGATCAACGATTCCGGCGGTGTGCTGGGCAAGAAGATCCAGATCGTGGCAGAGGACGGCGCGTCGGAGCCGACAGTGTTCGCCGAGAAGGCCGAGAAACTGATCAGCAGCGATTGCGTCGCAGCAGTTTTCGGTGGCTGGACTTCCTCGAGCCGCAAGGCCATGCTGCCGGTGTTCGAGGACAACAATTCCTTGCTCTACTACCCGGTCCAGTACGAGGGGCTGGAAGATTCGAAGAACATCTTCTACACGGGTGCAACGACCAATCAGCAGATCATCCCCGCTCTGGATTACCTGAAGGAGAAGGGCGTCAAGTCGCTGTATCTGGTCGGCAGCGACTACGTGTTCCCGCAGACCGCCAACCGCATCATCAAGGCGTACGCGGCAGCGAACGGCATCGAGATCAAGGGCGAGGATTACACGCCATTGGGCTCGACCGACTTCTCCACCATCGTGAACAAGGTCCGCACAGCCGACGCCGATGCCGTGTTCAACACACTCAACGGTGATTCCAACGTCGCGTTCTTCCGTGAATACTCGAATGTCGGCCTGAAGCCCGCCGACATGCCCGTCGTCTCCGTCTCCATTGCGGAGGAAGAGGTCGGCGGTATCGGAGTCCAGAACGTCGAAGGCCAGCTGACGGCGTGGAACTACTACCAGACCATCGACTCCCCCGAGAACAAGAAGTTCGTCGAGGCGTACAAGGCGAAGTTCGGCCAGGACAAGCCCACGTCCGATCCGATGGAAGCGGCATACACCTCCGTCTACCTCTGGAAGAACACAGTCGAGAAGGCCAACTCGTTTGCGGTCAAGGATATTCAGGACAACGCCGACGGTGTGACCTTCCAGGCACCCGAAGGACTCGTCACCATCGACGGCGACAACCACCACATCACCAAGACTGCCCGAATCGGCGAAATCCGTTCCGACGGACTGATCTACACGGTCTGGGATTCGGGACAGCCGATCGAGCCGGATCCGTACCTGAAGAACTACCCCTGGGCCGAGGGACTCGGCAGCTGATCGACGAAAGGCGGAATTGACGGAATCGACGAGTAGAGAGGTGGAGCGTCTGTCATGGATGTTGTGATCGGACAGTTGTTCACGGGTTTGAGTATCGGATCGATTCTCCTGTTGGCAGCGTTGGGATTGTCTCTCACGTTCGGGCAGATGGGTGTCATCAACATGGCACACGGCGAGTTCATCATGGCCGGCTCGTACACCGCATACGTAGTGCAGCAGGTGATCTCGAATGCAACGGGATCGTTGATCATTTCTCTGCTCGTCGGTTTTGTCGTCGGCGGACTGATGGGTGTCGTGCTCGAAGTGGTACTGGTATCGCGGATGTACCACCGACCCCTCGACACCCTGTTGGTGACATTCGGCGTCGGGTTGATTCTTCAGCAGTTGGCGCGCGACATCTTCGGCGCGCCCGCGGTCAATGTTTCGGCGCCGAGCTGGCTTTCGGGCGGGGTCGATATTTTCGGCGCCGTGGTACCGAAAACCCGCATCTTCATTCTGGTGTTGGCGATCGCAGCGGTGATCGCGCTTTCGGTCGCACTGAAGCAGTCGTCGATGGGTCGACGCATCCGGGCCGTCGTGCAGAATCGCGATCTGGCCGAGACGAGCGGAATCTCCTCTCGTCGTACGGACATCACGACCTTCTTCCTCGGTTCCGGACTCGCCGGCGTCGCGGGTGTCGCGTTGACGCTCATCGGTTCCACCAGCCCGACCATCGGCCAGTCGTATCTGATCGACGCCTTCCTGGTTGTTGTCGTCGGCGGTCTCGGTCAGATGAAGGGAGCCGTGATCGCAGCCTTCGCCCTCGGCATCTTGAACTCGTTCATCGAGTACTCGACGACAGCGTCGATCGCGAAGGTGATCGTGTTCGTCATCATCGTCGTCTTCCTTCAAGTTCGGCCGCAGGGCCTGTTCGCAGTCAAGACGAGGAGCCTCGTATGAGCATCCTGAACAAGTCCCGAATTCGGGTGTGGGGCGGTTTTGCACTTGCCGCGATCGTGCTGTTCGCCATCGCCCCGGCTGTGCTCTCGGACTTCAGGCTGTCACTGTTGGCCAAATTCCTGTGCTTCGCCATAGTCGCTGTCGGCATCGGCTTGGCCTGGGGCAGAGGCGGAATGCTCACGCTCGGCCAGGGCGTCTTCTTCGGAATCGGCGCATACGTGATGGCGATGCACCTCAAGATCGCCGATGCCGAACTCAAGGGCGACGCGGTACCGGACTTCATGTCCATCGCGGGCAAGACCGAACTTCCGGGATACTGGCAACCGTTCGCCTCGCCATTCGTGGCGATCTTCGCCATCCTTTTCCTGCCGGCCGCTGTTGCCTTTCTCCTCGGACTCGGTGTGTTCAAGCGGAGAGTCAAGGGCGCATACTTCGCGATCCTCTCGCAAGCACTCGCCGCGGCTTTCGCGATCCTCCTGATCGGCCAGCAGTCGATCGGTGGCAGCAACGGCCTCAACCGCTTTCGCACCTTCTTCGGTTTCAACCTCAACGATCCGGCGAACAAGCAGATGTTGTTCTTCATCGCCGCCGGAGTTCTTCTCGCATCGGTCGCTCTGATTCGCCAGCTGATGAACTCCCGATACGGCGAACTCCTCGTCGCCGTCCGCGATCAAGAGGAGCGCGTACGTTTCCTCGGATACGATCCGGCGAACATCAAACTGGTCGCCTACGTGACCGCGGCGTTCCTCGCCGGTATCGCCGGTGCGCTGTTCGTTCCGATCGTGGGCATCATCTCCCCCGCCGACGTCGGGATTGTACCGTCAATCGCCTTCCTCATCGGGGTCGCGATCGGTGGCCGCGCAACGCTTCTGGGTCCGGTACTCGGTGCGATCGGCGTCGCGTGGGCGCAGTCGACATTCTCGGAGAAACTCCCTTCGGGATGGATCTACGCACAAGGGTTGATGTTCATCGTCGTGGTCGGGTTCTTCCCGGCAGGTGTGGCCGGATTGTTCGCCCTGATGCGCCACCGCAAGAAGCGTGAGACCCCGGCCGACCCGCCGGTCAAGGTCTCCCAACCCGAACCAGTGGAGGTGTCGTCATGACCAACACAACCGCCACCAGCGAACCCACACCGGCACTGGGCGGCAACGCCGGAATGTCGTCCGAGTACCTCGAAGTACGGAACCTTTCGGTCAGCTTCGACGGTTTCAAGGCCGTCGACGGCGTCGACTTGACCCTCATGCAGGGCGACCTCAGGTTTCTCATCGGCCCGAACGGGGCTGGAAAGACAACGTTGGTCGACGCCATCACCGGACTCGTTCCCGCGACGGGTTCGATCACGAAGTCCGGCGAGCAGTTGCTCGGCAAGAAGGTTCACAAGATCGCCCGCCTCGGCGTCGGTCGAACCTTCCAGACGGCAAGCGTCTTCGAAGAACTCTCGGTGCTGCAGAATCTCGACATCGCGGCGGGAGCCGGTCGATCGGCGTGGAACCTGCTCCGAAGGCGCAAAGGTGTGCTCCCCGAGATCGAGGAGGCTCTGGAGACAACCGGCTTGGAGCACCTCAGAGACACTCCCGCGGGCATTCTGGCGCACGGGCAGAAACAGTGGCTCGAAATCGGAATGTTGTTGGTGCAGAACTGTTCCGTGCTACTACTCGACGAGCCCGTCGCTGGGATGAGCCTGGAGGAGCGCGAGGAAACCGGAAACCTTCTACGGCGCATCGGCGGTGCACGAACCGTCGTCGTGGTCGAGCACGACATGGACTTCATGCGATCGTTCGCCACGTCCGTCACAGTGCTCGCCGCTGGGAAAGTACTCGCCGAAGGAACTGTGGCGGAGGTTCAAGCCGACCCCAAGGTGCAAGAGGTCTATCTCGGCACAGCCGCTGCCGGAACCGATCTCGGCGCCGACACCGAACCGACCCCGGAGGACTGAATCATGCTCGAGCTCGTCGACATCCGCGCCGGCTACGGACGCACCGAAGTGATCCACGGCGTTTCCCTGCTGGTTCCCAGCGACGGGGTTGCGGCAGTCATGGGTCACAACGGAGCAGGCAAGACCACCTTGCTGCGCGCCGCCGTCGGTCTGATCAAACCCACACGCGGAAAGGTACTTCTGAACGGAGAGGACATCACCGGACTACGACCGAGCGCCCGCGTCGCTCGCGGACTTGCCTACGTACCGCAGGGTCAGCAGTCGTTCGGACAACTGACAACTGCCGAGAATCTTCGGGTGGTCGCCGACGGGCGCAAACGCGGAAAGGCACTCATCGCAGAGGCATTGGATCTGTTTCCCGCGCTCACCACACTCCTCGACCGTCGCGCAGGACTTCTCTCCGGTGGGCAGCGACAACAACTTGCCATCGCCCGCGCCTTGATCACCGAGCCCAAGATCCTCATCCTCGACGAACCAACCGAGGGCATTCAGCCCAACGTGGTCGCCGAAATCGAAAGAACCGTCATGGAACTCACCGAGCGCGGCGATCTCGGTGTCCTCCTTGTCGAGCAGCACATCGGTTTCGCGCTCCAATCTGCTCAGCATTACAGCATTCTCGCGGCCGGACACGTGACCTCGACCGGTGAGGGCGGCACCACGTCCACCGAGGCGGTTCGTCGAGCGATGGCAATCTGACATGAGTGTGCGGCCGCCGCTGCGCGAACAGGTTTACCGGTCGATCCGAAACGATCTGATGTCCGGTCAGATCGCGCCCTCGGAACGACTGGGCGAGGAACGCCTGGCCCATCTCTACGGTGTCTCGCGAACACCGGTGCGCGAAGCGCTCGCAAAGTTGGAATCCGACGGGCTGGTCGAGCGCGACGAACATGGACTCTTTCCGTACCGACCGCACCTCGACGAGTTGGGTGGACTCTACGAGCTGCGCATACTCCTCGAGGTGCACGGGCTTCGTCGGGTACTCGACGGTGAGGCCCACGCTCATGATCGAGACGCGCTCGGTTCCGAGCTCGACAAGTGGTACGCATTTCTCAAACAGATGCCGGTACCGGACGCCGGTTTCGTGACGCTCGACGAGGAGTTCCACATCGCGCTCCTCGCCTCGTCCGGAAACCACGCGTTGGTCGACGCCTTGCAGGCCGTCAACTCGAAGCTGCGCCCCGTGCGGATGTTCGACTACCTGACTCCCGACCGCATGAAGGCCACCGTGGAGGAACATATCTCCGTCGTCGAACTGGTTCTGGACGGCAAGATTCCGCAAGCCCACGAGGCGCTGGTATCGCACATCGACATCTCTCGTGCGGTTGTCCTCGACCGTGCTCGTCAGGCCCTCTCATTGGCCGCCATGGCCAATGCCGTGCGTAACTGATCAGCGTCGTGTCGCTGAGTTCAGGGTGACGACTCCGGTGACGTGGTCTCTCGTCAGGGGGATCCTGAGGTACTCCCCCGGTGCGGTTGGCTTCGGGCCGAGTTCAGAACCGGGGACCGTACCCGTTGTGCCGTCCGAGCATTCGACTGCAACTTCGCTCGTGTAGTCCGCATCAGGCGCAACGTCGCAGGTGAGTCCGTCATCCGTGGTGAAGGCGGAGATACTCGAACCGACGGGCCCCTGGATTACTGTCCCGATTGGGTCCGCCGGAGCCGGTGTACTCGTGGTTGGTGTAGCCGTCGTTGTCGGCGTTGTCGGCGTTGCTGTCGATGTCGGCGTTGCTGTCGATGTCGGGATTGCTGTCGGTGTCGGCACAGACGCGGTGGTCGTCATCCCTGCAGTGTTCTCAGCTGCCGTGGTCTCAGCTGCTGTGGTCTCAGCTGCTGTGGTCTCAGCTGCTGTGGTCGAAGAAGTCGTCGATGATGGGGGTTCGCTCACCGAAGTAGGCGTCGGGCTGACCGCACGCGCAGCAAATCCGGTTGGGAGGCTCAGCGGCGTGACCGGGTATGTCGCGTTGCCAATTCCGCATTGGGCCGTTACAAGATTGAACGTCACGTTTGTGGTGCCCAGTATCTGCGCCCCCAGAATCGCAAAAGCTGCCATCGAAAGACTTACGCTCAGCGTCGATTGCGCCGTTGTTGCCGTGGACGTTCGCGTGCTCACGAGCTTGATGTTCGTGTATTGAATCGTCGCCAAGCCAGCGGCGTTCACAGTGGCGTCCGCCCCTGTCACCGTCACCGATGCGTTCTCGGCAGGCTGTGGAATCGTGAGGACGCGAGATCCCACCGTCACCTGATTCGTGGGGCTACTCGCCGATACCGATGCCCTGTTCGAGGTATCGCACGCAGCCCCTGCCGTAATCGGCGATGCCACAGTGACTATCGGCGCACTGACCAGATCAATCCCCAGTAGGGACAGCAAGTTCACTGTCACGGTCATCGAGGTGAGTGTCGACGTCGCATCGGTATCCGAAACAATTGCCGACTGGCAGCGGCCGCTCGCAGGCTGCCCGACCGAGTAGGCAGCGCACGACGAGATCGATCCGGTCCGGGACAACGAGTTGACGCCCAGCAGCTTTGCAACCACAAGATTGGTTGTGTCCAGGTCTTTTCCAATCGTGTTCTGTTGTGAGACACCTTCGAACATCGAACTGCCGAAAAGATCTATCACGATTCCGCCACTGGACAACCCGAGCCCGCCGGCGCCTCTGCCGTACCCACTCGTCGTCCATGAACCGGTGGAAATCGGACCGGTCACGTATTCGGAGTCTGTCCACGCCGCTTCGGTCTCTCCGAACAGTGGGTGAGACGAGAAACCGGAGCCCAGAACAACCGCAACTGCCAATACGATGACTGAGAACAGGTGGCGACGCTTCATTGCCTCCCGCCGTCCGGCGGTAGAAGAACCTGAATGGGTTCGGTTTTCGGGTCGGCCAAGTCGGCATCATCGTCGCCATCGGTATTGCGCGGCCAGAATACCGCGACCACCAAAGCGGCCATGGTCAGCGTGATCGCCCCCAGCACAAGAGGATTCGAGAAGTAGACGATCACCCGCGCCAATCCCGGAACGTGCCAGAGCACCTTTCGGACCGTGGTGACCTCGTATACCGCGGGATCAGCCGAAGCGTTGGCATCACCCTTGAGATCGAGAATCGTGATGCCGTTGTCCTGGGTACGAGCGGAGACGACCCGGTGGGTCACCGGCAGTTCGGACACTCCCCGATCGACGGTGACGACGTCGCCCACCTCGACGGAATCTGCCGGTACTTCCCGTACAACTGCCAGAGATCCGGTCGGAATGGTCGGCGACATCGATCCGGTCTTGAACATGATCAGTGTGATGTCGAAGGCGACGGCACAGATCACCAAAGCGATACAAACAACCCCACCGGCAGCGAGAACCTGAAGGATGCAGTCCCCGATGATCGTGGGGACCGAACGCTTCTTCGTCCGGGCATGTGTTGCCCGGGCATGTGTTGGCATTGCAGCTCCTTCAGGGTGTTGCACTGAACTGCCAAGTGGGAGTTGCCGTTTTACCGATCAACGCCGAGTTACTCCAATTAGCCGAGGTTCCGGGCAGCGAAATCTCGAAGCACAGCGCCACCGCGGCGCCCGGGGACGCTCCACCGGCGGGTAGCGCGATGGCCCCGACTGCGGAACCAGTTGAGAGCGACGGAAACACCGTCGCACTTCCCACCACGAATTGTGGTGTTCCCGTGGAGAAGGCTGACGCATCACAGGTCGTCGACTTGACCACCCGATACCGAAGCGCCGACGCCAGAGTGGAGTCACCGGCAACCGTGGCCGCCTGCAGAGTGACGGATGCTGCCGGCGAGACCGGCACTGTTCGAAGAGATATCGGGCCGTACGAGAACGCACCGGGGCGAATCAGGAGCGCCGAGGGTGTGTACGTGAAAATGCCAGGGGCACTGGATGCATGCGACGACCATCCACCGCCGACGTTCGACTCGATTCCGAAGGTTCCGGTGCGAAACGATGCATCGCCCATCGTGCTGTCCACCCAACTGGCAGCCACGGTGGTTGCACCGATACCCAGGACGAGTCCCGAGGCCGCCAGTGCGTACACCTGACGCATTCGCCGTGTGACCACGCAGGCGTCAGGGGGTGGACTGGCCGGTGAACTGCCAGAGCAAGCGCCCGGTGTCCTTGCCCGACACGATCGAGGGGTCGACTCCGGCGGGCAGCGTGACCGCGAAGCACAGTTCGACCGGCACACCCGTGCCTAGCAAGGCGACATCCGACCCCGAACCTGCCGTCAAGGCCACCGGACTAGCTGTCGTGCCCACCCATGCTGTGCCTGCTCCAATTCCCGCCGCCGTGCAGGCCGTGGAGGAGACACCTCGATACACCGAGTACCGCAGGGCGGGTTTGAGATCGGCATCACCGCCCGTCGCACCGAGTAGTTGTACCGTCGCGCCGAAAGTGCTGGCCGTGGGACCGATCCGTAGCGCTACCGGCGCATATACCGTCGTTCCGGGTGCGAGTGTGTTGAATCCCGTGCTGAATTGGAAGTGGCCGGCGGAAGCGTCGACTTGATACTCACCCCAGGTCGTCAGTCCGTCGAAACTGCCCTGGAGATTCCAACTTCCCGTCTTGAACTGCGCGTCGCCGAAAACATTGTCTGTCCACGCTGCCAAGGTGACAGCGGCGCCGATACCGAGGACAAGTCCTCCGGCTAGTAATGCACGTACTTTGCGCTTGTTTACAGCCTTCCGATCAGTGGCCATGCTGGTCTCGATTCACTTGGAATGCGAAAGAACCTCCGATTCGGGAAATCTAGCCCCCACTTTCACCCGAAATATTCGAAATGACCGAAATTGAGACAAAGACTTGACGCCTTCTCCTCCTCGCCGCCATCTGTGGGCGTTGACCAGGGGGAAATAGGAAAGCCGGCCAGATGGTTGCACCTTCCAACGACGCTTGCGTTCTATTCGCTGAGAAAGGCTCCACCTCCATGGCCGTACCACTTTCCATCCTCGACCTCGCCCACATCGGGGACGACGAAACCGCCAAAGACAGCTTCGACGCCAGCGTGACCTTGGCGCAGCGTGCCGAGGAGTGGGGCTACAAGCGAATCTGGTACGCCGAGCACCACAACATGGGTTCCATCGCGTCTTCGGCAACCAGCGTTCTGATCAGCCACGTCGCCGCGAACACCAGCAAAATCCGCCTCGGCGCCGGTGGAATCATGCTGCCCAACCACGCACCGCTGACGATCGCCGAGCAGTTCGGCACCCTCGAGACTTTGCACCCCGGTCGAATCGATCTCGGTCTCGGCCGCGCGCCCGGTAGTGATCAGAAGACGATGCAGGCTTTGCGACGCGACCCGAGTTCTTCGGACAGCTTCCCGCAGGACGTACTCGAGCTTCAGGGCTACCTCGGCGACACCTCGCGCGTCCCCGGAATCAATGCCGTTCCCGGTAAGGGCACTCACGTTCCGCTCTACATTCTCGGATCGTCACTGTTCGGCGCCAAGCTCGCCGCGATGCTCGGCCTGCCGTATGCATTTGCCTCGCACTTCGCCCCCAACGCCCTGCGCGACGCCGTCGCAATCTACCGACGCGAGTTCAAGCCGTCGGAGCAGTTGGCGGAGCCGTACGTCATCGCCGGCGTCAACGTCATCGCCGCCGACACCCACGAGCAGGCTCAGCAGGACTTCCTCGCGGCCAAGCGTTCGCGCGTCAGTCTTCTTCTCGGGCGTGGACGTAAATTCACGGACGACGAAGCGGACATGCTGCTCGACTCCCCCGCCGGTCAGCAGGTTCTGCAAATGACCAAGTACAGCGCCATCGGCACGCCCGCCGAGGTGCGTGCGTACCTCGACGAGTTCACCGAGCATGCGCAGGCCGACGAGCTGATCACGGTGTCGACCGGCACCAACCGCGAGGCATGGTTGCGCACGTTCGAACTCCTCGCCGACGTGAGCGATCTGGTGCCCGCCTAAGCTGCCGGTATGGGCGATCCATCCCGTCGCGGGTTCATCTCGGTACTGGCCGTACTACTTTCGACGGGTTGGGCCGCCAACCACTTTGCTTCGCTCATCCCGGTTCTCCGGGTGGACGAGGGCCTTTCGCATACCGTGCTCGACGGTGTTTTCGGTATCTATGCGCTCGGACTCCTACCCGGCCTGTTGACCGGTGGAGCACTGTCGGACCGCGTCGGCCGAGCTGTACTCGTCCTTCCCGGAGCACTCATAGCCTCGCTCGGAACCTTGATTCTTCTTCTCTGGCACGACGCGCCCGGGCTCATGGTCGGGCGCCTCGTAGTCGGTATCGGTGCCGGTCTGGCAATCGGCGCCGGTACCGCGTGGGCGGCTGACCTTCGCGGCAAGTCCGGAACCGTGATGGCGGGTGTCGCACTCACCTCAGGTTTTGCACTGGGACCACTGTTTTCGGGTCTGTTGGCACAATTTGCCGCCTTCCCACTCGCTACGCCCTTTGTCGTCTCGGCCGTCTTGTCGGTGGGTTCGGTTGCCGCGGCAGCTGTGTGGAGTCGTACTCCTGCTCCCACCAAAGCTGCGATGTTCACACAGATTCCCGACCGCGCAGAGCGGTCGGGAACCGGTGTGAAGGTCGCACTGCTCTGGGCACTTCCGTTGGCGCCATGGGTGTTCGCCAGCGCAACAGTGTCTTTCGTGACCATGACGGCCAGGCTCGGCGACCGCTACTCAGGTCCTCTCCTTCCGGGTTTCGCCGCGGCGCTGACTCTGAGTGCTGGAATCCTGGTTCAAACCGCTGCGCGCCATCGCAATTGGGGTCCTCAGGCCGGCACGGTCGGCGCCGCACTGGCGGCACTCGGATACTGCCTGGTCGCAGTCGGCGGCGCGCACCCCGCGCTCGGGTTGTTCATCGTCTGCGCGCTCGTCCTCGGTACGGCCTACGGACTGTGTCTGCGTGAGGGACTGCTCGACCTCGAGTCGCTGGCTCCCCCGGCCTCGCGGGGCGCTTTGACCGGGATCTTCTACGTCGGCACCTATCTCGGATTCGGACTGCCGGTGCTACTGGTTGTCATCGAACCCACGATGGGTCCGTCACTGCCGTTGGTGATCCTCGCCGCTGTTGCCGCCGTCGTTGCCGTGGTCCGATTCCGTCGATTGCGGTCGACCCAGGCTTCCACGTCACATCCGCGTCTCGAAGCCGCATCGGTCTGAACACCCGTTCGGACGGAGTTGGCGGTACTTGCAGTCGCAGCTACCCGGCGGTGTTAGCGTCGGAGGACCAGAAGGTAACTGCGTAGGGACACAGCACATGGGTAAGAGCGAGGCGGGCAAAGCCGAATCGGGCAAGAGCAGTGCCGACGATCTGACGGGTCGGCGCATCCTGATCACCGGTGCTGCCCGTAATATCGGTTCTTTGCTGGCCAGACGCCTGTACGACCGTGGTGCGTCCGTGGGACTGCTCGGCCTCGAGCCGGAACTTCTCGAGCAAGTCGCCACTTCCTGCGGCCGCGCGCCGTGGCAGTTGTGCGATGTCGCCGACCCCGAGCAGGTATCTCGCGGCGTCGACTACATCGCCGAGAAGCTGGGAGGCATCGACGTCGTCGTGGCCAATGCCGGCGTCGAGGCGAACTCGTCGATCCTCGGCGGAGACGTCGAAGACATGCGTCGCGCAGTCGAAGTCAACCTCATGGGCACGTACTACACCCTGCGCGCAGCCGGTCCCCACATCAGTCACGAAGATGGTTACGCCCTGGTGGTCGCCTCGGCCCACGGCGCGGCGAAGCACCCGTTCCGCGGACCGTTCGGTGCTTCGCGCGCCGGTGTCGAAGCGTTGGGCGACGCGTTGCGCCTGGAAATGAAACACCTTGGTACCAAGGTGGGCGTCGCGTATATCGGAGACATCGACACCGATACCACCGCACTCTCTTTCGACGGCGCTCGCGGAACCCTCGCCAGCGCCGGCACCACGACCGTCGCTGACGCCGTCGACGCGTTCGAGCGCGGTATCGTCGGCCGGAAGTCACGCGTACACGCGCCCCGCCGCAGCGCTGCGGTTCGCCACATCGCGCAACGAGCTATCGACCTCCGTCCCTCTCACATCCGTGGAGTCGCATGAACCCCCGCATCCCGCCCGGCCGATTCAAGGACCTCGGTCCGATCAACTGGGGAATCTGGCGTGTCCTGTCGAAGGCTGCCGGGGCACCCGATGCGCATCTGTTCAGCACCTTGGGGCGCACGGGTGGACTCTTCCGCGGTTGGCTGCACTACTCCGGCTCACTCATGCCCGGCGGCAAGATCTCTCGCCACGACACCGAACTGATCATCCTGCGGGTCGCGCACCTGCGGGACTGCGGTTACGAGATGGATCACCACATCAGGCTCGGCCGCAAAGCCGGAATCGACGCAGAAGAACTGGCCCGAATCATCGAGGGCCCTGGCGCTTCCGAGTTGAGTCCGCGTCACCGTGCGATCTTGACTGCGGTCGACGAGTTGGTCACCACCAAGGACATCACCGACAACACGTGGGGAACGCTCTCGCAGCATCTCGACGATCGTCGGTTGATCGAATTCACCTTGCTGGTCACTCAGTACGACGGCCTGGCCACCACGATCGGAACCTTGCGGGTTCAGCGCGACTTCTCCTGAAGTTCCGCGGCGGCCGTAACTCAGCTCTTACCCGAAGACATCTGGACGAAACACCTGATCAATAGCGTATACAGGTATGTCGACAGGGATGAATACGGCGCCGGAGCCACTGCGTGAGGTGGTCTACCGGGAACTACGCACCGAACTGGTCAACGGGACTATCGGGTTCGATCAGCGCCTGACGGAACCGAAACTCTCCACGCGTTTCGGCATTTCTCGCACACCAGTACGGGAAGCGTTGACGATGCTGTGCGCCGATGGACTCCTGCGCCGGGAAGAATACGGGTTCTCCGCCGTGCGCCCGAGCATCCCGCGGATCCGAGATCTGTACGAGCTCCGAATCACTCTGGAACTACAAGGAATTACCCGGGCGATCGCAGATCCGACGATCCGGCACGACCGAACAATCCTCGACGACGAGTTGGTGCGGTGGCGTGCCCTAGCTCTCGATCCGCCCGCTCAGGAACCGGGGTTCGTCGAACTGGACGAGGAATTCCACGTCGCCGTACTGAGGGCGTCGGGAAACAATGAACTGGTCGCGTCGCTGCTGTCGGTGAATTCCCGTATCCGGCACGTTCGGATGTACGACTTCATGGTCAACGGCCGCATCGACACCTCGATCGCGGAGCACATTCGAATCCTCGAAGAACTACGTGCCGGCAATCTGCCCGAGGCCCGCACGCTTTTGCACCAGCACATCGGCGAGTCTCTCGACGTCGTCCTCGACCGGGTGACCCGCGCGATCACCGCGCTCTCACTCGCCAACATCACGGACTGATCGGAGCAGTACACACCATGACCATCGCAGCAGAAGTTTTCACCCCGACAGCCCGGGTCGAGCAGGCATTCCAGCGGATCGAGGAAGTAGATCGCCCCGAAATCTGGATCACGTTGCGCCGCAAGGAAGATGTGCTTGCCGATGCCGCCTCGGCCGAAGCCAGACTCGCCGCAGGCGAGCACCTTCCCCTGGCTGGGCGCCTGGTCGCCGTCAAGGACAACGTCGACGTCGCCGGTCTGCCGACCACAGCGGCGTGCCCCGAATTCGCTTATGCGCCGGACGAAACTGCCAGTGCCGTTGCGCGGTTGATCGAGCACGGAGCTGTTGTTCTGGGGAAGACCAATCTGGACCAGTTCGCCACCGGACTGGTCGGAACGCGTAGTCCGTACGGAGCCGTTCGCTGCGCCTGGGACGAGAAGTTGATCTCGGGCGGTAGTAGCTCCGGATCCGCCGTCGCTGTCGCGCTGGGGATTGCGGATATCGGAATCGGCACCGACACTGCCGGTTCAGGCCGGGTGCCGGCAGCGTTCCACGGGATCTACGGACTCAAGCTCTCGCTCGGCGTCATTCCCGTCCACGGAGTAGTGCCCGCCTGCATCGACTACGACGCTCTGACGGTGTTCGCCGGCGACCTCGAATCGGCAACCGCGGCAGCGGCAATCATGGTCGGCCACGAACCTCGAGATCCCCGCAGCCGCGTCTGGCCTTCCGACGTTCGTCTCGCGGCGGCGCCGAATCCCCGCGTCGCCGTCCCCCGAATCGAGGATCTCGCTCAACTGAGCCCGTCGTATCTGGCAGCATTTCAGGACACTGTGACAGCTCTGGTAGCCGGCGGCGCCGAGACCGAGACCGTCGACATCTCCGGACTGCTCGACGCGGCCCGATTGCTCTACGACGGCGCCGTGGTGGCGCAGCGGTACGCCGCTGCCGGCGAGTTCCTCGAAACTCGTCCTGCCGGAGCAGATCCCGCGGTGTCCGACATCGTGCTCGGCGCGAAGCACCCCACCGGATACCAGCTAGTCGACGATCTCGACGCTCTCACCCGCGCCAAGGCTGCCGCCCGGGAACTCCTCGCAGGGTTCGACGCCCTACTGCTTCCCACCACCACCGAACATCCGACCATCGCTGCCGTGACCGAGGATCCATTCGGAATCAACCGCCGGATGGGAACTTTCACCAACTTCTGCAACCTGCTCGACATGGCGGCCGTCGCGGCGCCCGGACACCGCACTGCCGAAGATCACCCGTTCGGCGTCATGTTCGTCGTACCCGCTTTCGACGACCAGATCGCCATCGACCTCGCCGCACGACTCGGTGATGTGCCTTCACCCACCCTCGTCAATACCGGAATCGACCTCGCAGTATTCGGCGCTCACCTGCGCGGGCAACCCCTCAACACACAGTTGGTCGACCTCGGCGCGCGGTACGTCGAAACCGTCACGACCTCGGATGCCTACCGGCTCTTCGCTCTCGACACGACGCCACCGAAGCCCGGCCTGGTACGCCGTGGCCCTGGACTCGGCGCACCGGTCGTCGGCGAGATCTTCCGGATCTCACCGGCCGGCCTGGGAACGTTTCTCGCCGCCTTGCCCGCGCCGATGGCGCTCACCAGCGTCGAGTTATCGGACGGCAGAACGACAGTCGGTTTCAGCTGCACTCATGACGCCGTAAACGGCGCAGCTGACATCACCGGCTACGGCGGTTGGGCCGCGTACCTCTCTCGCTGACAGTCAGGGCTTGCAGATTCGAGTGACGGCCTCGCGCACCACTTCACGGCGGCGCGCGATCTCGTCGGCGTCGACGTTCTGGTTGTCGGCCACACCGGGGGCCACTACCCAACCGAACACGAGGCCGAACAGCATCGTGATCAGGTCCTGGGGGTCCCAGTGCTTCGAGATGAGGCCGTCTTCTTGAGCCTTGCGGATCGTGGCCATTCGCGGAACCCAGCTGGAATGTTCCTCGGCCAGCTTCTTCATCCGTGGTGCCTCACCCTGCAATTGACCCCAGATCATCATCCGTTGAATCTGTGGTTTGGCGAGCATTGCGTCGAACAGTTCGACGGCATGCGCGGGCATGTCTTCACCGGTGAACTCGACGGACTCCATCGCCTGCTCGAAGTCGACGTCGAGCACCGCGTGGAACAACGCGACCTTGTCACCGAAATAGGCGTAGAGGCGCTCCTTACTGGCGTTTCCGTTCTTCGCAATCCGATCGATGCGCGCACCGGCAAGCCCGTAGGTACCGAATTCTTCTTGCGCAGCGTCGAGGATTCGCTGTTTCGTCGCGGTCACGTCAGTGGGAGCCATAGTGATGATGGTAACCGAACGAACTATTTCGTTTGACTCACCTGAGAAGGCTGGAATACCTTTTTCCAATGACCACCACGTCCCACGTCGACGGCGGCACTCTGCCACCGATCCCGGCTGTCTCCGAGAATCCGAATCATCAACGTCGCTGGCTGGTGCTCTGCATCGTCGCGTTCGCTCAACTCATGGTGGTGCTCGACGGCACCATCGTCTCCATCGCCCTACCGGCAGCCCAGGAGGAACTGGGCATCAGCGACCTTGACCGCGCGTGGGTGGTCACGTCGTACGCCTTGGCGTTCGGTGCGCTGCTGCTCCTCGGCGGACGTATCGCCGACTACTGGGGCCGAAAGCGATCCTTCATCGTCGGCATGGCGGGCTTCGCGGTTGCCTCCGGCATCGGCGGCATCGCGCAGAGCGGTATCGAACTGTTCATCGCTCGCGCCGGCCAGGGCGTCTTCGCAGCATTGCTCGCGCCCGCTGCGCTGTCGATGCTCACCACCACCTTCATCGGAGAGAAGGAGCGCGCCAAGGCTTTTGCCGTCTACGGCGCGATCTCCGGCGGTGGCGCTGCCATCGGCCTGCTCCTCGGTGGAGTGCTGACGCAGTACGTCGACTGGCGTTGGTGCCTGCTCGTCAACATCCCGATCGCGCTGATCGCCATCGCTGCAGCCGTCCCGATTGTCAAGGAAACCAAAGCGCACGGCGACACGAGCTACGACCTTCCCGGCGCTGTCCTCATCGCCCTGGGTCTCGGCTCACTGGTCTACGGGTTCACACGCGCCGAGCACGGCTGGGGTCAGGCGGACACTTTGCTGTTCATCGCTCTGGGCCTGGTCTTCCTCGCGATCTTCGTGGTCGTCGAGAGCCGCAGCAAGAATCCGCTTCTACCGCTGAGCGTTCCGTGGCATCGTGATCGCGGCGCTGCTCTGATCGGCTCCATGTTGGTGGGCGCCGCCCTGCTCGGCGGCACGTTGTACCTGACGTTCTACCTGCAGATCGTGCTCGGATTCAGCCCGGTCATGGCCGGCGTCGGATCGCTGCCGATGGCATTCTTCATCGTCTTGGCGTCGACCATCGCAGCGCAGTTGTCTACCAAGATCGGCCCCAAGCCGCTCATGGTCGCCGGCCCGCTGGTGGCAGCGGTAGGACTGCTCATGCTGACCCAGATCGAGGTACACAGCTCCTACTGGACGCACGTGTTCCCCGGCCTCGCGATCTTCGGCTTCGGACTCGGTCTACTGATGGTGCCGATGCAGAACCTCGCACTGATCGGCGTTCCCGACCACGACGCCGGCGCTGCCAGTGCCCTGGTCAACGCCACCCTGCAGATCGGCGGCGCACTCGGAACCGCACTGTTCACCACGATCTACGCTTCGGCCAAGTCGGCCTTCACCGCCGACAACGCGGCGCCGATCCCGCCGGAAGGCATTCCTGTCGACATGTCGAATGCGACCATCCCGACCGGCGATCAATTGGCACTACTCCCCCAGCCGGTACAGGACTTCGTCGCCTCGATGACGGACTACTTCTTCGGCGCCGAGGTATCCGGATACTCGGCCGCATTCGGTTGGGCGGCAATCCTGTTGGCGATCATCGCACCGGTAGTGCTGGTTCTGGTCGGCGCCAAGAAGGGTGATCTGCCCGCCGAGGGTGCAGTCCACATGGGGTAACCCCCTGTGCGCCTTTATTAACCGCCCGCGGTTAATAAAGGCGCACAGCAGGTCAGGCCTTCCTCAACACCTCAGCCACCGGAGCGCTGCTGCGGCCGATCAACTTCTGCAGGTCACCAGACTCAGTGTCCAACGCCCCCTTGGCAATTGCAGCATCGGAATCCGCGAGAATCTCTGCGACCGGGGCAGGCAGGCCGACGCTCTCGAGAATCCCCTTGTATGCGTCCTCGCTCACGAACTGGTACGCGACAGGCTTGCCGGCAAACTCGCTGATCTTCTCGGCCAATTCGGCGTAGGTGAGCCTCTCGTCACCGCCCAACTCGTACACTGCGCCTTCGTGACCATCGGTGGTCGCGACTACTGCTGCGGCGTCGGCGTAATCCGCACGCGCCGCAGCCGCGATCTTGCCTTCCGCTCCCGCACCGACCAGTGCGCCGCGTTCGATCACACCGGCCAGGTCGTTGGTGAAGTTCTCCCAGTACCAACCGTTGCGCAACAGCGCGAACGGAATACCGCTCCGAGTGAGCACGTCCTCGGTCGCCTTGTGCTCGGCAGCAAGCTTCATCGGCGTGTCCTGAGCATTCAAGATGCTCGTGTAGGCGATGAATCCGACGCCGGCAGCCTTCGCCGCGTCGATGATGTTGGTGTGTTGCGCGAGCCGTGACCCCACTTCACTTCCCGAGATCAGCACCAGCTTGTCGACGCCCGCCAATGCGGTTTCCAACGCCGAGGCATCGGCATAGTCCGCTTGACGTACAACTACTCCGCGGGCGGCGAGGCTTTCCGCCTTCTGTGGATTGCGGACGACTGCGACGATGTCGGACGCGGCGGTTCCCCGCTCGATCAACGACTCGACTACCAGTTGTCCGAGGTTTCCGGTTGCGCCGGTGACTGCAATGCTCATGCGAACTCCCGATCCAGGTTGAAGCGTAAATGCGTTCTGCAACCATCATGCACTTATTTTTCGTAAGTGCAACACGTCGAGTTAGCGCTATGGGATCGTGCAGTAGTAGCCTGGGTTCATGACCAGCACCGACTCACCTTCACGTGCTGCCCAGACCCCTGATCCGAATGCCGACGTCGTGGACCCAACGCTCGAGGCTGACGTCTTCGCTCGCGGGTGCAACTCTCGGGCGGCATTGCAGAATGCAACCGGACGCTGGGGCGCACTCGCGCTGGCGGCATTGAACGAGGGCCCGTACCGGTTCAGTGCCCTGCGCCGACGCGTCGACGGAGTCAGCGAGCGCATGCTCTCGCAGACCCTGCAAACACTCGAGCGGGATGGCCTCGTGCACCGTGAGGTACTCGAAACCATCCCGCCCAAAGTGGAATACAGCCTGACCGAACTCGGCGCCGACGTCGCCGCAAAGATCACGGCCCTGATCGAACTACTCGAGTCGCAGGTTCCGAAAATCGTTGCGTCACAAGCGTCGTACGACGCTCGGAATCAGCTCAACTTGTCCGAAAGCTGAGCGATGAACTCGTCGAATGCGTAGGGAACGCTCAGCACCGTCGGAGCGGACGTAGCCATCGCGTAGTCCATTCCGACCAGACGAACCAGACGGCCGTTCGACACCGAGGTCATGTTCGCGAACGGACCGAAGGACATCAGCTTGTCCAGGTTGGTGCCATCGGCGTCGACGAGAATGAAGACGTCGGCGTCGAGTGTGTCGATGGATTCCATGCCCACGGACACCGAACTGTCGCCGGAAGTGCACACTGCGTCGACACCGGGCGAGGTCTTCACCCCGAGCTGGCCGAGAAGACGGATCCGCGGGTCGGTGCCGCAGAAGACGATCAGGCCCTCGTCGGTGCGCATTGCATACGTTGCGGTTTTGCCCTGGAACTGTGGGTGATCAGCGGCCTGCTTCTCGAAGTACGCCCCGGTCTCGTCGATCAGCGTCTGAGCCTGCTCCGGCTGTCCGAGCGCTGCACCGATCATGCTCATCTGCTTGTCCCACGCCGTATCCCACGGCTGGTCGGGGAACGCGACGGTCGGCGCGATGTCACTGAGACGCTTGTACTCGCCCTCGTCGATGCCGGAGTAGACGGCGAGGATCACGTCGGGATCGAGCCCGAGGATCTGCTCGAACGGGATATCGGGATTGGTCGTCATGAGAACGGGCTTGGCACCGTTCAGACGCGAAGCGTCCCAGGGCAGGATGTTGTTCTCGATGCCGTCGCCGGAGAAGCTCTCCATGGCGACCGGAACCTTGTTCAGCGCGATCACCGCATCCTGGCCACTCCATCCGATGGTCACGATGCGCATAGGCTCCGCGTCGATCGTCGTCGAACCGTAGGCGTGGTCGACGGTCACGGGGAACGCCCCCGCCTCGGCGGCACCCGAAGCTTCGGTGTCCGATCCGGAGTCACCTGAGGTTCCACAGGCGGAGAGCGTCAGCGCGACGCAAGCCGCGAGCAGTACGGAACGAGTTTTCATGAGTGGTCCTTCGAAAGCCGGATGGTCGACTCGGGACGCTAATGCGTTGCGCGCCTACACCCCGACTCGAAGGCCTCAGATGGCGGTTTCGCAACACAACTCGACACAAAAGACGAAAAACCCCGTGCGTCTTTCCGGTAGTGCGAACTACCGAAAAGGCGCACGGGGCCGAAGGCCCTGCCGTCAGAAGTTGATCATGTGGCCGGCGAGGCCGTGGATCGCTTCCTGCAGTGCCTCACTGAGTGTGGGGTGGGTGTGGACGTTGCGTGCCAACTCGTTGACCGTGAGGTCCCACTTCTGGGCCAAGGTCAGCTCGGGCAGCAGTTCCGAAACGTCCGGTCCGATGAGGTGCCCGCCGAGCAGTTCGCCGTACTTCTTGTCGGCGATCAGCTTGACGAAACCGGTCGGGTCACCGAGACCGTGTGCCTTGCCGTTGGCAGCGAACGGGAAGTTCGCGACCTTGACGTCGTAGCCCTCGGCCTTGGCCTGCTCCTCGGTCAAACCGAACGAGGCGACCTGCGGCTGGCAGAACGTCGCACGCGGCATCATCCGGTAGTCACCGAGTGTCTGCGTCTCCGCGCCGCCGATGGTCTCGGCAGCGACGACAGCCTGAGCTTCTGCGACGTGCGCGAGCTGCAGCTTGGCGGTGACGTCACCGATGGCGAAGATGTGCGGGACGTTGGTGCGCATGTAGTCGTCGATCGCGATGGCGCCGCGATCGGTCAACGCGACACCGGTGTTCTCGAGACCGAAGCCCTCCACACGCGGTGCGAAGCCGACGGACTGCAGAACCTTGTCGACGACCACGGTCTCGATCTCGCCGGACTTGTTGTCCTTGATCGAGACGGTGACCTTGCTGCCGTCGTCGCTGATGGACTGCACAGCGGCACCGGTCTTGATGGTGACGCCGAGCTTCTTGTACTGCTTGGCGATTTCCTTCGAGACGTCGGCGTCCTCGTTGGGCAGTGCCCGATCGAGGAACTCGACGATCGTGACGTCGACGCCGTAGTTCTTGAGGACGTAACCGAACTCCATGCCGATCGCGCCGGCACCGACGATCAGGATCGAACCCGGAAGGTCACGGGTGAGGATCTGCTCTTCGTAGGTCACGACGTTCTCGCTCAGCGAGGTGCCGGGCAGCAGCTTGGTGTACGAACCGGTCGCGATGATCGCGTTGTCGAACGTGATCGTCTCGGTGCCACCCTTGCTCAGCTCCACGCTGATGGTGTTGGCGTCGACGAACGTGCCCTTGCCGTCGTACTCCGGGATCTTGTTCTTCTTCATCAAGAAGTGAATGCCCTTGACTCGCCCGTCCGCGACCTTGCGGCTGCGATCGAAAGCGGAGCCGAAATCGAAGGACACGTCTCCGGACATGCCGAACGTCTTCGCTTCTTTCGTGAAGATGTGCGCGAGTTCGGCGTTACGGAGAAGCGCCTTGGACGGAATGCAGCCGACATTCAGGCATACACCGCCCCAGTACTTCTGCTCGATGATGGCGGTGCTCAGGCCCAGTTGTGCCGCGCGGATAGCAGCGACGTACCCACCGGGGCCGGCTCCGAGGACAACGACGTCATAGTGTGAGGTCACGATTCACCAGGGTAGTCCTGCATCGTTTCGCTGTCCCCAGATGGTCGCATTACCCGTCGGTAGCCCACACTTCTCGGGCAACTCGGGCGAAATTTCCGCCGTACACGGCCTCGATCGACGGCTCGTCGAAGCCCCGCTCACGCAATACCTGATCAAGTGTCAGCACGTCCTCCGGAGGAGTCCACTGCAGTGGCCCCCACGCGGTGTACGCCTCGGAGAACGACGACGGGTTCTGCTCGATCTCTTCGCGGAAGTCGTCGGCGTCGAAGGAGAAGTCGGAGCCGATCCCGACGTGATCGATGCCGACGAGTCCCACAGCCTCTTCGATGTGGTCGGCCATCGCGGACAGCCGAGCCTGGTCGTCATCCGGTCCGTTGACGCCGAGGAATATGCCCACGCCGTTGATCCCGATGACGCCGCCGGTCTCCGCACACGCTCTGGCCTGATCGTCGGTGATGTTGCGCGGATGCTCCCACAACCTTCGGAGGTTCGAGTGGCTGTAGATCATTGCTCGCTGGGTGATAGCTGAGATGTCCAACCCCGTCTGTACCGAACAATGTGAGCCGTCGACCGTCATTCCGACGCGATTCATCTCGGCAACCAGGTCACGGCCGTATCCACTCAACCCCGTGTCCGCCAGGTCCAAGCAGCCGCAGCCCGCAGCGTTCATGTAGTTATACGTCGGCAACATCGAGCGGACTCCGAGGTCGCAGAAGTACGAGACGTTGGCCAGGTCTCCCTCCAGCGGATTCGAGTCCTCCAGGTCGAAGGCCAGGGCAATTCCGCCCGACTCCTGAATCTCGACGACGCCGTCGACGGTGAAGACAGGGGTTATCTCCGGGAACTCGACCCGCGCCTGCCACGCGAAACTCTTGGCGATTGCCGTCGAGTCCGCGCGAGTCTGCGGCGAGTAACCGACGTTCACCGAAACGTAACTCCCCGCTGGGCGCTGATATCGGAGAAGATCTTCGACAGACGCGTTCGACTGCAGAGGTAGGCAACAATGTTGTTCCCATAGTGGATATGTCCGGTTCACTCACTAATCCCGTCGATGATCAGGGAAATTCACCTGAAACTGGTCGTACGTTCAGCAAATCTCTGGTTCACTGGCGGATAACGCACCGATGCGGTAGAACTTACAAGACTCACACGCCCTGTACCTATCGACAGAGCATGTACCCAGCATGAATTCCCGTACGGGAACAGCAACAAAGGACCGTTCACTCCTGGGCGGATTCGAAGGAATTTTAGGTGGAGGTTTCTGAACGTATGCGTGCTCGCACTTTCAAGCGTGGCCGTCTGGTCGCCGCTGTAGCCGCAGTATCCGTGCTGCCGATGCTGATCAGCCCTGCAGTGTCGTCCGCAGGCGGAGATCCGTCGACCACCACGGCAACTGTTGCCAAGGCAAACACAACGGGTTCCAAGCTCTCGAGCCGCACGGACAACGGGCGCATCGCCACCATCAAGGTGCACTCACCTTCCATGGGACGCGACATTCCGCTCGAGGTCATCCTCCCAGCAGACGGCAGCGAACCCCGCCCGACGCTCTACCTGCTCAACGGTGCAGGCGGCGGCGAAGACCGGGCGACGTGGCAGCGCCAGACCGACGTCAACGAGTTCTTCGCTGACAAGAACGTCAACGTCGTCACCCCGCTCGAAGGTGCATTCAGCTACTACACCGACTGGGTGAACGACGACCCGTCCCTCGGCCGTCAGAAGTGGCAGACATTCCTGACCCAGGAACTCCCGCCCGTCATCGACGCCGAGTTCAACACCAACGGCGTCCAGTCGATCTCCGCGATCTCGATGACCGCGACCTCGGTCCTCAACCTCGCCATCGCAGCTCCGGGCCTCTACAAGGGCGTCGGTGCATACAGCGGATGCGCCGAGACCAGCACACCGGTCGGCCAGTCCTCCATCGAACTGGTTGTGGGCATGCGCGGCGACGCTGACGTGACCAACATGTGGGGCCCCCTCGACGGCCAGGGCTGGATCGACAACGACCCCGTCGTCAACGCCGAGAAGCTCCGCGGCACCGAGCTCTTCATCTCCACCGGCTCCGGACTCCCCGGCCCGCACGACACCCTGAACAACGAGGCGATCAACGGACAGGTCGGCACACTCGCCAACCAGGTGATCGTCGGCGGCGTCATCGAGGCAGCAGTCAACTACTGCACCCACAACCTCGCCTACCGCCTCAACGATCTCAAGATCCCGGCCACCTTCGACTTCAAGCCGACCGGCACCCACTCGTGGGGCTACTGGGAAGACGATCTCCACAACTCCTGGCCGATGCTCGCTCGTTCGATGGGCATCTGACCGAAATCGTTCCGACTCGACCCCGCTCCCTGCACTTCCTGGAGCGGGGTCGAGTGCTTGTCTGGGCCGATTCGGGGGTTGATTCGGGGGTTAATTCCGGGGCCAATTCAATTGTCAGGCAATCGAATCGCGTCACTTTCTGCGCCCGCTCTGCTTTACTGACACATAACAAAAAGTGAACCTGTTCCAGTAAGGGCTCACAGGCACTTCGATCCGTTCCGGATCCGAAGACATTCAGGTGGAGGATCCGAACGTATGCGTGCTCGAATTTTCAAGCGTGGCAGTGTGATCGCAGCTCTCGCAGTGGCCACGGTGCTGCCGATGCTGATCAGTCCGGCGACAGCTTCTGCGGGCGGTGACACGTCCGGATCGCACGTCGTGAGCAACACCAAGACCGGCGACCGCAAGGTCACCATCTCGGTCTTCTCCCCGGCGATGGATCGCAACATCCCGCTCGAGGTCATCCTCCCAGCAGATGGCAGCGAACCCCGCCCGACGCTCTACCTGCTCAACGGTGCAGGCGGCGGCGAAGACTCGGCGACCTGGCAACGCAAGACCGACGTCATGAACTTCTTCCAGGACAAGAACGTCAACGTCGTCACTCCACTCGAAGGCGCATTCAGCTACTACACCGACTGGGTGAACGACGATCCGGTTCTCGGTCGCCAGAAGTGGCAGACGTTCCTGACCCAGGAACTCCCGCCCGTCATCGACGCCGAGTTCAATACCAACAAGGTCCAGTCGATCTCCGCGATCTCCATGACCGCGACCTCGGTCCTCAACCTCGCCATCGCGGCTCCCGGCCTCTACAAGGGCGTCGGCGCGTACAGCGGATGCGCTGAGACCAGCACCCCCGTCGGTCAGAGTGCGATCGAACTTGTCACAGGTACCCGCGGCGGAGCTGACATCACCAACATGTGGGGCCCGCTCGACGGTCAGGGCTGGAAGGACAACGATCCGGTCCTCAACGCCGAGAAGCTCCGCGGCACCGAGCTCTACGTCTCCACCGGCTCGGGACTCCCCGGCCCACACGACACTCTCGCCAACCCCGCGATCAACGGTCAGGTCGGTGCGCTCGCCAACCAGGCGATCGTCGGCGGCGTCATCGAGGCAGCGGTCAACTACT
Source organism: Rhodococcus sp. APC 3903 (assembly GCF_030407755.1). NCBI lineage: Bacteria > Bacillati > Actinomycetota > Actinomycetes > Mycobacteriales > Nocardiaceae > Rhodococcus > Rhodococcus sp. APC 3903. Next base: position 264,230 of record NZ_JASDCV010000006.1, read on the forward strand.
GCACCCACAACCTCGCCTACCGCCTGAGCGACCTGAAGATCCCGGCCACCTTCGACTTCAAGCCGACCGGCACCCACTCGTGGGGCTACTGGCAGGACGATCTCCACAACTCCTGGCCGATGCTCGCTCACTCCCTGGGCGTCTGACCCGATTCGTTCTCACTCGACCCCGCTCCAGTGTTTCGGGAGCGGGGTCGAGTGCTGTCGGGAGCGAGCAGTAAGAATGGACGTATGACTTCCGATCAGCAGCCCACCACCGGCGACGACCCCTACCTCTGGCTCGAAGACGTGACCGGTGAGTCTGCACTCGATTGGGTCCGTCAGCACAATGCCGTGACCGAGGAGCAGCTCACCGACAACGAGCGCTTCGATCGACTGCAGAGCGACGTGCGCGAGATCCTCGATACCGACGCGCGAATCCCCTACGTCCGCCGTCGAGGTGAGTTCCTCTACAACTTCTGGCGCGACAGCACCCACGTTCGCGGATTGTGGCGACGCACGACGTTCGATCAGTACGTCACCGACGACCCGGAATGGGACGTCCTCGTCGACCTCGACGCCCTGGCCGAGGCCGAGGGCGAGAACTGGGTCTGGAAGGGCACGCAACTTCTACGGCCACACCGCAACCGTGCATTGATCAGCCTCTCCCGCGGCGGGGCAGACGCGGCGGTCGTTCGCGAGTTCGACATCGACAAGCGCGAGTTCCTCGCTCCCGAGGGCGAGAATCCCGGCTTCTACCTTCCCGAGGCCAAGACCGACATCGACTGGATCGACATCGATACCGTCTACGTCGGAACGGATATCGGACCGGGGTCGCTCACCGATTCCGGATATCCCCGTCTGGCCCAGCGGTGGAAGCGCGGCACTCCCCTCTCCAGCGCCGAAACCGTCTACGAGGGCCAGGCCACGGACGTGGCCATCTCGGCTTCGCACGATCCGACGCCCGGGTTCGAACGAGACTTCGTCACTCGCTCGGTCGATTTCTACAACTCTCAGCATTTCGAAGTTCGCCCCGACGGTGAATTGGTGCTCGTGGACGTCCCCGAGGACGCCGGGATCTCGATTCACCACGAGTGGTTGTTGATCCGCACCAAGTCCGTGTGGGCCGTCGAGGACACCGAATATCCGACCGGCGCACTGCTTGCCATCCGTTACGACGATTTCCTTGCCGGCTCACGAGCACTGACATCGATCTTCGAACCCGACGCACATTCCTCGCTCGAGCACTACACCTGGACACGCGATCATCTGATTCTGGTGGTCCTGACCGACGTGCGCACGATGCTGCGAATCCTGACGCCGGGCGAAAACGGCTGGGAGGATCGACCTTTCGAAGGGCTTCCAGAACTGACCAGTATCGAAATTCTCGACACCGACCCCGATGTCAGCAATGAATACTTCGTCAACTCGAGCGGATACACCTCCCCTGCAACTCTTTTGCACGGCGTGATCGGCGAAACCGAACCCACTGCCCTCAAGCAGGCTCCCGCGTTCTTCGACGCCGAGGGCATCACCACGGAGCAGTTCTTCGCCACCTCTGCCGACGGCACCCAAGTTCCGTACTTCGTGGTGCGTAGTCCGCGTAGCGAGCCAGGCCCTACCCTGCTCTACGGGTACGGCGGATTCGAGATCTCGCTGACACCGTCGTACAGCGGTTCTCTGGGCCGTGCCTGGCTGACGCAGGGCGGCACCTATGTGATTGCGAACATTCGTGGTGGCGGCGAGTACGGACCCGGTTGGCACACACAAGTTCTCAAGGCCGGTCGCCACAAGGTGCACGAAGACTTCGCTGCCGTCGCGAGAGACCTCGTCGATCGCGGAATCACGACCCCGGATCTTCTGGCAGCTCAGGGCGGAAGCAACGGCGGCCTGCTGATGGGCATCATGCTGACCAAGTACCCCGAACTCTTCGGCGCCATCGTCTGCCAGGTCCCGCTGCTGGACATGCGCCGATTCCATCTCCTCCTGGCCGGCGCTTCGTGGATGGCCGAATACGGTGACCCCGATGTCCCCGAGGAGTGGGCATTCATCTCGGAGTACTCGCCGTATCAGAACATCGACGCCGCCGCGTCGTACCCACCGATCCTGATCGCGACGTCCACCCGCGACGACCGCGTCCACCCCGCGCATGCCCGCAAGATGGCCGCACGGCTGGAAGAGCTGGGCAAGCCGGTGCTGTATTTCGAGAACATCGAGGGTGGCCACGGCGGCGCCGCGGACAATGCTCAGCTGGCCTTCAAAACTGCGCTGACCTACGAGTTCCTCTGGCAGAAACTCGGCTGATCTTTCAGCGGTCGCGCAACCACGCGACGACGCGCTCGCTCACAGCGGTGGGATTGCGTATCCAACCGTTGTGACCGAGTGGTTCGCCGATGTGCGTCATCGTCACTTGGGCCCCGGAGAGCTTGTCCACCAGGTTCTTTGCCGACCGGCGTGGAGCGAGATCGTCCCCTTCGATCGTGATCGACAGAACCGGCAAGGTCAGGCGAGCGATCCGCTCCTCGTAGTCGATATCCGCACCGACGGGTTCCATGCGACCGGTCCTGGCGAACCGGGCCCAATCGGTGATCAGTACTTTCGACTGTCGACCGAAGCCGCCGACGTTGACCCGGTCTCCAGGCCAGAAGCCGGCGATGTTGGCTGTCACCGACATCGCGGACGAACCCAGATAGAGTCCGGGCGCACGGATTCCGGGGAATCCGCGGTGATACGGCGATCCGGAGGCAACCAGGATCAGTCCGCCGAGCCGGCCCCGAATCCTGGACGCGTACATCACCCCGATCTGGCCGCCCATGCTGTGCCCCATCAGAAATGGTGTGCTGGCCGGGAACCGCTCGCGCACTACCTCGAACGTCGCCGGACAATCGATCGAGACCAGTTCCTGATATCCGAAAGCACTCGACGCGCTCGGGCGCGGTTTGCTGTCACCTTGGCCGCGCAGTTCACCGATGGCCGCGTTGAAGCCGGCTTCGACCAGGGCCTGCGCCACCGGATCGTAGAACCCGGCGGGAACTCCGAGCCCGGGCAACATCACCACCACGGGTGCGTCGTCGTTCGGTCCGGGAAACAGACGGATCGGGGTCACGGTGCCGTCGGGGAGTTGGATCGGTACGGTCTCCATTCAACTCACACTAACCACCCACGCCGCGGATGGGCAGAGCCCACGCGCCGACTATTCGAGGCTTCCCACGATCAGCGGATCCGGAGTACCCACGATCTCGTAATCCTTGTTGTCGTAATCGAACTGACTGAGCACGTGACGCATCGCGTTTATCCGCGCGCGTTTCTTGTCATTGCTCTTGATGACGGTCCACGGAGCGGTGTCGGTATCGGTGAACCGAATCATCTCTTCCTTCGCCGCCGTGTACGCATCCCACTTGTCCAGAGAAGCGATGTCCATCGGCGAAAGCTTCCACTGCCGAACGGGATCGACCTGTCTGATCGCGAACCGCGTGCGCTGCTCCAGCGGTGAAACCGAGAACCAGAACTTGATCAAGCTGATGCCGTCGTCGACGAGCATCTGCTCGAACAACGGCACCTGGCGCAGAAAACGCTCGTGCTCCTCGTCGGTGCAGAAGCCCATGACCCGCTCGACCCCGGCCCGGTTGTACCAAGACCGATCGAACATCACCAGTTCCCCGGCTGCGGGAAGGTGCTGCACATAGCGCTGGAAGTACCACTGCGTCGACTCGCGAGCCGACGGCTTCTCCAATGCGACGACCCGTGCGCCGCGAGGATTGAGGTGCTCCATGAATCGTTTGATCGTTCCGCCCTTGCCGGCGGCGTCGCGTCCTTCGAACACTATGGCGTGCCGTGCGCCGGTTTCCTTCGACCAGTTCTGCAGCTTGAGGAGTTCGATCTGCAGCAGACGCTTGGACATTTCGTACTCGTCCCGAGGCATCCGTGCGTCGTACGGGTAGCCCTCCCGCCAGGTGTCGACCTCGAAACCGTCCGGCGACGTCAGCAGCACCGGATCGTCGTCGTCATTGTCGTCGACGGTGAAGGCGGCGGTGTCGGCCAGATCGACGGCGGTCGAGAGATCCGCGAAGGCGCTGAGGAACGGTCGGCGTTCTGCTAAATCGGTCACCGCCGACAAGTTAGTCTCCCGCAGCAACTGTTCGGTGAAGCTGGGATGAACTACCGGGGTATGACACGGCGGCCTCAAAAGATCAGGGTGCAGATGGGGGTCGTCCCCGATGGTGCGCGGCGCCATCTCGCTTCAGAATTGAAGCATGACATTCGAAAGCAACACACCTCGCCCCTTCACCCGTTCCAACGACAAGAAAATGTTCGCCGGAGTGTGCGGCGGAATTGCAGATTACTTCGGCGCCGACGTAAATCTTGTCCGTCTACTCGCGGTTATCGCCGCTATTTGCACGGGTGGAACCGCGGCTTTGGTATATCTCGCCGCCTGGATGCTCATGCCGTTAGGTTGAGAATTCCGGCAATTGACATGGCGAGAATTACGCGCCGACAAAAAGGTATTTCGGGGCCTACGCGCCAACACGAGCAGGCCCCGAAATCGACAATCTACTTGGCGGCCTTCAACTCTCCACCGCTGAGCGCAGCGAGGGCCTCGAGACCCTTGACGGCCAGGCCACTGACGCTGCCCAACCCCTGACCGATGATCGCACCGACTGAGCCGGCAGCGTCCATGACAGATCCTTCAAGCATGACGTTCTCCTTTAGATGTTCAGTGGTTCACTTGGGACGAGCAAATGACGCCGATCAGAAAACTCAGGGAACGACAGGCGGCGTAAAGCTGAGGGTGTCGAGAGATCCGAAGATTCCACCGGCGGTGTCAGCCAGTGAACCGAAGAGGTTTGCACCGACATTGTCCAATCCCAGCAGCATTGTCAGCAAAGCCTGCATCGGTGCACCGTCCCCATTCGGACCACCGAGAATATCCATCAACGAACCCATGTTCAGCTCCTCGCGTAGGTGATTCTTTTTACCGTCGGTGACGATTATCGAACCAGTCCGGCGGTAGACACTCGACGTGTCGACAGTCACATTAATCCGCGAGATAACGACTCGACACCACTACGGACAATTACCTTAACTAGGATGAATTCGACAGAAATTTCCCGAACACAAATCGTCGATTCACCACAAGTTCCGACGCAAGTTGCTCTTTATCGTTCGCCTACCTCACGATTTTGGTCAGAAACTGCCTGCAAAAGCGTCGTGAACCCCACCCGCAACAATTCGACGTAGTGCTCGATATCCGGCATCGTCTCTTGCGAGACGATGACATTGAGCGTCAGAGAACCTCCACGCGCGGCAATGAGGAAGTGGCGCAGAATGTCTCCGTCGACCGGCGCCTGCCCACCGAGAACTGCCACCGCCGGCGCACCTTCGAAAACGTTGCCGTCAACTGATACCGGGACATTGCTGATCGTCGTGTTCTGAATGACCTTGTGCGAAGGGTCCAGCTTGTTGAGCCGACGCGAGAGACCGGTGAGTCTGAGCAGAGCCGCAGGCGAAGTTTCGATGCGCGTGCCGTAACGACGGACGGCTGGGTGTGAACTCCGCCCTTTGGCCCTCAGCGCCGAATCTCTGATTCGTGTCAGCCGCTCGACCGGATCTTCGACGTCTGTGTGCAGATCGACCGTCAACAGCGCCAGTTGGTTGGCCGACTCCCATTCGGCTATCTTCCGCATCGATCGGGGAACCATCGCCGCCAACCCACTGGCCGATTTCTCGCCCTTCTCCGACAGGTATGCGTCGAGAGCACCGGCGACGACGGTCAGGAAGATGTCGTTGACCGTCACGCCCGGAACGGCCGCTCGGATCGCCTTGATGTCTAGGCCGTCCAGCGTCAGGAAATCGATCGTGATGTCTCCGCCCAACACGCCGTTGAATCGGGTCGGTAGGCGGTCGGCCGAGTACGTAGGTAGCTCTCCGGCCTCTTCCGCCTCCCGAACCGTCTCGGCCGCAACCTTTGTCACGGACAGACCCCGGCCGAAGCGGATCGCCTGGCCGGGCAAACCGACGACCGTGCGCCCGATCAAATCCAGCGACGAAAGCCCCGAACCGGCACGCTTCGTCTCCGGCTTCGGCGGACCGGAGAACAGAAGGTTGGTCAGATCGCGGATCGCCAGACCGTCACCGGCTCCGTGGTGGGTCTTGAGCATGATCAGCGTCAGATTGCCCGGCAGCTCGTCGATCCCGTGCACTCCGGTCATGACGTGCAACTCCCAGGGCGGCCGGGACAGGTCCATCGGCTCCCCGAGCGAGCGCCCGAGCAATTCACGAACCGGCGCCCACCCGGCAACAGGGGCACGATGGACGTGCACGTGATCATCGACGTCGAAATCGGCCGGGACCCAATATGGATAGTCCAGATCCAGCGGAACTCGCTGGAGGCGACTCGTGAACAGTGGCCAGTACCCGAATCTTTCGGTGATCCACCGAACCGCGTCGTCGTGCGTCATCTCTGCGAGCGGATGGCCCGTAGTGTCGAAGAAGTAGGCGCAGACCATGTGGCTCAGATGTCCGCCGGACTCGTTGTAGACGAACTCCGCGTCTCGCGGTCCCATCTGAGATACCGCGGCTGGCAACGAGTTCCGAAAGATCATGCATGCCCCTCAATTCCGACGCTGAACGAATGTCCGAATTGTAGCGAGCTGACATGCAGATCCTCTGGGTTCTGCTCGGAATCGTTGGGTATCACCAAATCCAGCAATCGGAAAAGGTGCCTGCGATTCCGATCGATCAGGAGGCAACCTCTTGGTCAGGTGAATCCGCAGTCTGCATCGCGGCTGCCGCCGCCAAATCATCGAAACTTGCTCGCAGTAGTTCGATGTAATGGTGGAGATCGGGCATGGTCGCGGTATCCGCGATGACGTTGAGGGTCAGTCCCCCACCTGCTGCGGCGACCATGAAATGCCGTAGCCCGTCCCCGTCGATAGGCGCTTGCACTGCAAGCACAGCCGCGCCCGGGGCGCCGGCAAGCGTCAACCCTTCGACCGAGAGAGGAATGTTACTCACCATGGTGTGCTGGTAACGCGGTCGATCGAGGCTGTGATCGTTCTGCTTGCGCGCATACGCCATCAATCTCATCAACGGCGCCGGCGTGGTCTCGACTGCGGCCCCGGCACGCCTGACCGCGGGATGGGACGTGCGCGCCTTCTCCGACCGTGCCGAACTCGAAATGAGCGCCAACCTCTCCAACGGGGACTTGACCTGGGTGTGCATATCCACCAGCAGAGCCACCAACTGATTCGCCGACTCCCACGCTTCGACCTTGCGTACCGAGCGAGGAACCATCGCGATCAAGGAATCTCGTGGCCGTTCGTCCTTTTCCGTGAGGTAGCGCGTCAGAGCACCTCCGACGACGGCGAGCAGAACGTCGTTGACAGTGGCACCGGGCACCGAATCCTTGATCGCACGGACCTGCTCCCCGGACATTGTCATCGGTTCCAGAGAGGCCACTCCACTCACCTTGCCGTTGAATCGAACTGCAGGCCTCTCGTTGAGGCTCTCCACCCATTCTCCTGCCCTCTTCGCAGCGTCAGCATCTCTCTGAGCGCGTCGGTTGCCTGGTACCTGCCTTGCGAAGCGATATATTCGGCCGGGAAACCCCAGTAGCGACTTGGTAAATATCCTCGCTCGCACAAACGGCACAGGCGGTTCGGACCCAGCCTGCTGCACCTTGCCCGAAAAGATAGTTTCGCCCAACGTCCTGATGGCGATACCGTCAGCTGCGCTGTGGTGAGACTTGAGCACCACCGCCGTCAGTCGGCCCGGCAATTCTTCAAGTCCCTCCAAACCTACGAAGAAGTGCAGTTCCCACGGCGGACGACGCAGGTCCATCTTCGTCGTCAACAACGCGCTCAACGGCTTTTGCAGTGCTGCCCATCCTGTGTCATCGATCTTGTTGACGTACACGTGCTTTCGCACGTCGAAGTCAGGGTCTGTCACCCAGTAGGGATGGTCCAGTCCCAACGGAGTCCGTTGGACTCGTTGAGTGAACATACGATCACATCCAAGGCGTGCGGTAACCCAGTCCACTGCCTGTTCTGCCGTGAATTCCGCGCTTGGGTGCAACGATGTCTCGAAGAAGTACACAGCGATCAGATGGTTCAGGTGACCAGCGCCCTCGTGATAGATGAATTCGGCATCGCGTGGGTTCAGCTGCGCCATCCTTACGCCTGACGTGTTGGACGCGCCCATTGAACTCCTTGTATCGCGGCTGGTTGCCCGCACATTCGCCTGAGTGCAAAGCTTGTGACTATAAATCCGGTGATTGCAAAACCAATGGTCCCCGAAGCCACAGGGCTACGGGGACCATAGTTTCAAGCAAGTGCAGGTTCGCCTGACTGCTCCGCTACGATGCTGTCCTCGACAACCGAACAATATGATGCAGTCGCTGGAGTGATCACGGCTTTTGTGGAGGATCCTTGATGATCTTGCTTCCAGTGGAAGTTAGACCAAGCATGCTCGATACCCACGTGATCATTCCGGTTAAATAAGTTTGCAGCATGACCGATTCCGTTCTTCTATGGCGTGGGGGAGGACGACAGCGCGTTCAAATACTTCACAAACGTGCCTACGAGATCGATCGATCCGAAATCGACGATCTTGGACAGGTAGTCCAGGAAGAGATCGAACATCTTTTCTCCTTCTCCTTTTACAGGCCGGCTACGGAACCGAGGACCGATTGGACGCTGCCCGCCGCAGCCTCACCGAGCGCACCGCCCATGTTGAGGCTTCCGGTGATCGACAAGAAGATTCCGTCAACGACCTTGACCAAGTAGAACAGTGGATCCACCAGGGATCCGACGTCAACGCTTGCGAGCGCACCTATCAAACTAGCTGTGTCCACCGTATTTCACACTCCTTGAGATTGATTTCGTTCACTGGGTAAAGAAATTCACTTCTCAGTCGACGTTCGGGAACCACCCGAAGTCAACCGAAGCCATAAACGGGGTAAACAAAGCCACCCCGAGAATGTTTTTGATCAACCCCCCGGCCTCGCCTTCGAGAACATCCGCAATCGATCCCAGATCCATCATTCACTCCTGTCATCAAGAAACATTGGAAGAAGAACTTGCAGGTGCCGTCAACTGAGGTCGATTGCCGAAACCAACGATCCGGTGACCCCGTCGATTCCCGGCATGAGCGAACCGGACCAGACGTTACCCAGCAGGTCGGTGAACAATGCCGCCGTTGTCTGCAGGAACATGACGATCATATTGAATCCCACGCTTTCGATTGGCCGCGAATACTCACGGAACATTTACATTGGAATGCTTGATGCAGCCCACAAAGAACCGGTCCAAGTAGCAATTAAAGAATCTCTGTCGAACGATGTAACCGAGATCCTCCGGGGTTGGTGCCCACTTTCCGCGGCTGTGACTGACATCAAGGTAGTGCAATAGGATCCGGTTTGGGTGCCTTTTGCCCAAGAATTTCAGATGGATCTGAAACCTGTTCCATATTCGCAGGTCTAGCGTCCAAGACGCCTGAAAATCGAGAAAAATGGAATAGCAACCGGAATGCACGTCGTCCGAAAGGCTTAGTACTTGAGGGTATTCAGAACAGAATTATCCACCAAAAGAACTAGAGGTATCCGCACTTCACAGGTTAGCGGAGGCGAACAATCGGGACGGAAAATATCAAACATCCTTCAACATTCGGATAGGTGAAGCTTCTCGTTCCCCACCTTCTCGATACACCTGTTACGCCATGAGGTTGTCCACACACACGCGGCCATCCACAAAGTGGCTTCTGAATCCGCGTCGTCAGGCCCTTGCCGCCACAGTGCATACGTGGAAGTTGTCACGAGAAACCAGTTGCTCGAGCAGGGCACCTCGAGCAGTTCGATCTCCCGATCCACGCGGTCAGGGCGACTCCATCGAATCCTGCCGTCGGTGTACTCCACCGAAGAACCTGGATACTTCGAGCGTTGCGTCGCGGTCACACTGTGGAAGCCCGAGGCCGTCCTCAGCCATACCAGCGCGGCCTGGCTGTGGGATCTCCTGCCGGAGGAACCACGCTTCGTCGAGGCCACCGTGGCTCCCAGCGTCCGAGCAGGCAGTCCGCAGTGGGTACGGCTTCACCGACGAACAGGAGTCTCGACGGATGAGTGGATGGGTTTACCGATCGTGCCGATCGAGCAGTGCTTCATCGACGTCGCGACCACTTTGCCACGCCCGGAACTCGAGGCCTTCTTCGACGCGGCGGTATCGACCCGAGTGCCGTGGAAGTCGATAGCCCAACTGTGTGATGCGAGCCGCGGCAGGCACGGGATCCCCGCCGTACGCGAACAACTCCGCACCTGTTGCCCGCTCACTCGTTCGGAACCGGAGCGAGCAGTCGCCCGTGCGCTGACTGCGCGCAACGTCCACCTGGAGATCAACGCTCGGGTCGGACCCTACTTCGGCGACCTGGTCGACACGCGAGCCCGGGTGATCGTGGAGATCGACGGGCGCGAATTCCATACCGACCCCGCAACTTTCAACAACGATCGACGGCGTCAGAACGCACTCGTTCTCGACGGATGGATGGTGTTGCGTTACTCCGCCGCCACCGCGATGGCCCATCTCGACGCTGTGGCGGACGAAATCATCACAGTGGTCCGAAGACGCCGACACAACCGGACGTAAGCGCGGGCGTAAACGCACACAGCATCGAGCGTGCAACGGGAAACCGCGATCGCGTCGCAGTAGTGGACAAAAATGCCCGCATTTATCTCCAGACAAGCAAAAGCCCGGCCCACCGAATGGTGGGCCGGGCTCTAGGAGCTAGGTGGAGATGGACTCAGAAGTCCATGCCGCCCATGCCGCCGGTCGGATCGCCTGCAGGCGCTCCGGCCTTCTCGGGCTTGTCAGCGACAACGGCTTCGGTCGTCAGGAACAGAGCCGCGATGGACGCTGCGTTCTGCAGTGCCGAGCGGGTGACCTTGACCGGGTCGTTGATGCCTGCAGCGAGCAGGTCGCCGTACTCGTTGGTCGCAGCGTTGAGGCCGTGACCTGCGGGCAGGTTGGAGACCTTGTCCGCAACAACGCCGGGCTCGAGGCCTGCGTTGAATGCGATCTGCTTGAGCGGAGCGGACAGTGCAACGCGAACGATGTTCGCGCCGGTTGCCTCGTCACCTTCGAGCTTGAGGTCGTCCAGTGCGGGAGCTGCCTGGAGAAGTGCAACGCCACCGCCGGCGACGATGCCCTCTTCGACGGCTGCCTTTGCGTTACGCACTGCATCTTCGATGCGGTGCTTGCGCTCCTTGAGCTCGACCTCGGTAGCAGCGCCGGCCTTGATGACTGCAACGCCGCCGGCCAGCTTGGCCAGACGTTCCTGCAGCTTCTCACGGTCGTAATCCGAGTCGCTGTTCTCGATCTCGGCGCGGATCTGGCTGACACGACCGGCGATTGCGTCGGCGTCGCCGGCACCCTCGACGATGGTGGTCTCGTCCTTGGTGATGACGACCTTGCGTGCCTGGCCGAGGAGCTCGAGGCCTGCGGTCTCCAAGGAGAGTCCGACCTCTTCGCTGATGACCTCGCCACCGGTGAGGATGGCGATGTCGGCGAGCTGAGCCTTACGACGGTCACCGAAGCCGGGAGCCTTGACGGCAACAGACTTGAAGGTGCCACGGATCTTGTTGACCACGAGGGTGGAGAGAGCTTCGCCCTCGACGTCCTCGGCGATGATCAGGAGCGGCTTGCCGGACTGGATGACCTTCTCCAGCAGGGGCAGCAGGTCCTTGACCGTGGAGATCTTGGAGCTGACGAGCAGGATGTACGCGTCTTCGAGGACGGCTTCCTGACGCTCTGCATCGGTGGCGAAGTACGCCGAGATGTAGCCCTTGTCGAAGCGCATGCCCTCGGTGAGCTCGAGCTGCAGGCCGAAGGTGTTGGACTCCTCGACCGTGATGACGCCTTCCTTGCCGACCTTGTCCATAGCCTCGGCGATGAGCTCACCGATGGACGGGTCGCCGGCGGAAATACCGGCGGTAGCAGCGATCTGCTCCTTGGTGTCGATCTCCTTGGCGGTCTCGAGCAGGCGAGCTGTGACAGCCTCGACAGCCTTCTCGATGCCGCGCTTGAGGCCGAGCGGGTTCGCGCCGGCTGCGACGTTGCGCAGGCCTTCACGGACCAGAGCCTGTGCGAGAACGGTAGCGGTGGTGGTGCCGTCGCCAGCGACGTCGTCAGTCTTCTTGGCGACCTCCTTGACGAGCTCGGCGCCGATCTTCTCGTACGGGTCGTCGAGTTCGATCTCCTTGGCGATGGAAACACCATCGTTGGTGATCGTGGGGGCGCCCCACTTCTTTTCGAGAACGACGTTGCGACCCTTGGGGCCCAACGTCACCTTGACAGCGTCGGCGAGGGCGTTGAGGCCTCGCTCGAGGCCACGACGTGCCTCTTCGTCGAACGCGATGATCTTTGCCATTGCGAAGTGATCCTCCGGATAGGGGGTGACACACAAGGTGACCGCTCGTCGGGTCACCTCATCGGCACAAGGCGACCGTTTGACCAGTCACCTCATTACACGGGCGACCGATTTGCCTGGTCACCCATCTACGCCTGTGGTCTAGTCAGTGCCCGCGACGGACGACCGGGGGTGTCTATGGTTCCCGGTCTCACTGCCTCGACCTGGCACTCACGGTTCGCGAGTGCCAACTGCATTTTTAGCACTCGAGCGTGCCGAGTGCAAGGTTGAGCCTCAGCCCGCGATGCAGAACTGTCCGTTACTCAAATTGACCGCAAACGAGAGCACTCCGACGCAGTCGACGCCGTTGGCATCGGCCGTAGCGCCCGCTCCGTAACCGGCGATGGCGAAGGTGACGTTGCCGTCAGCCGCCCCGGCCCGCGCGATACCGCCGCCGAGCGCAAATGCCTGCGCCTGACCGTTACCGCGAGAAGCCCCCAGCGCGGTTCCGAAGCCGTTTGCATATGAATTGGAGTAGCCGTTGTCGGCGGCGACGCTCACAGCGGTACCGCTCTCGGCAGCACCGGCCTGCGAACGGCCGGCTCCGACGGACTGCGCGCCGCAGCTCGCGGTCTCTGAGACCTGGATGTCATTGGCCGACGGCGGCGAGACACACGTGACGGGGGCTGCCGAAGCAGCTCCCGCACCGGTCAGCGCCAGCCCGGCGGCGAGCCCCATACCTACAGTCATCACAGCCCCTGTTCTCGCCAGGCGGCCCCCCAACCGACTACTGGAAATTCCGCTGACTCGAGAGGATGAGCGACGGAACCAGACTGACGAGATCAAGGGCATAGAAAACTCCTTCGTGGAACAGGTTCATTGGATTCGGGCGCGAGAGTACCCGCTCGAGTGAAGTCCGTCACCCCCGCCTGGTCAAGCCTCGAGGACGACCCCGAGAAGGGCCGGAAGATCCGCGACCGAATCGATGACATGATCAGGCTTCTGAACCGACAGGTCGAGCACTGTTTGCCGAAACTTGCCTGTGCGCACCAGAACTCCGGTCAGGCCGACCCGCTGTGAGGAGAGGACGTCCCCGATCAGGTCGTCGCCGACCATCACCGTCGCCTCAGGTTCGACATGCATCAGCTCCGTGGCTGTCAGGAACCCCGTGAGAGACGGTTTACCCACTGCGGCGATATTTACACCTGCCACTTCCTCGAAGCCCGGCAAGTACGTTCCGGTGTCGATCCGAAGGCCGTCTACGGTCTCCCACATCATCCCGCGGTGCATCGCGACGACGGGCACACCGGCGAGCAGAAGTTCGAGCACTCGGCTCAGCGCCTCGTGGCTGAACTCCGGGCCGGCGCCGCCGAGAATCACGACCTCCGGATCGGCGTCGTCGAATTCGATTCCCTCGAGATCGGCAGACACGTCACCGTGATTGAGGACCCACGCCCGCGCGTCCGGATACGTCGCCCGCACGTACTCCCCTGTGAGCCTGGCGGCAGTAACTATCTGGCTCGCCTCGACCTCGATACCGGCGTCGCACAACCCCTGCGCGATGAGCGTCGAACTGCGCGAGGTCGTGTTGGTCAGAAATCCACAGGCCAATCCGCGCCGCCGAACTTCGCGTACCGCTTCCCCTGCTCCCTCGATCGGCTGCCAGGACGTGAGCAGGACTCCGTCGATATCGAACAGAACACCTTCGATGTCGGCCATTGCACCAGCCTATATTCGCCATCGAGGTCCTGCCGAGGCGTCGTAACCCGAAATCCGTCGATCGCTCAGTAGGCTCCCACCCATGGACCTGCGCGACGACGACCTCTTCTCCGTTGCCGGTTCTCTGGCCGAATTGCTCGGCGCTCCCGTCACGATCGAGGACGAGAACTCGACTGTCCTCGCGTACTCCGGCGGCGAGCAGGCCGTGGACGAAGCTCGCATCGGCACGATCCTCGGCCGGCAAGTACCCAGCCGATTCCGCCAATTACTCTCCGATGCAGGAGTATTCGATCGCCTCCACCGAGAGAGCGACCCAATCTACGTCGACCTCGAAGACCCTGCGATCACTCCGCGCCTGGTTATCGCAGTTCGCGAGAACGATCACCCCGTCGGCTCGATCTGGGTTGCACTCGCCGGAACACCGACGCCCACACAGGAATCGATACTTCGATCCGCGGTATCTGTCGTGGCCGAGAGAATCGCCTCGGAGCGTGACCGGGTCGACAGCACACGCCGTCGCCAATCCCAGCGCGTCCAAGCTCTGATCGGCGGTGGCGAACCCGCATTCCGCGCCGCAGACGACTTGCGGTTGGCAGGCCCGCTCACCGTCGTCGCCGTCGGAACCGTTGCGGGACCACTGCCGGCGGGACTGGTCGCCTCTTTGAGCTTGTACCTCGACACTCTGGCCGTCGACGCCGTTGCCGCTCAACTGTCCGAGACCATCTACCTTGTCATCGCGACAGACGAGACCAACGCTCGCCGATTGTCCGCCGACTTCCTCACGCGCGCCCGTGGTCGCGAATTCCTGGCAGTGGCCGTCGGCCGGACCGTGAAGTCTGCAAGCGAATCACATCTTTCGCGCTCGGACACCGACCATGTTCTCGGAGCGCTTCGTCATGGCCGGTCCGGCGGAACCGTCGCGGGAATGAGGGACACGTTGGCCTCCGTTCTCGCCCTGCACGTCGCCGACATCATCGACGGACTCGGCGACTCCACACCACTCGGAAGCCTCGAACGTCACGACTCTCAGCACGGCAGCGATCTGGTCGCGACGGCAAAGGCCTTTCTCGAGCACGGCGGTGACGTGGCGAATTCTTCTGCCGCACTGCATGTTCACCCCAACACGCTCCGCAACCGTCTGCGTCGAGGCAAGGAGATGTGCGGCGTCGACCTGACCGACGCCGACACCCGCTTGATTCTGATGCTGCAGTTCAAACTCGCTCGCTGAGCAGGCGCGGCGGTGCGTTGTGCGAATCCACAACGAGGTAGCTCCGACGATGGCCGAACGGCCAGTCCTTTTGCCGCCCCCGCGATTCATGCTTGAGAGAAGAGCCGGATGTGACCGGCGTCTCGGTTCGAGCAGAGTCTGTAGAAGGAGTGCGTCATGGGAACTCGTCTGAGCCCCGATCGTGTGGTCGTGGTCGGTGCGGGTGTTGTCGGATTGTCGACGGCCTGGTTCTTGCAGGAACGTGGAGTCGAGGTCACCGTCGTCGATCGCGACGGCGTCGCAGCCGACGCGAGCTGGGGCAACGCCGGTTGGCTTGCCCCCGCATTGACGCTTCCGCTGCCCGAACCCGCAGTGCTCCAATACGGCTTGCGCGCGATGCTCAGCCCGTCGTCCCCGGTGTACGTGCCACTGACCACCGATCTGAAGCTGATTCGGTTCCTGGTCGGGTTCGCGCGCCACTGCACGCCGTCGAAGTGGCAGGAAGCGATGTCGGTCTACACCGAGGTCAACCGAACAGCCTTGGGCGCGTACGACGAACTCGCCGACGGTGGCGTCAAAGAGCTGACCCGCCTGGCCGATCCTTTCCTCGCCGCGTTTGCGTCCGAGAAGGACCGACAGACCTTGGTGGACGAGTTCCATCACGTCGAGGCCGCGGGCGGCGAGGTCGACTTCGACCTCCTCGACTACGACGCGATTCATTCGCTCGAGCCTTCACTCGGCCAGGGTGTGAAAGCCGGTTTGCGCCTGCGCAATCAGCGTTTCATCGATCCCCCGTTGTTCGTGAACTCGTTGGCGGACGCGGTTCGTGAACGCGGTGGAGAAATCGTCAGCGGTTTCGACGTCACGCAGATCGACGATCGGGTCGGCGGAGTCACTGTTCGCAGTGCACACGGTGATTCACGCGACGGTGACTCCGTAGTCATCTCGAGCGGTGCCCGCTTGAACAAGCTCGCAGCACCGTTCGGTGTGCGCAAACTGGTGCAGGCCGGACGCGGATACAGCTTCAGTGTCAAGCCCGAGCACCTCCCCAAGAACCCTGTGTATTTCCCCACCCAGCGCGTCGCATGCACTCCGTTGCACGATCGCTTCCGAGTGGCCGGAATGATGGAATTCCGCAGCCCTGACGCGCCGCTGGATCCGCGCCGCGTGCAGGCGATCATCGATGCGGCAAAGCCGATGCTCAGCGGCATCGACTGGACTGCGAGGGAAGAGGAATGGGTGGGATCACGACCGTGCACTACCGACGGCTTGCCGTTGATCGGAGCCACGAAGTCGCCGCGGGTGCACGTCGCCGGTGGTCACGGGATGTGGGGAATCGCCCTGGGTCCGTTGACCGGAAAGATGGTGGCCGACTCGATGACCGGCGCTCAGACGCCGACCGTCATGCGCCACTTCGATCCGCTGCGCTGACAGCCGGTTTCACCCACTTGTAGTACGCGCCCGTCAGCAGAACCAGCCATCCGGCACCGACGAGCAAGGCAACTCGGGTGTCGGCGATGACGCCGAGCAACACGATGACAAAAGCCAGGAACACGATCGCGAAGATCTGACCGTACGGCCACAGCGGCACTGGAAACTTCAGTGCCGCTGTTTCGTCTGCACTCATCTGAGCGCGGGAACGGAACTGCGAGAGCAGGATCATGATCCAGACGAAAATGGTGGCGAAGGTCGCCAGCGAGGCGATGACGAGGAACACCTGGTCCGGGATCAGGTAGTTGAGCAGTACTCCCACCAACAGGGCACCGGTCATGATGACAACGGTCATCCACGGAACACCGTTGGCGGAGACTCTCTTCATCACCTGCGGGGCCTGGCCCGCATGCGACATTCCGAACATCATGCGACCCGCACCGAAAACGTCGCTGTTGATGGCGGACAGGGCAGCGGTGATGACAACGATGTTGAGGATCGATGCGGCCGTTCCCAATCCGAGGTTCTCGAAGATCTGGACGAACGGGCTGTTGTCGGAGTTGATGGTCTGCCACGGAATGATCGCCATGATGACGGCGAGGGTGCAGATGTAGAAGAGAATGATGCGCACCGGGACCGTGTTGACGGCTTTCCTGATGGTCTGCGCCGGATCCTCGGCTTCGCCCGCGGTGATACCGATGATCTCGGTGCCGCCGAACGCGAACATGACGATCGCGAAACACGCGACGAATCCGCCGAAGCCCGTCGCGAAGAACCCGCCGTCCGACCAGAGGTGGCTGATTCCGGCATCGGTGTCGTGAACGCCGAATCCGAACACGATGATCGCGATGCCGCCGGCGATCATCGCGATGATGGCGGTGATCTTCACGAGCGTGAACCAGAATTCCAGTTCGCCGAACACCTTGACGCTCAACAGGTTTATCGCGCCGATGAAGAAGACGACAGCCAGAACCCAGATCCATCTCGGTACGTCCGGGAACCAGAACTGCATGTACAGGCCGAAGGCAGTGACGTCGGCAAGGCACACGATCACCATCTCGAACGTGTACGTCCACCCGGTCATGAAACCGGCGAGTGGTCCGAGGTGCTTGTTCGCGTACTCGCTGAACGAACCGGAAACCGGGTTACGGACCGCCATCTCGCCGAGCGCTCGCAACACCAGGTAGACCGCGATACCGCCGATCAGGTAGGCCAGGAGCACCGACGGGCCGGCTCGTTTGATGGCCTCGGCGCTGCCGTAGAACAGTCCGGTTCCGATGGCTGATCCGAGGGCGATGAAGCGGATATGGCGCGCTGTCAGCCCTCGCTTGAGGCCATCCTGCGTCGCGGCGTCGCTGTTCACTTCTCGGTACTCCAGTCGGATGGATCGTCATACGTGCGCGAACCATTGTCCGCTACCACCGCGCGTGTTCCCGCACGACCCTGTTGGACGGCCGTACAGTGACCTGACACACATGGTCCATTGACGGATCGCTTACGATCGACAAAAGTGTTTGTAACTTTACGTAGCATCAACTCGACTGGAGAGACTGTGTCCAACACCCTCGAAGCAAGCATCGACATCGACGCATCACCGCAGGACGTGTGGGCAATCGTCGCCGACCTGCAGCGCATGGGCGAATGGAGCCCCCAGTGCAAGGTGATGAAGGTAATCGGCGGGACCGTGCGTGAGGGCGCCAAGACGATCAACGTCAACCGCAAGGGCCTGCTGGTCTGGCCGACGTCGTCGAAGGTCGTTCGCTTCGAGCCCAACAAGTCGGTGGCGTTCCGCATCGCGGAGAACCGCACGATCTGGTCCTACGAACTCGAGCCGACCGCTACCGGCACCAAAGTGACCGAGCGTCGCGAGGCTCCCACCGGAACGTCGAAGGTCTCGCAGTTCCTCGTCAAGACCGTCCTGGGCGGAAACGCCGACTTCGAGGTCGAGCTCGTCGAAGGCATGAATGCCACCTTGAAGCGTGTGAAGAGCGAGGCCGAGGCGGCTGCACGCACCTCTGCTTGACCCTCGACCTGGTCGAGGCATCAGGATCCGTTCCATGGATCCCGTGATGACACAGATAGCGCAGGCACAAGAATTGGCGAGCTCCGGCGATCGAGCTGGGGCTCGCTCTGCGTTCGAGAAGGTGTGGGAAGAGATCAGCGCCGCCCCCGATGCGCTCCACATCGTCACCCTCGCGCACTACATGGCCGACGTTCAAGACGATCCGGCTCAGGAGCTCTGCTGGGACCTGCGCGCCCTCGACGCTGCCGATTCGTTGACCGACGCGCGAGCCCAGGAACACCACGCATCGCTGCAGGTCGCCGGTTTCTATCCATCGCTGCACCTCAACCTGGCTGCCGACTACCGCAAACTCGGACGCGACACCGAGGCCGTCGAGCATCTGACGAAGGCCGAGGCGTCGGTCGGCACACTCGCCGACGACGGTTACGGCCGGATGATCAGGGGCGCCATCGAGCGACTGCGGGCAGAATTGATCCGTGACCACTAGTTCCGCCCTCTTGACGATCGGCGAGATGTCCAGGGCGTCGGCGCTCCCGATCAGCGCGCTGCGGTTCTATGACAAGGAAGGCGTGCTCGTCCCGCATTCCGTCGATCCGCACACCGGTTACCGCTGGTACACCGACGATCAGCTCCGCGACGCCCGCATGATCGCCGGTATGCGACGCGTCGGTGTTCCGATCCGCGACATGATGGCCGTCCTGACAGGGCCGGAACCGCATTCGTGCCTGGACGCCCATCTGCGCAACCTCGAGGACGGTCTCGCCGACGCCCGCGCCGAACTGGGGCGAATTCACCGGCTGATCGATTCGCTACCTGCCTCCGGCGGCGTGGACATCGACTCGTGGGATCTACGACGCGCACTCGACGCCGTGCTGTTCGCCGTGAACGAGGAATCGGAGTTCCCGATACTTCGCGGCGTCCACCTCGACATTCACGACGGCGTCGCTGCGTTTGTCACCACTGATCAGTTCCGGCTCGCGGTCGCAGAGGTGAAAGTTCACTCTGCTCTGACGGTGTCCGCTGTCGTTCCCGTGGCCTTCGCGCGATTGTTGCGCGATGTCGCCGGCGTCGTGACGCTGACTTTCTCCCCGCGCACGGTGACTGCGTCGTATCCGGGGGGTGAGGTGTCCAGTCCCCTGATCGAGGACGGAGAGTTCCCTGATCACCGAATCCTGCGCGAGCACAACGACGCCGTCGAACTGAGCGGCGACCACCTTGCCGCCCTGCTCAACGGCACCGAGGACAGTGCCGTCGTCAGCGTCGGCGAAGACGGTGGTGCCCGGGTGGATCCGGGCGGAACAGATCCCCGTGAGAGGTTCCGAGTACTGGTCGACCGGCAGCGACTGCGCGACGCCGCCGCAGCCCAACCGGGGCGGCAACTGGTGATCCGAGTAAGCGGTGCGACGCTCCCGCTGGCGATACGCACCGGCGACTGTGTCGGGTACTACTCGTACTTGATGCCACTACAGCCTGTAGGAGAGAAGGCGTTCACGTAATCTATGGATGCTCTACCACCCCGTACTGTCAGTGCGACCAGCAGAAGACCTACCGAGTAGTTAGAGGAGCCTGTGGCACGCCGACCCACACCCCCCGGAACCCCGCAACCCACCGGGATCGGACATATCGTCGATCTGGTTCGCCATGCGATTCCGCCACTTCATCCCGCCGGCCTGCCGTTCGTGCTGGCCCCGCTGGGAGTTGCAGCTCTGGGCCGCAACCGTAAGTGGGTGCGCCGAGCCGGTCTGACCACCGCCGCCGCATGCGCCACGTTCTTCCGTCACCCGCACCGGGTGCCGCCCAACCGCATCGGCGTCGTCGTCGCACCCGCCGACGGCGAGGTGGCGCTGGTCGACAACGCCGTTCCGCCCGCCGAGCTCAATCTCGGAAGCGAGCCGCGCCC
Organism: Rhodococcus sp. APC 3903; assembly: GCF_030407755.1. NCBI lineage: Bacteria > Bacillati > Actinomycetota > Actinomycetes > Mycobacteriales > Nocardiaceae > Rhodococcus > Rhodococcus sp. APC 3903. The sequence continues at coordinate 284,881 of NZ_JASDCV010000006.1, forward strand.
GCGCGTCAGCGTCTTCCTCTCGGTTCTCGACGTGCATGTCCAGCGCAGCCCTGTCGGTGGAACGGTCAAAGAGGTCGTTCACCAGGCAGGCAAGTTCCTCTCCGCAGATCTCGCCGACGCCAGCGAGGTCAACGAGCGCAACAGCATGCTGATCGAAACCGCCGATGGTCACGACGTTGCGGTTGTCCAGATCGCGGGACTGCTCGCGCGCCGCATCGTCTGCTACGCCGGTGTCGGTGACGTCCTGCCGATCGGCGACACGTACGGACTGATCCGTTTCGGCTCACGCGTCGACACGTATTTCCCCGCCGGAACCACACTCCTGGTCGAGCCGGGACAACGCACGATCGGTGCTGAAACAGTTATCGCGCAACTGCCGTGAAGACGCCGAAGATGAAGTCAGCCGTGAAGAAGCCGGGAGCCGCCCAACCCGGCGCGAAGATGCCCAAACGCACCCAGGCGGTGCGGTTGCTGCCGTCCGTCATCACCATCCTGGCGCTGTGCGCCGGGCTGTCCGCCGTCAAATTCGCTCTCGATGGACAACCCGGCACCTCGCTCGCGATGATCGGCGCCGCTGCCGTCCTCGATTCACTCGACGGCCGCATCGCGCGACTGCTCGACGCCACCAGCAAGATCGGCGCCGAACTCGACTCACTGGCCGACTCCATCTCCTTCGGCGTCGCCCCGGCCCTGGTCCTGTACGTGACCTTGCTGGACGGCACCAGCATCGGCTGGATCATCGCGTTGATCTACGCGGTCAGCATCGTGTTGCGACTCGCACGTTTCAACACCCTGCTCGACGACGACGACGTCCCCGCGTATGCACGTGAGTACTTCGTCGGCGTTCCGGCTCCGGCCGGCGCACTCATCGCCCTCACTCCCCTGGCCGCGACGGCTCAGTGGGGTGACGGCTGGTGGTCTTCGCACTTCGTCGTCATCGTGTGGACGCTCTTCTCGGCTGCACTGATCGTCAGCCGCATCCCGACGCTGGCGATGAAGTCGGTATCCGTGCCGCCGCACATGGCGGCCGGCCTGCTCGTCCTGGTGACGTTGGCTGCGGCCGCACTCATCACCTACCCGTACATCCTGCTGATCGTTCTCATCGCGATCTACCTGGTGCACATCCCGTTTGCCGTGCACTCGAAGCGGTGGGTGGCAGCACGTCCCGAAACCTGGGACATCAAGCCTTCCGAACGCCGCGCGATCCGACGCCAACCCAACGTCGGTGGCCGCCGCTCGGCCGCTCGTCTCGGATTGCGGCGACCCCGCTAGTCCACGACGTACTCTCGAGAGGTGACTTCGCCGGAACTCGCCCTCACCGTTCGACTCAACACCTCTGCCGCCGACCTACGCCGCGGGGTAGTGCGCTTGCACCCCGAAGCGTTGGCGGCGTTGGGCATCCGCGAATGGGATGCCATCGCACTCATGGGAGCCCGCGGCACCGCGACCGTCGCGGGCCGTGCGCCCACCGGAACCCCGGCAGGCACGATCCTTCTCGACGACGTCACCATGTCGAACGTCGGCCTGACCGAGAACTCATCCGTCGTGGTCGGTCCGGTGACGGTGTACGGAGCGCGATCCGTCTCCGTCACCGGCTCGTCCATGGCGACAAATTCGATCAGCTCGACGGTTCTGCGACAAGCCCTTCTGGGCAAGGTCGTCAGCGTCGGCGACACGGTCTCGCTCCTCCCCCGCGATCTCGGTCCGGGTACGAGCACTTCCGAAGCCACCCAAGCGCTTTCCCGTACCTTCGGCGTCGCGTGGACATCCGAACTGCTCACCGTCACGGCCGTCGAACCTGCCGGTGGTCCGGTCAGCGTCCAGCCGAATTCGGCGGTCAACTGGGGTTCCGGCTCGGCGGGCACACTGACACCGAGTGCGCTTGTTTCCAGTCCGGCCGCCGTCGCGATCGAGCCTGCACCGTCGGTTCCGCTGGATCACCTCGTCGGCGCGCAAGCGCAGGCAGCCAAGCTGACCGAGTGGCTCGGCCTGGCACTCGACGAACCAGAACTGCTCCGTACGCTCGGCGCCTCACCGCACCTCGGCGTCCTCATCACGGGCCCCGCCGGCGTGGGCAAAGCCACGTTGGCCCGCTCGGTCCTGTCCTCGCGCAAACTGGTCGAACTCGACGGCCCGGGAGTCGGTGCCACCGAGGCGAATACCCGCCTGCAGCGAATCGTCGACGCCGTTGCTGCCGTGCGCGGCGGTGGTGTACTGCTGATCAGTGACATCGACGCTCTGCTTCCGGCCACCGCGGAACCGGTGTCCGCACTGATCCTCGAACAACTGCGCAGCGCCGTCGCAACCCCGGGCGTGGCATTCGTCGCGACCTCCGCCCATCCGGAGACCGTCGACGCGCGCCTTCGCGGCCAGGATCTCTGCGATCGAGAACTCGCACTTACCCTGCCGGACGGCGCAACTCGCAAGGCGTTGCTCGAACTCCTGCTCCGCCGAGTGCCCACCGGAACCCTCGAACTCGACGCCATCGCCTCGCGCGCACCCGGATTCGTGGTCGCCGACCTCGCGGCGCTCTGCCGTGAAGCTGCTTTGCGAGCGGCGACGCGGGCGTCCAAATCCGGTGATTCTCCGGAGATCACGCAGGAAGATCTTGTCGGTGCCCTCGAAGTGATTCGGCCACTGTCTCGTTCGAGTACCGAAGAACTGTCGATCGGCAGCGTCACCCTAGACGACGTCGGCGACATGGTCGAAACCAAACAGGCGCTCACCGAAGCGGTGTTGTGGCCGCTGCAGCACCCCGACTCCTTCGCGCGCCTCGGTGTCGACCCACCTCGCGGCGTGCTCCTCTACGGCCCTCCCGGCTGCGGTAAGACGTATCTCGTTCGTGCCCTTGCCAGCTCAGGTCACCTCAGCGTCCACGCCGTCAAAGGGGCTGAGCTGATGGACAAGTGGGTCGGCGCCTCCGAAAAGGCCGTACGCGAGTTGTTCCAGCGCGCACGCGATTCGGCGCCCTCGTTGATCTTCCTCGACGAGATCGACGCCCTTGCCCCGCGTCGTGGTCAAAGCTCCGACTCCGGGGTGTCGGATCGCGTCGTAGCCGCGTTGTTGACCGAACTCGACGGCGTCGAACCGCTACGCGACGTCGTGGTGTTGGGCGCCACCAATCGACCGGATCTGATCGACCCGGCTCTCCTGCGCCCCGGCAGACTCGAACGTCTCGTATTCGTACCGCCGCCGGATGCGGAGGCTCGCAAAGCGATTCTGCGTGCTTCCGGCAAGTCGGTACCGCTCGCCGAAGATGTCGATTTGGACATTCTGGCCGTCGATCTCGAGGGATACTCGGCAGCAGACTGCTCGGCTCTCCTGCGTGAGGCTGCACTCGCCGCCATGCGTCGGAGCATGGACGCGGCCGACGTGACGGCCGCGGACGTGGCAACCGCCCGTGAGAAGGTACGTCCCTCACTCGATCCCGAGCAGGTGGCACACCTACAGGCGTACGCGGACAACCGATAAGGACTGACCATGGCTGCTGATCTGGTTCTGTACGGCGACATCGTGACCATGCACGAGGAAGCACCACGCGCCCAGGCGCTCGCCGTGACGGGCGGCCGGATCACAGCCGTCGGCGCGCGCACGGACGTCGAGGAACTGGTGGGGCCGGATACCCGCGTCGTCGACGTCGGAGGTGCCGCTGTTCTGCCGGGGTTCATCGAACCGCACGGTCACCCCCTGGAAGAAGCCATCGTTCTCGGGCCTGACGTCGTCGACATTCGGCCTGTCACGATCGCCGAGGCGGATGCCGTAGTTGCTGCCGTCGTCGACACTGTTCGTTCGCGAGGTGCTGCCGGTGCTTCTCTGAACGGTTGGGACCCGTTGCTGCAGAAGGGCCTACCCGACCCAACCATCACCTGGCTGGACTCCGTCGCGCCGGAGTACCCGCTCGTGATCATGCACAACTCGGGTCACGTCGCGTATTTCAACACGGCGGCAGCAGTGCAGGCCGGCATCACCCGCGATACCCCCGATCCGATCGGCGGATCGTACGGCCACGACGCGACGGGCGCACTCGACGGATCCGCGTACGAAATGCCCGCGGTGTTTGCAGTCGCGGGCCACGCAGTCACCATCGGTGACGACTTCCCTGCACTGGTGGCGGCCGAATGCGCCCGGCTGAACGCCGCGGGAATCACCACCATCGCCGAATTGTCGTTCGACCCCAAGATGCGGCCCGCCCTGGCAGCGATAGCCGACGCCGGACTGCTCACCACCCGCCTGCGGCTCTACGAGATGTCCAACGACGCGCGCACTACCGAGGCGTCACCGGGCGACGGAAACGACCTGGTGCGCCAGATCGGCATCAAGGTCTGGTCCGACGGTTCACCGTGGGTCGGTAACATCGCCACCAGCTTCCCGTATCTCGATACTGAAGCCACCCGCGCGCTCGGGATCGCCTGCACACACGGGCATGCCAACTACACCGGCGAACAGATCCACGACATCAGTTCCGCCTACTTCGCCAAAGGGTGGCAGATGGCGTGCCACGCCCACGGCGACGACGCGATCACCATGGTTCTCGACGCGTGGGAGCAACTTCTGAAGGAGCACCCCCGGCCCGATCACCGGTTGCGTCTCGAACACGTCGGCGCGATGCGTCCGGATCAGTTCGCCCGCGCAGCGGAACTGGGCGTCACGGTCAGCATCTTCATCGACCACTTGCACTACTGGGGTGACGTTCTGGTGGATGATCTGTTCGGCCCCGAATACGGATCCGTCTGGGCCGCAGCAGGATCTGCACTCGCGGCCGGGCAACGGTTCACCTTCCACAACGACGGTCCCGTCACCCCCGCCAATCCGCTACGGAATATGCAGGACGCCGTCACCAGACTTTCGCCCAGCGGCCGCGTCGTGGCACCCCAGGAACGGATCCCCGTGGACGCCGCCGTGCGCGCCCATACGGTCAACGCCGCGTGGCAGCTGTTCAGCGAAGATCACATCGGGTCCATCTTTCCCGGCGCCTACGCGGATCTTGTTGTGCTGTCGGCAAATCCCCTCGACGTCGAGCCGACCAGGCTGGCCGACATCACGGTGCTCGCCACCATCCTGGAGGGTCGGACGGTGTACGGAGACCTGAGCGCGATCGGCTGATCTCGAACTCAAAGTAGTCCGTTTTGTCCCTGGCTCTCGAAAGTATGTTCGATTAAACTTTCGGTATGAACAGTCGGGAAGCATGGCAGCTGGATGGTGAGGACCTCAAGAGTGAGGTTCTCGATCTGGTGCGCGCCCGGCACGAGTTGCAATCGCGGATGGTGTTGCTGATCGTGGAAATGTTTTCCCGTGACGTTCTCGGCGGGAAGGGTTTTCGGGCGATCGCACAGTGGTTGCACGGTTCGACGAATCTCGAGATCGGTGAGTGCAGTCTGCTGGTCGGGTTGGCGCGGTTGTTGATGCTCGAACCCGTTGTGGGCGATGCGTTTCACCGGGGTGACGTGGATGCGTTGAAAGCCCGTCAGGTGGCGTCGTTTTGTCAGCATCCGCCGAAGAACATGACCCTGGCGGACGTGGACAAGGCCCGCGGGATTCTGCTCGGGTTGGCGTCGAAGAACATCGCGGATTGTGATGCGGTGCGGGCAGCGATTCGGCGGATCGAGAAGCAGTACGGCAAGCGTGAGGACGGCGTTCCGGTCGGCGAGGATTCGGAGCGTAACGAGTTCTACGCCTCGAAAGGCCTGTACGGGAGGGTCACGGTGAAGGGTGATCTGGATGCGGTCAACGGGGCGCGGTTGATCACGTTGTTGTCGAGCCTGTCCGCTCCGACACCGGAGAAGGACGGCGTGAAGGACACCCGCACGCCTGCATTACGGCGTGCGGACGGGTTTTGCGAACTGTTGCGCCGGTACGAGCGGGCGGGGTTGGGTCCGATCGAAGGCGGCGTGAAACCGCACATCACGGTAACGGCCAGCGCGAAAGACATGACGGATCTGCAAGCGTTGAAAGACCTCCTGCCGTCGACGGAGGAACTCGGGTTCGCGTGGACGGATTGGGTGGGCCCGATCAGTATCGATACCGCCCGGATGTTGGCGTGCGACTGCACCGTCACCCGGATCCTCCTGGACAAGAATGGTGTTCCGCTCGACTGCGGCAAGGAAGCAAGAACAGCAACGGTGCCGCAGCGGCGGGCGTTGGCAGTTCGGGATGGTGGGTGTGCGTTCCCGGGGTGCGGGACACCGTCGGGGTGGTGCGATGCCCATCATATCGTTCACTGGAACGATGGCGGCCCAACAGATCTCGACAACCTGATCTTGTTGTGCGGTCACCACCATCGGACACTGCACCACACCGAATGGCGGGTCGAGATCGGCCCCGACCGAAAAACAGTGTTCTATCCACCGATGTCGATCGATCCATATCAACAGCCGATCGGCGGGAACAGCCCACCGACAGCAGCCTGAACGGGCACAAATTGAAAACGCGAGCACCGGGGCACGATCATGCCCCGGTGCTCATGCTGCGTTCCGTCATCTTCGCGGAGACGTACGGCCTACCAGCGGTTCCGAACCTCCTCGGCAAATCCGAGGAGATCTCGAACCACCACGGAGGTACCGTCGTCGAGGATTACTGTGCCGGAGAACTTTCCGAACACCTGATGCTGAATCGAACGCAGCACCCCGACATCGAAAGTCGCGACACGGTCGATGATCGGCTCGAAAGTCATCTCGAAGCGACCATCGTTGCTCGAGAAGTTCCACGGCGCGCCGTCGTACTTTCCCTGCGGGATGCCGAAGTCGATCCTGTCCAGTTTGTGCGCCCGGCCGCCGACAAACACGATGTTCTCGCTGGCCGCCGTAGTGTCGCCGAAGCCGTAACCGATGTTGAATCCGAACCGCTCGCCGTTCACCAGTCCGGATGCAGAACCCCAGTACCAGGTGTTGTCGTAAGTCCAGACTCCCCTGCCCCAATCGAGAACGCCGAACGAGTCTTCCGAGCGAAATGTGAAGTCGTCGCTCCCGATTCGCACGGTCCCGGCAGCGGGCAGGCAGTTGATCTTCTGGTTGTAGTAAAACGATCTGGACGCCTTCGGAAACGGTGTGGCGATCACCATCCGGTCATCGGCAGGACTCGCCAGGAACAGATCGGCATGAAGACCTCGTCCACCGTCGAAAGCCGGGTAGTCGACAATCAAGTGGCGCCCACCGTCCACATGGCGAAACTCGAAGCGAGCTTTACCTTTCGACACCACCACATCACCGTCGTCCGCGCTTTCGGGCAGACCGAGCCTTCCCATCGGGAACGGCAGCATCACGTTTTCGGTGATCTCGTGTGGTATTCGGAAATCGAGCCAGGAGACTCCGAGCAAGCCCATGTACCCGTTGTCGGCGACGGTCAACGCGATGCCGTAATCCGCAGTAAGAACGCAGTAGTAGTCCCACTCCTTGATCCGGAACTTGGGAGCGGTGATCGCAGAGCGTCGATACTTGCGAATCTCCGATGGGGCCCAACCCGTCTCGACCAAATGTCCGCGATCGTCGAGAAGCGGGCCGGGCGACATCAGTGTCTGCATTCTTACTTCCAGCGTCCCAAGATCTCGTTCGCGCGGTTGGCCAATGCCATCTGGAAGAACGGACCGAAGCTCACACGTGCCACTCCGAGCGGACCGAAACTTGCCGGATCGTCCTGGTCCGGGATTCCGATCGCATTGATCGGAAGTGGAAGTTCGGACGTCAGGCGGCGCTGGGTCGCGTCGTCATGCCGCCCGACGGGGTAAAGAACGTCGGCGCCGGCGTCGGCCGCCAGCTTGAGGCGTGCGATGGCGCGATCGACACGATCGGACTCGTCACCGACCTGCTTCACGAACAGGTCGGTGCGCGCGTTGACGACAACGTGAACTCCGGCTGCGTCGGCGGCCTGACGAAGCCCACCCACGAAGTCGGCGTGCTCCTGCGCCTCACGCAAGCGTCCGCCTTCACTGTGGACGGTGTCCTCGATGTTGAGTCCGACAGCGCCGGCATCGATCAACCCGTCGATGAGAACTGCCGGCTCGAGCCCGTAACCACCCTCGATGTCCACCGAGATCGGGGCGTCGACCGCACCGGTGATCTGCTTGATCCGGTGCAGAAGTTCGTCGAAGGTGATGCCCTCGTTGTCCGGCTTGCCGATGGAATCGGAAACCGGGTGGCTGCCCACCGTCAGGGCTGCAAAACCGGCAGCCACCGCAAGATTCGCCGACCACGCGTCCCAGACCGTCGGGAGAATGACCGGGTTACCTGGCTGGTGCAACGCCAGTAGAGCAGTTGCCTTGTCGTTGATCGAAGTCATGCGGTGGCTCCTCGAGATCGTGGGGTGTACCTCTCACCTACCGACTCTAGTGAGCGACCGGGCAGCCTGTGCTCTTGTAATCGACCTGGAACTCCTTGATGCCGTTGATCCAACCCGAGCGCAGACGGCGCGGATCACCGATCTTGGTGATGTCCGGGACGTTGTCGGCGATCGCGTTGAACATCAAGTCGATCTCCATGCGAGCGAGGTTGGCACCGATGCAGAAGTGCGCGCCCGTTCCGCCGAAGCCCAAGTGCGGATTGGGGTTACGAGTGATGTCGAACGTCATCGGGTTCTCGAACACGTCCTCGTCGAAGTTCGCGGAGCTGTACAGCATCACCACGCGCTGCCCCTTCTTGATCGACACTCCTGCCAGCTCGGTGTCCTCGAGCGCGGTGCGCTGGAACGCGGTGACCGGTGTCGCCCACCGGACGATCTCGTCGGCCGTCGTCTTGGGACGTTCCTTCTTGTACAGCTCCCACTGCTCGGGGTTGTCCAGGAACGCGATCATTCCGTGCGTGATGGCGTTGCGGGTGGTCTCGTTCCCTGCGACCGCCAGGATGAGCACGAAGAACCCGAACTCCTCCGGGCTCAAAGCGTCGCCGTCGATGTCGGCCTGGACCAGAGTCGTGACGATGTCATCTGCCGGACAGGTACGACGCGCGTCTGCCATTTGGTACGCGTATCCGAGGACCTCGGTGGACGCGACTGCCGGATCACCCTGGTATTCCGGGTCGTCGTAGCCCATCATCTCGTTGGACCACTTGAACAGCTTGTCCCGATCGTCCTGCGGTACACCGATCAGATCCGCGATCGCCTGGAGCGGCAGCTCGCTGGCAACCTGCTTCACGAAGTCGCCCGGGCCTTCGCTCACAGCGGTGTCGACGATGCTGCGCGCACGACGATCCAATTCGTCGCGCATGCCGTTGATCGCGCGCGGCGTGAACAGCTTCGAAATCAGCTTGCGGAGCTTGGTGTGCTCCGGCGCATCCTTGTTGAGCAGAAGATGCCGGAGCATCTCGACGGCCTCACGTGGCATGTCGTCGGCGAAACGCGCGATCGCGGTGTTCTCCCAGCTCGAGAACACATCGCTGCGCTGGCTGACCTCTTTGACGTCAGCGTGACGCGAGACCACCCAGTAGCCCTCGTCCTGGAATCCACCAACGGTCGGCGGCTGCTCACACCACCACACGGGCGCGCTTCGACGCAGTTCGGCGAATTCCTCGAAAGGGATCCGCTCCCCGAGGACAGCAGGATCGGTGACGTCGAATCCGGCCGGTAGGTCAGGCGTGCGAGTTGTGTCCGAGATGGTCATGGCGTCCTCTGATCGGTCGATTGTGCGCTACACCACAGAGTAGCTTTCACTAACGGGCTGTCAAGTGAAAGACGGAGAGTCTCGTGCAACTGACCCGTGAGAGCCCCCGCGGCACTAGGATCCCGGTAATGACAGATACCTCCGGCAGACTGACGCTGCGAGAGAAGCAGAAGCAGCGAACCCGCGCAGACCTCGTGGATGCCGCCGGCGCGCTCTTCACCGAACGCGGATACGCGGCTGTCACCGTCGAGGACATCGCCGGCCGGGTCGGTTGCAGCCGCGCCACCTTCTACCTGCACTTCCCCGGCAAGATCGACATACTCAAGGCCCTCGGCTCGAACACGGTCGTATCCAGCACGCTCGCGATATTCCAGGATCTCGACCACGTACTCGATTCCGGTTCGCGCGAAGAATTCGCCGGCTGGATCAACCGCGCTCTCGACTGGTGCCGCGATCACCACCACATGATGCGGGCGTGGGACGAGGCCATGGTCCTCGAACCCGAATTCCGAACACTGGCACGCGAAGGCATCTCTGCACTGCCCAACGCGATGCCGTCGTACCTGGCACGCTGGCCGCAGAGCCGACACGACGAGGCGAAACTCCGGGTCGAGCTCCTGCTGACACAGATCGAGCGCTTCTTCATTCGGTGGGCGGAACAGGGCGCGATCACCGCGGGTGCGGACGTCGCAGCAGACGTTCTCACCGACATCTGGTTTCCGGCACTCACGCCGCCCACGACCGATGTTGCGGCGCCGCGATAGGTTGGCCCGATGCCACTCGATCTTCGAGCGATCCTCACCACCGTCGCTGCACTCCTGTCCGGGATACTCGCGGCGCTGGCCTTGACCAATCCCGTTCTTCGCGACTGGGCCATCGTGGCCTCCCCGTCGGAAGTAGATCGCTGGATCAGCAGCGGACCGACTGCTGTCGGACTGGGCGCCGTGATCGCCGTGCTTGCCTGCGCCATCTCACAGCGTCGCGGGTCCCGTCGGGCGGCGTGGATCGCGATCGCCGCCGGCGTCGCCGTCATCGCGATCGTTCGGGCAGTCGTACCCGAAGTTGCGTCACTGGACCTGCTGATCGCCTTGATCATCGTCAAAAGTGTTGCAGCCGGCACCATTCTGGGCTGCGTGGTTGCCGTCAGTTGGGACCGCACTGCCACCAAGAACGCGACACTCCTCGGCGTGCTCGCCACCTTCCTCGCGATCCGCACGTTCGCCGGTGGGACAGCCAGGATGACGACGTCTTCGGTGGGTGAGCCGTCGTGGTGGCTGATCGGCGCCACGGCCGCAGCAGCAATCGCCTGTGCAGTGACCGCGCAAGCCGGCTTCCGGATTCGCAAGCCGGACTCGGGTGAAATCCGCATCGCTCTCGTGGTGATCACCGCGCTGGCGATCGGGCATCGAGTGCTCGGCGCCGTGATCGACCGCCAGCAATACGCGTCCGAGGCGACCGCCTGGATCGTCATGGTTTTGGCGGCAGGCGCTGCGCTCGCCTTGACGTGGATCGCCGCTTACCGCCTCGGCGACGCCTCCGGTGCTGGTGGCAAGTTCCTCTGGGCGGCAACCGCACTGGCCGCTGCGTCGGCCCCGCTCTTCGTCGACATCGCGAAGGGTTCCGGCCACTGGGGAGACCTGAAGTCCCCTTGGGTACTGGTGCTTTTCGCGGCCCTGCCGGTTGCCGTCGGATTGAGACTGCACAAGCAGGTGCCAAACTTCGTGCCCATCGCCGTTCTCGTTGCGGTTCCACTGTCAGAACTACTGCCCTTCGACTCCGCGCACGGCGTCTGGTCAATCGCGCTGAAGATCGCCGCGCTGGGCCTCGCCGCCGGTTTACTGTTCGGTTCCCTTGCTCCCGGCAGCCTGGTCGACGCCACACTCGGACTCGCCATTCCCTTTGCCGCGATGACCTTCTCGTCGATCGCCATTCTCACCGATCAGCTCTCTTTCCCACCGATGATGACGTCGATATACATCCAAGGCCAGCTCGACATCGATGCGGTCTCTCCCCACGGCGACGGAGGATTATTCGGACGCGGCATCGGAATCACCGTCGACTACGTCACCGCTCAGACTGTCGGCACTGCAATCCTCTTCGCCCTGATCATCGGCTTCTGTGGTGCGGCGATCCTTCGACGATCCCACCCACCCGTCGAGGTATCGGAACCCACCGAGACCGCCTGATCGGGACAGACCGATGACCATCGACCTCCGGTCATGCACCGGCGCCCTCGCGGCCTTTCTCTCGGGAATCCTTGCCGCCCTGGCGCTGACGAACCCAGCGCGAATGAGATGGCCTGTTACCGAGCCGCAGTCGAAGATCGACCAATGGATCAGCAGCCAATCCACCAGCGTCGTGGTGGGCGCCATCGTCGCCGTAGGGGCCTGCGCGTATCTCCAGCACCGCGGTTCTCGCAGGCGTGCGTGGGCGTTTGTGTACACGGGCGTCGTAGTGTTGATTCTGATCAGATTCCTCGTCGCCGAAGAAGTCGGTCTTGATCTGCTGAGCGTTCTGGGTTTCGCCAAAACCATTGCAGCCGGACTCATCCTGGGCGGCGCTGTCGCCGCATCGTGGGACAGCCGCCTCGGACGCAACCTGCTGATCATTGGCGTGGTGTCGACGTGGTTGGCCGCACAATCGTCCACCGGCGATTTGATACCCGTCAGCACGTCGTCCATCGGCGAACCTGCCTGGGCACTTCTGTTGCTGACCCTGATCTGCGCAGTGGCGTGCGCAGTGACAGACGACTCCGAATTGCGGATCAGCGAAAGCGAACCGGGCGTCGCCGCAGCCGCTCTGGCAGTTGTCACCGGCCTCGCCATCACCCAACGGATTCTGAGTTCGGTCGTCGACCGGCAAGAGAACCCACCGACGTTTTCGGGTTGGCTGGTCATGGTCGCGTCCACCGTCGCCGTCCTCACCCTGACCTGGTTCTGTGTGAGGAGACTGGACACAACTTCAGGCAGTGGCGGATTCCTTTGGGCTGCAACCGCTGTTGGAGCCGCCGCCACGACGGTGTTCGCGGATCTGACCGACCGCTTCTTTCTCGACGGTGACCGAACCTCGCCGTTGGTGATCGCTGCCCTCGCGATCATCGCGGTCGTCTTCGGCTTGTCGCGTTCTCGACACCGGGATCGCACGATCGCAGGTCTGGCTCTGCTGGCTGCGATCCCGTTGTCGGAGTGGATCTTCGACGGCGAACACGAACTTGCTCTACTGCTCCGCATTGTCGCGCTGGGCGTCGGGTCGGGATTGCTGCTCGGATCCGTTCTGCCGTCGAATCCCGTCGCAGCGACGCTGGGGTTGACGATTCCTTTCACTGCCCTGGTCTTCATGTCGATCGGGCAGCACGAGATCGAGACAGTGTCGTCAACGTACGTTCAACACGATCCGCCCTCGACGTACGTCGAATACAACTCTGAATTGCGAGCCTACGTCGACGCAACCGCGCCCGACGCAGCCTTCCGGGCCGACGCCGCGTTCGTTATCGTCGACGCAACTGAAGATCCGCCACGTTCCGACGCCGCGGCACTCCTGATGTCTGCAGTTGTCGTCGCCACCGGGATCGCGCTCCGCCGCCGCAGCCCCGTTGACACACCGTCACCGGACTGAGACCTCCTATTGCGGTGCAACTGGTACCGGATTGACTATTTTGGAGCAGTGCCCATCGCCCGCAGGACGCTGCTCGTCGCACTGAGTGGTGTGACGGCATTCGTCGTCACCGTCGTCGCTTTGGCACCGTTCGTGAACAGCCAGTCGACGTCGATTTCGACGGGCGACCGATTCTGGTCCATCTCGACCATCGGCGCAGGCGTCTTGGCTGTGGTCGCGGTCGGGACAGCCGCGATGATGGCCCGTTGCCGATTGCGGACCGCGGCCATGACGGTCTTCGGCGGCCTCCTACTCGAACTGCCCGGGCTCTACGATCACAACTTCGAGGCACTCTCGCCCGTCGGTGCGGGAGTCGCTGTCGGCGCGGTGACGGTTGCTGCCGCTCCCCGGGTTCGAGCTGCCTCGGTCGCGGGAACGATTGTGGCCGTGCATGTCTCGGATTCACTCCTGGACGAAGACGCAATTCCTCGGCGGTACGCGGACTACATCGCCGACAACACCAACCAGTTTCAACCACCGGTGTTGGGGGCAACACTGCTCGCGCTCGCTTTGGCCGCCGCCTGCGTCGCCGCGTTCTGGTTCCACGATTTCGACAAGGACCACCCCAAGGAACGGATGGCCGTTCGGCCGGTGACTATCGCGGCGGTGCTCACTCTCTTCGGGGTCGCGGCGAATTGGTGGTTCGAGATCACCACCGTCACGGCGGCCGTACCCCTTCTACTCGTCGCGCTCGTAATCACGGTGATCTGCGCGCGGGTGCTGGGCGACGGCGGTCGAATCCTGCTGATGTGTACCGCCGCCGTCGCAACTCTGGCGGCGGTGTCGGCGAACCGTCCCGCAACCGAAGCCATGGAATGGTCGAAAACCCCCGCCTCGACCGCCGTCGTGATCGGCGTCGTCATCGTCGCCGCGGCAGCAATCGGCGCGATCGCTCCCTCGCGGGTCGTCGGCTACGGATTGCTCCTGGCGGTGACGGTCGCCGGGATCGTCAGCTACGCCACGTCGCCGTCGCCGAAGATCGGTGACGTTCTCGCGATCAGCGATCTTCTTGTCGCCTTCACCTCTGCGGTCGTCACGTACGCGATCGCCAGCGCGATGTACCGAGAGCCACCGCGGACCGGAGCGTCGCGAGCCCTCGTCGGACTCGGTGTCATCTTCGGCCCGACGGCGCTGGCCCTGCTCGTCTATCCGCAGTTCGACTACGGATGGACCGCGTACACGCCGCTCGACGAGAACAAGCCCTTCAACGGCATCACGACGGTCGGCCCGTTCGAAATCTCGACCGACATCCTGATACTCGACGCCGTGGCACTGATCATCGTGGCCGTCTGCGCCTATGCAAGTCTGCGCTTGGGGCGAGTCAATCGATCCGGACCTCCGCCGATCAGTCGATCAGATCCATCGACGCCAGGCGATGGAACACTTTGAGCGATCCCGGCGCCACCTCGTCCATCGCTGCGTACTCGGCGAGCGTGAAATAGCGGAACTCGGCGATCTCGCTGGTCGGGTGCGGGTCTCCGGCCATCTCCGCCAGATAACAACTCATGTGCAGGCCCGTGTCCGCGGAATGTCCGAAAGCGTGAGCCTCGAAGACGTCGAGGAACGTGACCGTCCCGTCGACCAGATCGACGTCGAGTTCCTCCCGAATTTCGCGGTGCAGTGCCTGCTCGGGCGTCTCACCCGGGTCGATCTTTCCGCCGGCCATGTAGAACGCGGTCTTGCCCACGGAGCGGGTCTGGATCAGCTTGCGGTCACGAATGTGCGCAAGGGCGGCGGTACGGATGATCATGGTGGGAGTCGACGAATTCACGTCGTCCAACCTACGTGTATCAGCGAGTGCCGATGATGTCCGAATCGACTCGCTGCACATCGAAACTGCCACGCCCGGTAATATGTACGCAAAGACAACCTCTCCGACAAGGTGAATTGTCTCGTTAATCCGATAGGTTCGATTTTGTTCGGACACCCCGCCGCCCGCTGACAACACGACGGAGTGCCTTTTGCTCGCTATCTTGCTTGCCCATGCCGTTGCCGCCCTCTTGGCTCCGCTTGTGGTGCGCAGGTTAGGGCGAAACGGCTTCTTCCCCCTCGCGATAGTCCCCCTCGCCAGCCTCGGCTGGGTCATCGACAAATGGGGCACCGTCGAGACGCTGCACATCACCTGGGTTCCCGGCCTGTCGATGGACATCGACTTCAGGTTCGACGCGCTTTCCGCCATCATGGCCGTGCTCGTCCTGGGCGTCGGCACGCTGATCCTGATCTACTGCGCCCGCTACTTCAACGACGACGAACCTCGACTCGGCATCTTCGCCGCCGAGATGGTCGCCTTCGCGGGTGCCATGTTCGGACTCGTGACCAGCGACAACATGCTGCTTCTCTACGTGTTCTGGGAACTGACGACGGTCTTGTCGTTCCTGCTCGTGGGTCACTACGCCGAACGCGCCACCAGTCGCCGCGCCGCGACCCAGGCACTGCTGGTCACCACCGCCGGTGGTCTGGCGATGTTGGTCGGCATGATCATCCTCGGCCAGGTCGGCGGCAGCTACAACCTGTCCCAACTGGTCGCGAACCCGCCGACGGGGTGGCTCCCGTCCGTCGCGATCGTCTTGATCCTGATCGGTGTGCTCTCCAAATCGGCAATCGTGCCCCTGCACTTCTGGCTGCCAGGTGCGATGGCCGCGCCCACCCCTGTCAGCGGTTATCTTCACGCGGCAGCAATGGTCAAGGCCGGTATCTACCTCGTCGCGCGCCTGGCTCCCGGGTACGCCGATTCGCCGCCGTGGCGCATCACCATCATCAGTTTGGGTCTGCTGTCGATGATCCTCGCCGGTTGGCGAGCCATGCGCGCGTACGACCTCAAACTCGTCCTCGCCTTCGGAACCGTCAGCCAACTCGGCTTCATGATGGTCCTGGTCGGCATCGGCACGCGTGACGCCGCCCTGGCCGGCATGACGATGGTCGTGGCGCACGCGATGTTCAAGGCCGCACTCTTCATGGTCGTTGGCATCATCGATCACACCACCGGCACCCGTGACCTGCGCAAACTTGCTCACCTGGGTAAAGCGGCACCCGCTCTCGCGATCATCGCGAGCCTCGCTGCCGCCAGCATGGCCGGTCTACCACCGCTACTCGGATTCGTCGGCAAGGAAGCCGCACTCGAATCAGTTCTCGAAACGAACGCGCTCGGCCACTGGTCGTCGATCGCCGTCGTCACGGTGATCGTGTTGGGCTCGATCCTGACCGTCGGCTACAGCGTCCGGTTCATCTGGGGAGCCTTCGGACGCAAGACCTTGAGCAAGCCGAGTCCGGCCGTGAGCAAGATGCACAAGCCGGGTTGGCTGTTCCTGTTCGCGCCCGGCCTACTCGCGGTTCTCGGTCTGGCCGCCGGCATTCTCTCGCCCCAACTCGAGAAGCTGCTGACGCCGTACTCCACCACGCTGGCCCCCGGACCGCACGCCGACTACCACCTCGCGCTGTGGCACGGATTCAACACTCCACTGCTGCTCACCTGCATCGTCATCGCCGGCGGCATCGCGCTCTACATCGCGCAGCGTCAGATCAGCCGCCTGCACTTCGAGCACCCGCCGCTCGGCAACGCCGACCGCATCTACGACGCGACCCTGCGCGGCATGGACACCATCTCGATGCGCCTGACCGGTGCCACTCAGCGTGGTTCGCTCCCCCGCACGCAGTCGACGATTCTCGCGACGCTGGTCGTGGTGCCACTGTTCCTGCTGATCATCGACACCGATGGCGGCGGAGTCGACCTTCGGATGTGGGATTCACCCATCCAGTTCACTATCGCGCTGATGATGATTTCGGCCGCCATCGCCGCGACGCTGATGCGCAACCGACTCGCCAGCGTCATCCTCGTCGGACTCACCGGCTACGGCTGCGGCGTGTTGTTCGCGCTGCACGGCGCACCCGACCTCGCGCTGACCCAGTTCCTCGTCGAAACCTTGACCCTCGTGATCTTCGTGCTGGTACTCCGGAAGTTCCCCGCAGAGGTCGACGAGAGCAAGGCAATCGGCTTCAAGTGGCCGCGTGCGGCACTCGCAGTCGCGGTCGGTATCACCGTCACCACCATCGCGGCCTTCGCGACCAATGCGAGAAACACTCGTCCGATCTACGAACTGCTTCCCGACGCGGCCTACGACCTGGGCAACGGCAAGAACGTCGTCAACGTCCTACTCGTCGACATCCGCGCATGGGACACGCTCGGTGAGATCTCGGTGCTGCTGGTCGCGGCAACCGGCGTCGCCAGCCTCGTGTTCCGCAACCGCCGCTTCGGTATCGCGCCGCGAGTCGCGGACGCCCCCTCCGTCATCGTCGACAAGGCAGCCGCCAACTCGGACACGACGTGGTTGCGCGGCGGAGACCTCATCGATCCTCGACACCGTTCGCTGGTTCTCGAGGTCACCACGAGGTTGATCTTCCCGACCATCATGGTGTTGTCGATCTACTTCTTCTTCTCCGGTCACAATGCCCCCGGCGGCGGTTTCGCCGGAGGCCTGACGGCGGGCCTCGCCCTCGTGCTGCGTTACCTCGCCGGTGGCCGCTACGAACTCGGTGAAGCCGTACCCATCGACGCGGGCAAGATTCTCGGCCTCGGTTTGGCGCTGGCCGCGGGCACCGCCCTGGTGTCGCTGTTCCTCGGCGCTCCGGCACTCTCGTCGGCTGTCTTCGAGTTCACGCTCCCGCTCATCGGCCACGTCAAACTGGTCACCGCACTGTTCTTCGACCTGGGCGTCTACCTCATCGTGGTCGGCCTGGTCCTGGACGTACTCCGAAGTCTCGGCGCCCGCCTCGACGCAGAAATCGAGGTGAAAGCACCATGAGCGCAAATATCGGAATGCTGATCCTGATCGGCGTCCTCACGTCGGCCGGTGTCTACCTGCTGATCGAACGAAGCATCACCCGGATGCTCCTCGGTCTACTTCTATTCGGTAACGCCATCAACCTCTTGATCCTGACCGTAGGTGGATCGGACGGGAATCCGCCCATCGTCGGCCGAGATTCGGTCCACGAGGAGATAGCGGATCCGCTCGCCCAGGGCATGATCCTGACGGCCATCGTGATCACGATGGGTATCGCCGGCTTCGTTCTGGCACTGGCGTACCGGTCTTACAAGATCAACACCGCCGACGCCGTCGAGGACGATCCCGAGGACACCAAGATCCTCAAGCGGCGCCTGCCTGCCGACGCTCCCGACCACGACCGCTCCGACGACCCGGTCACCGGTGCCCCGAGCATCGGCGGCGACGCATTCGACAAGGACGGCAACCCTATTCCCCTCGAACAACTGGTCAACCTCGAGGACATCGAATGCTACGACGACCTCCACGACGGCGACTTCGAGGACGAACCGGTACCCGACTGGGCCACCGACCTTGCTCGTAAGAAGGAATCCGAGAAGCGGCGCAAAGACGCTCGCCAGACCAAGATCGAGGGAGGTGGCGGCGCATGACCATCTCGGACAACCTGATGGGAGCCCTTGCGCCCCTGCCCGTCCTGATCCCGATGCTGGCCGCAGCTGCGACGCTGGTTGTCGGCCGACGTCCGCGTTTCCAGCGTGTCATCACACTGATCGCGCTCATCGGCGTCGTCGCGGTGTCTGGATTGCTGCTCTACCTCGCCGACCGCGACGGTACGACGGCCGTTCAGGTCGGCGGCTGGGACTCCCCCATCGGCATCACACTCGTCGTCGACCGTCTCTCGGCGATGATGCTCGTGGTCTCGTCGGTGGTGTTGCTCGCCGTCATGATCTACGCGATCGGTCAGGGTATTCGCGACGGCAGCGAGGCCCAGCCGGTCTCGATCTTCCTGCCGACCTATCTCGCATTGACCGCCGGTATCTCGAACGCGTTCCTCGCCGGTGACCTCTTCAACCTGTACGTCGGATTCGAGGTTCTGCTCGCCGCGAGTTTCGTGCTCCTGACGCTCGGTGCCAGCGCCGACCGCGTTCGGGCCGGTGTCTCGTACGTGATGGTCTCGATGGTGTCTTCGCTGATCTTCCTGGCGGGCATCGCCTTCGCCTATGCGGCGACCGGCACCCTCAACATGGCCGACATGGCCCTGCGCTTCGACAACATTCCGCCGGGCACACGAACCGCCATCTTCGCTGTCCTGCTCGTGGCGTTCGGCATCAAGGCTGCGGTCTTCCCGCTGTCGGCGTGGCTACCGGACTCGTATCCGACCGCGCCCGCACCGATCACCGCCGTCTTCGCCGGGTTGCTCACCAAGGTCGGTGTGTACGCGATCATCCGCGCGCACTCGTTGCTGTTCCCGCAAGGAGAACTCGACAACGTACTGATGGTGTGCGGTCTGCTCACGATGGTGGTCGGCATCATGGGTGCCATCGCGCAGAGCGACATCAAACGTCTGCTCTCGTTCACACTGGTCAGCCATATCGGTTACATGATCTTCGGTATCGCACTGTCCACGACGTCCGGGCTGTCCGGCGCGATCTACTACGTCGCCCACCACATCATCGTGCAGACGACGCTCTTCCTCGTCGTGGGTCTGATCGAACGACAAGCCGGGTCGTCGTCGCTGCGCCGTCTCGGCGGTCTGGCTGCGGCCAGCCCGATCCTCGCGATCGTCTTCCTGATCCCGGCACTGAATCTCGGTGGTATCCCGCCGTTCTCGGGCTTCATCGGCAAGGTCGCGCTCCTGCAGGCCGGTGCGGCCGACGCCAGCGCGCTGGCCTGGATCCTCGTCGCCGGCGGCACGATCACCAGCTTGCTGACGCTCTACGCCGTCGCCCGCGTGTGGACCAAGGCCTTCTGGCGAGCCCGCGCCGACGCGCCCGAAGGTGACCTCGCCGACGTCAGCCCGTCAGCACTGATCGACGAGTCCGAAGAGGACATCGCGTTCGTCGACCGCGAGGACGTCGGCAAGATTCCGGTCTTCATGCTGATTCCGACGGTCGGACTCGTCATCGTCGGCCTGGCACTGACGGTGTTCGCAGGCCGGATCATCGACATCAGCGACAGAGCGGCGAAGGATCTGCAAGACCGGTCCATCTACATCGACGCGGTTCTCGGCAACCACCGACCCGTGCCGGTCGACGAAGCTCCCGTCGCTGCAGACGACCCTGCTGTAGCTCCCAGTACCGATGCCCCGAACAGCGACGTCCCGAACACCGACGCCCCGAACACCGAGGAGGCTCCGCGATGAAACGCGAACAGGTACTCCGCGTCGGGATCCTGCTGTGGCTGATGGTCGTATGGATCCTGTTGTGGGGCAACATCAGTTTCGGCAACATCTTCGGCGGACTCGCCGTCGGCCTGATCATCATGGTCCTGCTTCCCCTCCCCCGTGTACCGGTCGAGGGTCGGGTACATCTGCTGTCGATTCTGCGTCTGCTGTGGATGATCGTGTACTACGCGATCCAGTCGAGTATCCAGGTCGCGTGGCTGGCGATCCGTCCGTCGCCGCCGCCGGTCACCGGAGTTCTGCGTTACCAACTCGGGATCAAGTCCGACCTGGTTCTCACGCTGTGCATCGACGTACTGAACCTGATCCCGGGCACCATGGTTCTCGAGATCGACCAGAACCGGCGCATCGTCTACGTCCACGTGCTCGACGTCGGCTCGCAGAAAGCCGTCAGCGCGTTCTACCGCTCGGTGGAGGATCTCGAGCGGTTGTTCATCGCGTCGTTCGAACGTGACTCGGACTGGCAACCCAGCCCGTGGCACCAGCGCGACTACGAATTCGATGCACCCCGGCAGGAGGACCAACCATGAACGGGTTCATCACCACGATCTTGATCATTTCCGGAGTGATTCTGCTGATCGCCGCCGTACTGACCACGTTCCGATTGCTCGACGGTCCGAGCTCACTCGACCGCCTCGTCGCTCTGGACACGATCATCGCGGTCTCGATGTGTGGACTCGCTGTCTGGGCCGCGTACAGCAAAGACACCACGATCGTTCCCGCGATCGTGGCGCTGGCACTGGTCGGCTTCATCGGTTCCGTGTCCGTCGCGCGCTTCCGGGTGAGTGACCAGTGATCGGCAACATCCTCGACACGATCGGGGCCATCTCCATCTTCCTCGGCGCGCTGCTCGCGCTGACCGCCGCGGTGGGAATCGTTCGCTTCCCCGACACCCTGCGTCGTATGCACGCGGCCACGAAACCTCAGGTGGTCGGACTGATCCTGGTGCTGATGGGCGCCGTGTTCCTGCTTCGTGGGAGCGTCGACATCTGGATGTTGGTCCTGGTGGGCATCTTCACGCTGCTGACCGCGCCCGTGATCGCGCACAGCGTCGGCCGAGTCGCCTACCGCGAACAGCGCGAAGAGGACGACCTCATGAAGATCAACGAGCTGGAAGACCCGGACTCTCTCCTGTAGCGGCATCCCACTCGCCGTCGCGCTCGCCCCACACCGCAAGAGCAGTGCCGGGGCGGGCGAAGAAGGTGGCGAAGTACGCGACCGACATGAGAACCAGGACAGCCATCAGCAGCGGCCCGAAGATCGCCGGGTACTCGGCCATCTGCACCGCAGCGAACCGGTACGAGAGCAACAACCCCGCGAGTAGTGCCGAGCCACCGATCAACAGACGCACTCGGAACCACCCCCAGCCTCGCTCCGGATCCCGTAGCGCCGCATCGAGGGTCAAGCACAGGACGGCACCGGCAATGAGGTCGACGCCGTAGTGGAATCCGAAACCGAGCGTCGCGGTCAGGGTCGCAACGAGCCAGAACGATCCCAGGCTGCGAATCCACCACGGCCCGCTGCGCGAGTGGATGAACAGTGCGACCGCCCACGCGGTGTGCAGGCTCGGCATGCAGTTTCGCGGTGCGGCGTCGTCGAACGGCAGCGACGACGGTGATGCGAAGTCGAAGTTGGGCACGATGTTCGGCCAGTAGTCACCGATCTGGAATCCGAACCCACGCGGACCGAAGGCGAACACCGGGCCGACCACCGGGAACAGGACGTAGAAGATCGGGCCGATCAGCCCGATGAGCAGGAACGTGCGCAGCAGGTGATGCGACGGCCATCCCTTACGTGCTTGGTAGAGGGCAACTACGATCACTGCGACGGGCAGTTCGACGTAGATCCAGTCGAGGGCTGCTGCACCGACGGGGCCCATGGCGTCGACGATCTGGCCCATAACCCACGACGGATTCCCGAGAGCCTGGTCGGCGAGGAACACGTACTCGTCCCACACGTCGGTGCCGACGAGAATGGTGATCTCCAGCCACGTCTCGGCAACCTTGGCCGCGATGATGAGCAACGCGCCGAGAGCGACGCCGTGCAGAACGCTGAGTCGACGCTCGCCGGACAACTTCCACACCGCGTACACCGCGATGGCCGTCAGTACCCAGGTGCCGCCGGTGCCCATAGTCAGCGGTCCACCCGAGAACCAGCGGATCGCGCCGACGACCACGTCGATGACAACGGCCGCGGATACCGCGTAGATGCGTTCTTTGTTGTTCAGTCCAACCAGC
This sequence comes from Rhodococcus sp. APC 3903, assembly GCF_030407755.1. Lineage (NCBI taxonomy): Bacteria > Bacillati > Actinomycetota > Actinomycetes > Mycobacteriales > Nocardiaceae > Rhodococcus > Rhodococcus sp. APC 3903. The sequence continues at coordinate 307,537 of NZ_JASDCV010000006.1, forward strand.
GCGAGAGCGAGACCCACCCAGGGCATGGTCGCCGAGCGAGGAACGAGGAAGTAGTCACCGAACAGGCTTTCCACCGGACCGAGATAGCCCTTGTACGACGCGAACGCCTGCACACCCAGGACCAGCACGGCCAATGCTGCTGTGCCGATCAGAAGGAGTCGATGAGAACTCGACCACGAACGATCCGACTGTCCGGGTACGCCCCCTCGTTGGGACCAACTGTCTATCAACACCGGACAATAGTAAACGCCGTGTGAACCGAATATGGACGCAGACTGGACAATCGGTCTGTATGCCCGTATTTCGACCCTACGAAACCATCGGCAACACGGAGTGCTCTAAGTACCCAACTCCGCGACCAATGCGTCGACTACCGCAACCAGATCGCCGCCCGTCGCTTCCGCGACACGGCGTTGACGCTGGTAGGAGGCACCGCGACGGGGAATGTCCGCCACCGACGCCAACTCGTCCGCGCAGCCGAGTGAGACCGCAATCGGCGCCAAGTCGTCGAGCAGGCGATCCAGATCGTCAGTGACGAGGCACTCGTTTGCGTCGGAGTCGAGGATGATCTCGGCGTCCAGTCCGTATCTCGCTGCGCGCCACTTGTTTTCCTTGACGTGCCACGGCTGCATGTTCGGCAGAGTCTCACCGGCACTCAGTCTGCGGTCCAGATCGACGATGAGGCAGTGGACCAGAGCAACGAGAGCACCCAGTTCGGCGCGTGTCGAGACGCCGTCGAAGACCCGGACCTCGATGGTTCCCCACTTCGGCGCGGGACGGATGTCCCAGTGCATGCCGCCGATCTTGGTGATCACACCGGTCTTCATCTGGTCGTCGATGAACGACTCGTATTCGGCCCAGTTCTCGAACTGGTACGGAAGGCCCGCGGTTGGCAGCTGCTGGAACATCAACGCGCGATTGGACGCATAGCCGGTGTCCACACCGGCCCACATCGGCGAGGACGCCGACAGCGCCAACAGGTGCGGATAGCGCTGCAGCAGTGCGTTGATGATCGGGAAAACGCGATCCGCGGACGAGACACCCACATGAACGTGCACGCCCCAGATCAGCATCTGCCGACCCCACCACTGCGTGCGTTCGATGAGTTCGTCGTAGTCGGGTGTCCGGGTGACCAGCTGCGTCGACCATTGCGCGAACGGGTGCGTGCCCGCGCTGATGAGATCGACGCCGAGCGGATTCGCAGCGCGGCGAAGCAGATCCAGTGACCTGTCGAGATCACTCATCGCCTCGCCGACCGTCGAGTGAATACCCGTGACGAGTTCGACGGTATTTCGCAGTAGTTCCTTGGTGATGTGCGGGGTTTCCGAGCCGGCAAGCTCTTCGACCGCCGAAAACACCTCGGCTGCTGTGTTGGAGAGATCTCTGGTCTTGCGATCGACCAGCGCGATCTCCCACTCCACGCCCAGCGTCGGGCGCGGCGAACCTGGAAATGGAACTACCACGCAGAGAATCCAATCACAGTGTCGGTAAAAACACCGTGCTGGCTACTGCGTGGTAGTCGCCGGAAGTGATGCAAAACTCAGGTGAGTTTGTCAGCTCTTGGTGATGACACCGCAAGCGACGCGTCCGCCGGCGTCACCGGTGTCGAGCGTCTGCTGATCCGGTGCCGGCGCGTAACGCGTCGGGATGTTGCCGAAGTTGTCCGCACCGGCGTGGATCATGACGGATGTTCCACCGTTTGCGACCAGTTCGTCGACGGTGAACGCATCGGTTGTGGTGACCAGCGTGGCGGTGCCGTCGTCGAGGACCTGAACCGAAGTGAGGTCACCGCTCGCCGGGTGGCCCGTGTGACCCTCGGCCTGGAAGTGTCCGCCGGCCGAGAGGAAGTTACCCGGCTCTCCGCCGCTGGGGGCTACGGAATTGGTCTCGCACTTGGCGACCTGGTGAACGTGGAATCCGTGGAAGCCGGGGGTCAGGCCCTTGGCGTCGAGGGTGACCTTGACGTCGCTACCTTCCTGCGCGAACGTGACCGTTCCGACCTTGGCGCCATCGGTGCCGTTCAGCGTTGCGGTGACAGTCTCGGCAGAAGCGCCGGCGTGAGCCGTCTCGGAACCGTGGCCGCCCGCGCTTTCGTGCGCGCTGGGATCGGCTGCACCGGTCCACACCGGAGGAGTCGTGCCGGGGACGCTGCTGGGCTCTTCGCTGTTACTGCAAGCGGTCAAGCCGAAAGCGGCAATCGCGACTACAGGGGCAACGACGCGCCAGGACATACGCCGGGTGCTGCTGGGGGCCATCGAACCGCTCCTTTGAGGTGGCGAGAAAGTGCTTCTGATCATAACGGCGCGTGTAGTAGCTGGAACCGACGGGTCAGTTCCACCTTCACGACCGGTCAGTTGGAGGTCACGATCACGATCACGCCAGGTGACGCGTTCGCGATGCCGGCGAATCGAGGTTCTGCGGTGACTCCGAGTTCAGCTGCGATCTTCTGCGCCGCTGCCTTCTCCGCCGCGGACGATCCGTAGTACACCGTCGTCGTACTGACGGTGCCCTCGCTGTAGTTACCCGTCTCCTCGACGTTCCAACCTGCAGCCGTCAATTCCTCGGCAGTGCCTGCTGCCAGACCCGAGACGGTGCTGTTGTTGAGAACTCGAACGCTGATATTCGACGTGTCGACGCCGCTCGCAGAGCTGGAAGTCGTGGTCGTCGCAGTTCCCGAGGGACGCGACGTAGTGGTGGTATCGCCCGAAGCGGGTTGCGTCGTCGCTGCCGGCTTGGAAGTGGCAGGTGCCGACGCGGGGGCGCTCGTCGTGGCAGACGCCGAGGATTCGGCCTGCTGTGCTGCGGTGTTCTCGTCGCCCGATCCACCGTCGCTCGATCCACCCAGTGAGGCTGCTCCGAGACCGATGAACACGATCGCCAACGCGATCAACACCATGGCGATTGCGCGAAGCGGAGGTCCGGACGGCTGCTCTTTCGGGGTACTCACGATGTCGACCTTATCGCCAGTGCGTGGACAGCCCGATCATATGTACGCGTGATTCAGGTGACCTCGAAGCCGAGGCGACGGGCGGCCCTGGCCTTCTGACGGCTGGCACGCAGACGACGCAGGCGCTTGACCAGCATGGGATCAGCCGCCAAGGATTCGGGGCGATCGACCAAGGCATTGAGAACCTGGTAGTAGCGGGTTGCCGACATGTCGAACAACTCCTTGATGGCTTCTTCCTTCGCACCGGCGTACTTCCACCACTGGCGCTCGAAGGAGAGGATGTCGTGCTCCCGGCGGGTGAGGCCGTCTTCGCCCACCTCGTGCATGCCTGCTGTATCTACTACCGAATCGTCGGCGCCAGTGCCTTCGGACTGGTTCCGACTACGCGCGGTTGCGCCGTCCATGTCACTCCTCGACTGCTGTGCTCGGCGTCAGCGAGACTCGTATGCCCGGTGTTCTTTTCCGACCGATATTCTCGCGGCCGTGAGTTTCCCGGTCCCCTGGCCCGAAGGTAACTCACAATTTCCCCCGCGGCCCACGTTCCGACCGAGCAACGAATTACATCGCTGTTCTTCAGCAACCATTGAACCATGATCGAGTGTGCGGGCCGTGATAACTACGCGGGCGCGCCGCACTATCCTTGTCCGCATGGCTATCCTCCCCATCCGAATCGTCGGCGACCCGGTACTGCACAAGGCGACAGAGCCGGTCACTCAGTCCCCGGCCGAGATCGCCGAACTGATCGCAGACATGTACGAGACGATGGACGCCGCCAACGGCGTCGGTCTGGCGGCCAATCAGGTCGGCGTTTCACTCCGAGTCTTCGTCTACGACTGCCCCGGTGACGACCGCAGCAGCGAGCGTCGTCGCGGCGTCGTCGTGAACCCGGTACTCGAGACGTCCGAAATCCCCCAGACGATGCCCGACCCGGAAGAAGACTTCGAGGGTTGCCTTTCCGTTCCCGGCGAGCAGTTCCCGACGGGCCGCGCCGATTGGGCGAAGGTCACCGGCACCGACGCCGACGGCAACCCGATCGAGGTCGAGGGCACCGGATTCTTCGCACGGATGCTCCAGCACGAGACCGGGCATCTCGACGGTTTCCTCTACACGGACGTGCTGATCGGCCGCAACGCGCGCGCCGCCAAGAAGATCATCAAGCGTTCCGGTTGGGGCAAGCCCGGTCTGACCTGGACGCCGGGCACCGTCGACGATCCGTTCGGTCACGACGACGACGATTACGAAGACTGAGAATTCCGCTCTGAACGGCAACATTTCGATCGGTAGCCGGGTGGTTTTGCGATACAAGCTCCCACCCGGCTATTCGCATCCCATGACCGACGTCATCGGCATCCTCGAGGGTGCCGATCCCATCGCCGTCCGCAGCGGCGACGGTCGGCTGGTCCAGGTCTCCGCCGATCAGGTGATTGCACTCAAGACTCTCTCGGCCCGTCCGATTCGCATCGGCGAGATTCGAAACCTCGAAACGGCTGCTGCGGCGGCGTGGCCGGGGGTCGAGCAGGCGTGGATCGACGGTTGGTTGCTGCGCGCCGGTCACGGTTTCACCGGCCGCGCCAATTCAGCTTTGCCGCTCGGTGGTGCGGGGACGGTTGCCGGCTTCGACGCGAGCACCATCGAACGGATACGCCAGTGGTTCGGTGACCGCGGCCTGCCGACCCTGCTTCTCCTCCCCGATCGACTCGGCACCGCTCCGGACGGGTGGACCAGCGAGAAGGAAACCATCGTGATGGCCGCCGATCTGGGCAGTGTCACGCTGCCGCTCGGTCCTCCGGTCACCTCGTTCGCCGACCGCCCCGACCACAACTGGCTGTCGACGTACGACGCCCACGGAGATCCGGCGTACGTCGAGGCGGTCCTCACGGCTGTCGTGGGCAGTGCAACTTTCGGCGCGATCGGAAACACCGACACGACGCTTGCCATCGGGCGCGCTGCGCTCACCGAGGCGCCCGATGGCAAGCGCTGGGTAGGGCTGACCGGCATTCACGTCGCCCCTGAACACCGTCGTCACGGAATCGGGTCGCTGATCTGCGGAGATCTACTCTCCTGGGGTCGTCAGAACGGTGCGACGCACGCGTACCTCCAGGTTTCGGCGGAGAACTCCGCGGCGATCGCGCTCTACGAGCGGCTCGGATTCGTCGAACACCACCGCTACCGATACGCCACCGATCCTGTCGGCGGCTGACGCTAGGCTTGCCCTCGTGCGCATCGCTACTTGGAACGTCAACTCCGTCCGTGCCCGTACCGACAGGATCATCGACTGGCTCGGTCGATCCGACGTCGACGTCCTGGCAATGCAGGAAACCAAGTGCAAGGACGAGCAGTTTCCGTACGAACGCTTCAAGGAAATCGGCTACGAGGTCGCCCACGTCGGGTTGAGCCAGTGGAACGGTGTCGCCATCGCTTCCCGCGTCGGCTTGGACGACGTGCAGATCGGATTCGAGGATCAGCCCGGGTTCGACAAGGATCCCGAAGCAGACCCGGTCCGCGAGGCACGTGCGATCGGTGCCACCTGCGGCGGTGTGCGGGTGTGGAGCCTGTACGTCCCCAACGGCCGTGAGCTGGAAGACCCGCATTACGCCTACAAGCTGGATTGGCTGGCGAAGCTGCGCGACGACGCGGAGGGCTGGCTCAAGCAGGATCCCGACGCGCAGATCGCACTGGTCGGTGACTGGAACGTCGCTCCTACGGACGACGACGTGTGGGATCCCGCTTTCTTCGAGGGCAAGACCCACACGTCGGAGCCGGAACGAGCTGCGTTCACTGCCTTCACCGAGTCCGGGTTCGCGGACGTCGTTCGCCCGTACACCCCCGGCCCCGGTGTGTACACGTACTGGGACTACACGCAGCTTCGCTTCCCAAAGAAGCAGGGCATGCGAATCGACTTCATCCTCGGCTCTCCGGCATTCGCAGCGCGCGTCGAGGCGGCCGAGATCGATCGAAACGAGCGAAAAGGCAAGGGCGCCAGCGATCACGCTCCGGTGATCGTGAATCTCGGGTAGTTGTAAAGCTCGGAGCCTGATCGTCTGTTTGCAACCTCCGGCGGCTAGTCCTCGACGAGCAGTTCCAGATACTCGGGATGCTCGCCGAGGTACCGCTGAACATAGGTGCACACAGGCCGCACCGACCATTCACGTTCACGGGCGCAGTCCATCGCGAACTGCACGAGTACGGCTGCCAGTCCCTGCCCGCCGTACTCCTCCTTGACGACGGTATGCATGTACGCAACCACGTCGCCCGCTTCGGCTCCGCTCCCCGAAATCTCGTCCTCGTCGCGGTATCCGAGGATGCCGACCAACTCGTCGTCGGAGAGCAGTTCGAATCGTTCGTGCGACGGATTGTCCACGAGCGTGACTTCCGGTGAGGTTCCGGTTCTCGAGTTTTCGATGTCGTTCATTGCGGCGACCTCCACGGCACGATCTGCAACTGCGCGATCTGCGACTGCTGCGTTCGCACGCTCTCCATAACTGTGATCCATGCCACTCATAGAATCAGCTACCGACGACGCTGTCCCGGGTTCGACCAATTTTTGCACCGCGAACGACTCCACCGCAATCGCAGTGAAACGCTTTTTCGGGGTTGAGATAGAGTCGCCCGGTGCCGCTGTGACAGCGGGCACAAATTTCATACAACCACCACGGGGGCTCGCACCAGCGGGCTGAGAGGACGGCTAGGGCCGTCGACCGGATGAACCTGACCGGATAATGCCGGCGTAGGGAGCGCACCATGCAGGAGAAGTCTGTCCGTACGGCTGTTCACGCGACTGTCCACACCGCTGTGACAACCGGCCCGATCGAGGGCAGTAGCAAGCATTACGTCGAATCGGATTCTCTCCGGATCCCACTTCGACGCGTCACTCTCACCAATGGTGAGCATCTGGACCTGTACGACACGTCAGGTCCTTACACCGACATGGACGCCGACATCGACCTCGATGCAGGGCTCCCGACGACCAGGGACACCTGGGAACGCCCGGAAAGCAATCGGACGCAATTGGAATGCGCCCGAGACGGTGTGATCACCCCGGAGATGCGCTATTGCGCTGCACGCGAGGGCGTTTCAGCCGAACTGGTGCGTTCCGAGGTGGCTCGCGGGCGGGCGGTAATTCCCGCGAACCATCGCCACGGCGAGCTGGAGCCGATGATCATCGGCAAGAAGTTCGCCGTCAAGATCAACGCGAATATCGGGAACTCGGCCGTAACCTCCTCTGTTGCAGAGGAAGTCGAAAAGATGGTGTGGGCGATCCGCTGGGGCGCCGACACCATCATGGACCTGTCCACCGGCAAGGACATCCACCTGACCCGTGAATGGATTCTCCGCAACTCACCCGTACCGGTCGGCACGGTACCGATCTACCAGGCACTCGAGAAAGTCAACGGAGATCCCACCGCTCTGACATGGGAAATCTACCGCGACACGGTAATCGAGCAGTGCGAGCAGGGCGTCGACTACATGACCGTGCATGCCGGTGTAAGAATCGGTTACATCGCTCTGACTGCTGGTCGCGTCACGGGAATCGTCTCGCGCGGCGGCGCGATCATGGCCGCGTGGTGCATGCACCACAGGCAGGAATCGTTCCTCTACACCCACTTCGACGAACTGTGCGAGATCTTGCGCCGATACGACGTCACGTTCTCCCTCGGTGACGGGCTTCGACCGGGATCGATCGCCGACGCCAACGACGCCGCCCAATTCGCGGAGCTTCGCACTCTGGGAGAACTCACGCAGATTGCGAAATCCGCAGGAGTCCAGGTCATGATCGAGGGCCCCGGACACGTTCCCATGGACAAGATCGAGGAAAACGTCCGCCTGGAAGAAGAGCTCTGCGACGAGGCACCGTTCTACACCCTCGGACCGCTCGCTACCGATATCGCGCCGGCGTACGACCACATCACCTCCGCCATCGGTGCGGCGATGATCGCACGGGCGGGAACGGCGATGCTCTGTTACGTCACACCCAAGGAACACCTCGGCCTGCCCAACCGAGACGACGTGAAAACCGGTGTGATCACCTACAAGATCGCTGCCCATGCAGCAGACCTGGCAAAAGGGCACCCGAATGCACAGGCCCGCGACGACGCACTGTCCAAGGCGCGCTTCGAATTTCGCTGGTTGGACCAGTTCGCTTTGTCACTCGACCCGGACACCGCCAGGGAGTTCCACGACGAGACACTACCGGCCGAGCCCGCCAAGACCGCACATTTCTGCTCGATGTGCGGGCCGAAGTTCTGCTCGATGCGGATCTCGGCGGACGTACGTCAGTACGCGGAAATCCTGGAAGCGGAAATCCCGGAAACCGAGTCCATCCGGACCGAGCTGCCGTTTCCCCAGGTCCGGTCGGTAGGCTCGTCGTCGTGAAGCTGCTGCCCCTGACCCCCGCCGGACAGACCCCGATTCGGGCATTGACCATCGCCGGAACCGACTCCGGCGGCGGAGCCGGCATTCAAGCCGATTCCCGCACGATGGCGATGTGCGGAGTACACGCCTGTGTGGCCGTCGCCGCTGTGACGGTCCAGAATTCGGTGGGCGTCAGCGGTTTCCACGAGATCCCGCCGGAGATCGTCGCCGACCAGGTGCGCGTCGTGGTCTCGGACATCGGCGTCGGCGCAGCGAAGACTGGAATGCTGGCCTCGACGACGATCATCGAAGCGGTAGCCGCAGTTGCCGCCGAGGTGGGGATCGGCCGCGACCGACCGATTCCGCTGGTGGTCGACCCCGTGTGCGCGTCGATGCACGGCGATCCACTGTTGCACGAAGAAGCTCTCGACGCGGTCCGCAACACCTTGATTCCGGCTGCCACGGTGGTCACTCCGAACCTCGACGAGGTTAGGTTGATCACCGGCATCGAGGTCGTCGACGACAAGAGCGCCCGCCAAGCGGCAGAAGCGTTGCATGCGCTCGGTGCTCAATGGTCCATCGTCAAGGGCGGCCACCTTCGTACTTCGGAGTTGTCCACCGATCTGTTGTTCGACGGCGACCGTTTCCTCGAATTCAGCAGTGCCCGGATCGACACCGGCAACGATCACGGCGGCGGAGACACGCTGGCCGCTGCGATCACTTGCGCTCTCGCACATGGCTATTCCGTTCCGGACGCGGTGGCGTTCGGCAAAGAGTGGGTGACCAAGTGTCTCGAGGCGTCGTACGACCTCGGCGCGGGACATGGTCCGGTGTCCCCGCTTTGGCGGCTCCAGGTCTAGTGCGCTAGTTCCGGCGTACGCGCCAGATTCCCAGGTCGACGGGAACTCCGTTGGGAGTGGTCGCGAAGAACCCTCGTCGCCATGGCCGGATCGTGAGATCGAGATCCTCCAGGGTGCCGGCTTCGAGTTCCTCGAGAGTTGTCGCCGACATCATGACGTTGCCGTCGCCGCCCAAGCCCATCATCCGGGCGGCGATGGTCACGTCGACGCCGAGCCAGTCGTCGCCGATCTGGCGCGGGGTACCCGTGTGGAGGCCGACGCGCATGCGTGGGGTGTATCCGTCGAGGTCGACTTCCGCGAGTGCGTCCTGCGCGGTGAACACCGCCTTCAAAGCCGCATCCGGGCGAATGAACACGGCCATCAGACCGTCGCCCATCCGCTTGACGACGTGTCCGCCGTTGTCGGTGATCGGGGTTTCCACGGCCTGCGCCACGGCACGCAGGAGCGTCAGCGTGGCGCCGTCACCGGCTTCGAGTGACCAGGTGGAGAAGCCAACCAGATCGGTGAAGACGATGGTCAGTTCTTGATCACCGCGGCCGCGGCCCATCTTTTCCAGCGCCGCCTGCCACACCTGCAGTGCTCCGAGGCTCACTTCGCGAGTGGCTGCCGGCTTCTGATCGAGCAATCTGTCAGCGACGCGGGCCACGGCGCGGGCACCGCCAGGACCTGCCAGCGAGAGCGGATCTCCGAATCCGGGATCACCGGGTAGTGCCCGCCTCAGCCGTCGTAGCGCGTCGATGAGCTGCTGCCGACGGTTCAGTTCTGCCGCAGAGTTCAAGACGACGTCGACGACGCCTCGAACCGAGGAGGAAGGAGCACCTGTCGTGTCGGTGCCCTCCGGGGACAGATCAGCCATAACTCAAGCGTAACTCAGAGTTACAGACAGTGTGCTGCCGCCGTTCTCGCACAGTGGCCTCCTGGTCGCTCGCACAGTCGATCATTCGGTCAGTCGATCATTCGGTCAGTCGATCATTCGGTCAGTCGATCATTCGGTTCTGGCCTGTGTCCGGGCATCGCCGACGGGAACGCCGTTCGGCCCGCTCAAATCCTGGGCATACGTCGCAACTCCGAAGGCTACTGCAGAAGCGTTGGCAGCGAGCGCTTCGCGATCGATGTTCGCGAGGTTGTCCTGGGCACTGTGGTAGTTCGGGTCGAAGGTCTCGTCCGCTTCGCCACCCCACTTCTCGGCCTGAGCCGGCGTCTTGCGTTCGTCCGCGCCGCTGAACACTCCGCCCGCCGGGATTCCGATCTCGATGAACGGGCCGTAGTCGGAACGCCCGTCGAAGTCCGTTCCGTCCGCCGCAATCCCCCGATCGGCGAGGAAGTCGACGAAGGTGCGCTCGATGCCCGCCGACCCCTCGGGCCCTGGCCCCTCCCCGACGGCATCCGAGTTGTCGCCGTCGTAAGCCAGGTATCCGGCATTGGGCGAACCGAGCATGTCGAAATTCAGATACAGGGCGATGTCGGCCCGTTCCTTATCGCTCAGACCTTCCACGTAACGGGTGGAGCCGACCAATCCCACTTCTTCCGCTCCCCAGAAAGCGAAACGCACGGCATTCTCGATGCTCGGTGAGCTTCCCATCTGCAGCGCGGTTTCCAGCACGGCTGCGGTGCCGCTTCCGTTGTCGTTGATTCCGGGACCTTCCGGCACACTGTCCAGGTGGGCGCCCACGACAACCACGTTGTCGGTCGCGCCGGTCTTGGTCTGTGCAATCACGTTGCGCGACTTCGTCGTTTCCGTCGACGTGTCGAGAATCAGCGTGAGGTCTCCGGGCGCTACGGCAAGAGCCTCGCCCGACGCCTTGCTCACCCCGCCGGTCGGAATGCGGGCGTCTTCGGGCTCACCCAAGGTTGCCCCGCCCAGCATCGCGTCCTCGTTGTTGGCAACCAACAACGCTGCCGCGCCGCGGTCAGCGGCGATCTTCTGCTTGTCGCCGAACGGGCACACTCCGCGGGTGACCAGCACGATTGCACCATTCACGTCACGGCCGTCGTAGTCGGTGGCCTCGCAACCTGGTGTCTCGTCGGCGGGAATCACCACCAGGCGTGCCGTGATTCCGGTCGGTCCCGTGGAGGGGGAATATGTCAACGCCCGCACCGGAACATCGGAGCCGTCAGTAGCTTTCAGGGATTCGGTGCCGGGATCGAAGGAGCTGAAGTCGAATTCCGGGGTACTGACGTCGAAGCCCTTGTCTTCGAGCAGGTTTGCCACGTAGTCGACACTGGCGTCGTAGCCGGGGGTTCCGGCCGATCGATTGCCGTCGTTGTTACCGGCGATCTTCTCGAGTTGCTCCAGATGCCCGGTCACGGCGTCGACCGTGACGGTCTCGGCGAATGCCACCGGATCTGCCGGGACGGCTGCTTCACTTCCTGACGACGAGCATCCACTCACCACGAGTGCTCCAGCCATTGCGACCACAACCACACCGAAGAGTCTCATCTTCGGAGGATATCGGCCGGAGCACAGGAAAGGGACCCAGTACGAATGGTTTTTCGTACTGGGTCCCTACTCTGCTGTCACTCCGCGTTCTCGGTAGGTCTCCCGACAACACCTACCGAGGGAGCGACAAGATCAGGCGTCGCGACGATTCACGATGACAATACTTGCTCCGAAAATCACCAGAACGAAGGCCGCGAAGTAGATCAGGCTGCCCCAGGGTCCCCAGTGGAAATCAAGGCTTCCGCCGCCAGGGCTGAGGAAGTGGTTTGCATTCGCGAACGGCAGGAACGGGGTGATCTTCTCGCCGACACTGCCGAACAGTCCGAACAGGCTCTCGATGAGCAGCGGCCAGAGCAGGAGCAACGCAATAGCGCCCGCCGACTGGCGGATGATCGATCCGACGCCGACAGCAAGAATCACGCAGAGGAAGGCGTACACCGGGATGCCGTAAATCGCACGCCAGTCATCGCCGGTCGACAGGGTCAGGCCCGTGCTGGCCTCGGTACCGGCCATGGCTTTGGCCACCGCGTAGGACCCGAAGGCGAGGACAAACGTCAGCACCGCGCCGAAGGCACCGATGAGGCCGGCTTTGGCGATGAGAACCGAGGCACGGTTCGGAACTGCCTGGAAGGTGGTGCGGATGGTCCCGAAGCGGTACTCACTGGTGACCGCGAGGGCCGCCATGATCATGAGAACCATGATTCCGAAACCCGAGATGCCGGCCGTGGCAACGGCGGTGTCGAGGTCCGGTGCTCCCTGGACATCGGAGGACGTCAGAGCCGACTTGGCAACCGCGCCCATGATGGCCGCGAAGCCGAGAGCGAGCACGACGATGATGACCGAGCACCAGAGCGGCGACTTGGTCGTGGTGATCTTGATACGTTCAGCACTGAGAACAGCCATTA
>NZ_JASDCV010000060.1:0-8392 GCF_030407755.1 Rhodococcus sp. APC 3903
AGACTGCCCCTCGAACACCACCGCCACCGCATCCGGAGACGCCGCCACCTGCGCAACAAACCCGTCGAGCAACAAAGCACCAACAGTCAACTCGTGAACAGTGTCATTGACCGCCACCAACACCTGCGAACGCTCGTCCTCACCGAGCAACTCCACATCCCCGACAACCGAATCAGGCTCCGCCACCATCGCTTCCAGAACCCGAACCAACCGCTCCGCAAACGAGACAACCGTCGACTCGTCGAACAAATCCGTCGCATACGTCAACGACATCGGCATCCCCACACCGACGCCGTCCTCCTCCAACGGTGACACCGTCAACTGCAGATCGAACTTCGCGATCTCCACACCCGCGTCGAAACCGGCAATCGACAGTCCCGGCAATTCCAAGACACTCTGCGCCATGTTCTGGAAGAACAACGCAACCTGGAACAACGGATGATGAGCCTGCGACCGCGCCGGATCAAGCACCTCCACCAACCGCTCGAACGGAACATCCTCGTTGCCGAACGCCCCCAGATCGACCTCACGAACCCGACCCAACAACTCCGAGAACGACTCCGAAGAATCCACCTCCGTCCGCAACACCAACGTATTGACGAACATCCCGATCAAATCATCAAGCTCCGGCTCGCCCCGCCCAGCGATCGGCGAGCCCACCACAACGTCATCACTACCACTCAACCGCGCCAACACCACCGCCAACGCCGCATGCACCACCATGAACAACGACACACCACGATCAAGCGCCAACTGCTCGAGCGCCCGATGCAACCGCACATCAACCGAGAACTGGTAACTAGCACCACGATTGGACGCAACCAACGGCCGCGAACGATCCGCCGGCAACTCGATCCGCTCCGGCAACCCCGCCAACACCGACGTCCAATACCCCAACTGCTCAGACATCAACGACGACGGATCACCCTCGGACCCCAACACCTCACGCTGCCACAACGCGTAATCCGCATACTGCACCGCCAGCGGCGCCCACCCCGGAACCTGTCCACCCGCACGCGCCACATACGCCATCGACACATCACGCACCAACGGCCCCATCGACACACCATCAGCAGCAATATGGTGAACCACCAACGCCAACACAAACTCCGACGAACCCGTCTGGAACAAACGAACCCGCAACGGCACCTCAGAAGTGACATCAAACCCCTCAGTCACCACCGGCGCCAACACACCCAACAAATCAGCCTCATCGGTCGGCACCGCAGAAATATCCACAGCGAACCCACCCACCGGAAGAACCTGCTGGAACCCGACCCCGTCGACCTCCGGATACACCGTCCGCAAAATCTCATGCCGCGCAACAACATCCGACACAGCAGCCTGCAGAGCCGCCACATCCAACAACCCCGACAACCGAATCGCCACCGGAATATTGTTCGCCGACGACAACGTATCGAAACGGTTCAAGAACCACATCCGCTGCTGCGCCAACGACAACGGCACCCGCTCCGGACGCACCCGAGCCGTCAACGCCACACGAGCACGCCCAGTGGAAGCTGCGAGCGCAGAGGCAAGCGACGACACGGTCGAAGACTCGAACAACGTCTTGACTTGTACCCGCACGTCGAAGACAGCACTCAACCGTGCTGCCAACTTCGCTGCGACAAGCGAATTGCCTCCAAGCTCGAAGAAGTCGTCATCCGCTCCGACCTGCTCCAGACCGAGCAGTTCACCAAACACCGTGGCGATCTGGATTTCATCCTCAGTGGAAGGAGCACGGAATGGACGAGACTCGAAATGCGGCTCCGGCAACGCGGAAGCATCCAACTTGCCCACGGGTGTCAACGGAATTTCACTGATGAGAACGACAGAGGCAGGCACCATATGCCTAGGCAATTCTTGTCTGCAGACGTCGAGCAGTTCCGTGATGTCTACCTCAGCTACCGCTCGTGGCAGCACGTATGCCACCAGAGCCTGCTCCCCATTGTCGAGCTTGCGAGCGAGGGTTGCAACGAAGTCGACCGCCCGATGGGATGCAAGAACTGCGTCGATCTCTCCGAGCTCGACTCGGAAGCCTCGGATCTTCACTTGGGAGTCGGATCGCCCGACGTATTCGAGGTCCCGTGCACCCCCATCTGCGATGACCCAGCGTACGAGGTCACCACTGCGGTACATTCGTTCGCCCTGCGCTCCAAACGGATTCGCGATGAAACGGTCGGCAGTCATTCCCGTCAGATTGTGATATCCGCGCGCAACCTGAGGCCCGGCAAGATACAGCTCACCTGTCGACCCGACTGGGACTGGCTGTAACCGTGAGTCCAGAACCAGGGCGGAGGCCCCGCGAACAGGTCCACCAATTGTCACGCGGTCACCTGGTGCCAGTTTCGGGCTGATGTTGGTGACAATAGTCGTCTCGGTTGGGCCGTATCCGTTGTAGAAGGCCCTGTCCCGTCCCCACCGTGCAACAAGCTCAGGTGGGCATACCTCGCCACCGACTACAGCGGTGACGATGGAATCCAACCCCGAGGGATCGACAGATGCCAACATTGACGGGGTTCCCACCACATGCGTGACGCGTTCGGTTTTCAATAGTTCCGCGAGCTCGTCACCACCGTAAACCGTCGTCGGAACGATAACCATCGTCGCGCCGGAACCGATGGTAAGCAACAGCTCGAAGAGCGAAGTATCGAAGCTGGGGGTGGCGAAGTGCAGAACCCTCGAGTGGGCTGTGGCACCAAGTCGCTCAGCCTGTTCACTCAGCAAATTGCCCAGGCCTGCGTGCGTGACAACAACACCTTTCGGACGTCCAGTCGACCCTGAGGTGTAGATAACGTATGCAGGGTGTTCGACTCGCAGAGTGCGAACACGGTCCGAATACGCCACCGGTTCGCCGGACATCGCTTCCGATGCCTGCGTCGTCTCGAGAGAATCGATCGCGATCCACCTCACAGACGATGGCAAATCAATACCTAATTCGCCGACGGTCAAGCCGATCGAGACACCCGAATCCTCGATCATGTACGCAACACGGTCAGACGGATAGTTCGGATCCACCGGCACAAAAGCTGCACCGGTCTTCGCGACTGCCCACACTGCCAGCACTGATTCGATTGACCGCGGGATGGACACGGCAACCCTGTCCTCCGGACCTACACCGCCGGCAATCAACATACGAGCCAGGCGAGACGACCGCGCATCCAATTCGGCGTAGGAAAGTGAGTGCCCCTCGAATCGCAACGCGTCCCTCGAAGGATCCAACTCGACGGCCGCCGCCAGCAACTGGGGCAGCAACAATGTCCTCGCTCGGCGAGTGCGGGCGGGCCGCTCCCGTCGACTCTTGCGAGTACCAGAGGTATCCGGCGTCACACCATCGGCGCTCATGCGGCCACGACCTGCGCTCGAACGGCGTGATGGAGGAGCTCGTGCTGCGTCAAGACATTTCACCTTCGCTTTGGTACTGCAGTTCGATCGGTATTCGCGGGAATCCGATCACTTCCGAGGTTCTACCCTTGACCTGGGCAAATCGAGTTCGACGTCCCGGTATAACCCCAGTAGTTGATCGGACACACCGAACCATTGTTACAGCTGTCGAGGAGTGGACATCATCGGACTGTTCGGGATATGGGCGTCCATCTACTTCGAGAACGGCGGCGTCAGCTCAGAGTCCACGTCGCGGAATCACACGCCAGCCGTAGATCAGGCAACGCTCCTTCGACGACATCTGTGAAGACGTCTGTCTGACCTACCGCGTGCGAAACCCACTCCTCCTCGAGGAGGCCGTGCACATCGGCATTCCTAGACTCTTCCGAGGACAGGAGAACGACGCCACCGACCACCCCGGCCAGCAGGATCGTCATAACCGATGTGTCGTCGTCCGCGGGACCGAAGTACATCAAACGCGATTCGTAGTCGACCTCGTGCTTTTGCGACATAGCATCCAACTTCGCCGCGAGCCCTCCCTGGGTGATCTGGTCAGAGGCTGATCCGGTAACCACGACCGCGACGTCGTCAACATTGAGCGGACGAACCCGGTCCGCGTAGTTCACGGAACGACCCGAATACGACGCCACCAATTCGACAACATCGGGCCGGGCCAGATCGAGGGTCGTCTCCAGCGGAACATCGGAATTCACAGAATCTGCATCGCCCGAAGTCAGCGTCAAGGCCAGACTCGGGCTTGTTCCATTCGCACCCGCTGTTCCTGTTGTAGCTCCCACGAGTACTGCCACACCTGCTTTGGACAGCGCCCAGATCGCCACTACCAGTTCGATGCCACGCAGCCCTGTCATCGCCACTGCGTCGCCCGGGCCGATCCCAAGACTGATGAGGTGGCGCGCAAGGCGAGATGATCGTGCATCGACCTCGTGGTATGTCACTTCCTCTTCATCGCACACGACTGCGACGGCGTCAGGATCAGCCTCCACGGAGTTCGTCAATCGCTGTGGCACGAGTCTGCCCGTCGAAGCGCCAACTGCCGGGGGTGGCGTTGTGTCCACGGAGCCGAGGACTTCTGCTCGTTCGGAGTCGGTGAGCAGTTCGATGTCACCGATCGGACGTGAAGGATCCGAGGACACCCGATCGAGAACGCGTACGAATCGCTCGACATGTGCGTCGGCGGTCGCTTGGTCGAAAAGATCGGCGGCGAAAACCAAATGGCCAATCAGTCCTCCTGTGATCGGATCAGAACTGAGATTGAGTTGGAGGTCGAACTTCGCAGTCGCCTCCACACCCTCGACTGCCGAGATCTTCAGATCCGGCAGACTGAACTCGGCTCCTGCCATCGGTTCGACCGACAGTGCAACCTGGAAAAGCTCGTTCGCTGACGCCGACAAGGCGCCGGTAACTTCCTCGAACGGTATGTCGCCGTTCGCAAATGCCTCGAGATCGACATTTCGAACCAGCGAGACCAATTCGCCGAATCCTGCTCCGAGGTCCGGAGCGGTCCTGAGTGCGAGTGTGTTGACGAACATTCCGACTATGTCGTCCAGTTGCTGCTCACCTCGCCCGGCTACAACTGTTCCGATCGCGAAATCTCGGCTTCCGCTCAACCGTGAGATGAGAACTGCAAGCGCGGCATGCACAACCATGAACAATGTGGCGTTGTGTTCGCGCGCAATCTCGTTGAGCCGCGTCGCCGTGTCCGCACTGACGGAGAACTCCGAGACACCGGCCTTTGCAGACATCTGCGCGGGTCGCTGACGGTCGGAAGGCAATCCGGGCGTCGACGACACACTGTTCAACGTCCGGCGCCAGAAGTCGAGTTGCTGTGCAGCCTGCGAGCCGATCTCGTCGACGCTACCGAGCAATTCGCGCTGCCAGATCGCGAAGTCCGCGTACTGAACGGTCAACGGCGTCCACGACGGCGCGGTACCGCGCATGCGGGCCTCATAGGCGACCATCATGTCTCGGGCCAGAGGTCCCATCGATTCACCGTCAGCGGCGATGTGATGAGCGACCAAGACGAATATGAAGTCTGCCGGCCCCAACTCGAGCAACCCAGTGCGTACAGGTACTTCCTGAGCTACGTCGAATCCGGTCGTCACCAACTCCACGACGCGATTGAACGCCGCGGCCTCGTCGTCCACCTGAATCGTTTCGAGAGGCGAAAGGAGTTCGTCGATCGCGACGATTTTCTGAACCGGCCCTTCGATGTCACTCGGGTAGCTGGTCCGGAGCGACTCATGCCGAACCAAAACGTCGTGAAGAGCCTGGCGCAAAGCCGCGACATCCAAGTTCCCTGTCAATCGCAGAGCCAACGGAATGTTGTATGCCGCAGAACCGGGATCCATCTGGTTTACCAACCACATTCGCTGCTGGGCCAAGGACAGAGGAAGACGTTCTGGACGTTCCCGCGCCTCCAACTCCATCCTCGCACCGGAACCTGCGGTCTTGTGCGCTACTGCAGCCAAACCTTCCACTGTCGAGTTCTCGAACAGCACGCGCACCGGGACCTGCGCATCGAGTGCCTGCCCCAATCTTGCTGCCAACCTGGTAGCGATCAACGAATTACCACCCAGCGCAAAGAAATCGTCATCCAGACCGACCCGCTCCGCGCCCAACACATCTCCGAACACCGACGCAACAATTTCCTGCACCGCTGTGACCGGCGCCCGAAACTCTGCTGCCTCGAATACCGGTGACGGGAGAGCCTTTCGATCCAATTTGCCCGACGCATTGAGTGGAAGCTCGTCGAGGACAAGAACCTTCGAGGGCACCATGTACGTCGGAAGCACGGCCCGGGCAGACTCCAGAACTTCCGACGCATCTACTGCAGTTCCCACGACATACCCGACCAGGCTGTCGCCGAACGTCGCATCGCTGCGCAGGACGACCACCGCATCTGAAACCGCCTCGTGCGAGATCAGAGCAGATTCGATCTCGCCGAGTTCGATACGCTGCCCCCGCAGTTTGACCTGGAAATCCGATCGGCCGATGTACTCGAGCTCGCCCCGACCGTTCCACCTGACGAGGTCGCCGGTTCGATACAACCTGCTGCCGCCATCTGAGGCGCCCCTTTCCCCGCCCGCAAAGGGGTTGGCGACGAAACGCTCCGCCGTCAACGCTGCTCGGTTTCCGTATCCGCGACCGACACCGACACCACCGACATACAACTCGCCGATCACGCCCGGCGGCACCATACCCAACGACCGATCCAGAACGAACAGATCCATGTTCGGCACCGGTGCACCGATCGGAACGCTGACGGTGTCATGCGCAGTCACTGCGTGGAACGAGACCACGTCCGACGCTTCCGTCGGGCCGTAACTGTTCACCAGGCGTACGCCGCCTGACAACAAACTGCCAAGACGATTGAGCCGGATCGACTCGCCTCCAAGGAACACAACATCGAGAACGCTCAGAGCAGACTCCTCATCGGAATCCACCACGGCTTCGAATGCGCTCGGCGACATGTTCGCCACTGCGACGTCACCGTGCCCGACGCGAGCGACGATCGCATCCGGATCGAAACCGTCTGAGGCAAGCACTGCGGTCCGACCGCTGCTCAGCGCTGCCCAGACGTTCTTCTGCGTCAGGTCGAAACTGGGTGAAGACGCGATCAAAAGACCACCAGTTTCGGGCAACTCGCTGCGATACCAGGCCACCGTATTCTCGATGCCCGCCATCGGCACCAACGTCGGCTTCGGACGACCAGTCGAACCGGATGTCGAAATGACATACCCCAAGCGGTCCCCCGCACCGAGCTCACGCCATCGATCCTTCGGCCCCTCCACAATCGGCGAATCGCGAATGATGCTGTCGAGGACGATGACGTCCACCGCCAGATCGAGATTCGTCGTACTCACCGCACATCGGGCGCCAGTGTCGGCAACTATCGCTTCGATCCGATCCTGTGGGTACGACGGATCGATCGGCCCGTACGCAGCACCCGCCTTCCACGCCGCCAACATACCTACGACCCACTCGACCGACCTCGGCACGATCAACGCGACGACGTCATCCGGACCGACGCCGGCCGCCGTCAATCGCTCGGCCACCACGTTTGCATAGGCGTCGAGTTGCCCGTAGGTCAGCGCCTCGCCATCGCACTCGACGGCAAGAGAATCAGGCGTCCGCCCAACCTGTTCGTCGAACATCGCAGTCAAGGACGCGCCTGCCAACGCTGTGCGCCCACCAGTGGACCAGCTGAGAAGGTTGCTGCGCTCAGCAGCGGTAAGTACGTCGATATCACCCAACCGAACTGACGGATCAACAGTGATCTCAGCAAGGATGCGCCCGAACCTGCCGGCAAAGCCTGCCACCGTCGACTCGTCGAACAGATCCGTCGCGTACGTGAACTGCGCCGCCATCCCCGCCGGTGCGCCCGCCTCGTCAAACTGCTCGACCATGGTCAACTGCAGATCGAACTTGGCCGCCACCGTGTTGGCGTCGATTCCCGCGACTGTCAGATCGCCAAGTCGAAGCACCGACTGCTCCATATTCTGGAACGACAGCATCACCTGGAACAACGGATTACGAGCCTGCGACCGCGCCGGATTGAGCACCTCCACCAACCGCTCGAACGGCAGATCTACATGGGCAAACGCACCCAGATCGCCCTCACGAACCCGACCCAACAACTCCGAGAACGACTCCGAAGAATCCACCTCCGTCCGCAACACCAACGTATTGACGAACATCCCGATCAAATCATCGAGAACCTGCTCACCACGACCCGCCACCGGAGTACCGATCGCAATATCGGACGTCCCCGACAACCGCGACAACAACACCGCCAACGCCGCATGCACCACCATGAACAACGACGAATTCGATTCGCGCGCAATCTTTTTCAGAGACGAGTGCTCGATTTCGCCGATCACGAACGCATGCTTGGCACCGCGATTGGACGCCACCGCAGGCCGCGGACGATCAGCCGGCAAATCCAACTGATCCGGCAACCCCGCCAACGCCGACTCCCAGAACCCGA
>NZ_JASDCV010000061.1:0-7538 GCF_030407755.1 Rhodococcus sp. APC 3903
CGGAGTCAGCGGTTGCGCGCAGGTCACCGCCGGTCAAAATCGGAAGGCCAGAAGGAGAAACAAATAAAACGCTTTTCCAGACGGAGCGAAGCGGAGTTCTCTTCGGGGGACACCGAAGGTGGCCAGGCCGCCGGGCAGGCGGATGCAGTTTGGCGGCTCAGTGCCATCTCCGGCGAATGCGGCAAGATACGTGCATGACCAATCAGAGTGGGGAAGCCCCTATCCAAATCAGCGGCAATCCCACTGACTTGATTCAACTGATGGAGTGGTTTCGACACGACAACGCATTGCGCGGGCGGATCCAGCTTCAGGCACCGCCCGCACAAGACGGACAAATGGGTGGCCTCGCCGATGTCTTGTTGGTGGCCGTTGGCTCTGGGGGCATCGGCACCGCCCTCGTCGCTTCCCTCAAAGCTTGGTTCGCTAACCGGAACTCAGATGTCAACCTCAAAGTCACGCTTCCCACCGGCGCCGAGATTTCGGTTGAGGGTAAACGCGTGAAGCAGGACAAGATTTTCTCCAATATGCAAACGATGATCGACTCCCTGGACACGACAGCATGAGCCGCCGGCCGGACCTTGACCGGTCTCGTGCGGTCCTGATCGGTGTCAGCCAATACGGGGCGGATGAAGAACCCACTGCTAGCTCCGAGACCTTGTCATCCCTCAACTCGGTTTCTGCCAACCTCACGGATGTGCAGCACCTGCTGACGGAACCGGATCTGGGCACCTTCGCTGTTGAACACTGCCAACTCGTCGAGAATCCGAAAGGGCCCCGCGAGATTGGTCGCGTTCTCGAAGCAGCCGGCCGCGAAGCCGAGGACGTCTTGTTGGTGTACTACAGCGGCCACGGTCTCGTTAACAGCCGCGGGCGGTTGTATCTGGGGCTACCTGGAACGAACCCTAGTCAGCTGCCCTGGACAGCGTTGTCATTCGAACTAGTACGCGAAGCTCTCCAGGACAGCCAGGCAGCGGTACGAATACTGGTCCTGGACTGCTGTTTTTCAGGTCGAGCCTTCGAGTCCATGAGTGGTGACACCGGACTCCAGCCCGCTTTACTTGATGTCGAAGGCACCTACACGCTTGCCTCCTCTGCTGCCAATCAACCGTCCTTTGCGCCGCGGGGAGAGCCGAACACTGCGTTTACAGGGGCACTCCTTGCCGCAGCCCGCCAGTCACCCGGCCAAACCCTCGAGGAGCTATACGGCGCAACGCGCAGACGTTTGAAAGCGCAGGGTCGACCGGAACCTCACCGCCGAAGTGTTGATGCAGCTGGCGACATAGTGCTCTTCGGTACCCCACGGCCCCCTGCTCTGGTACCCGTGATCGGGCCGCCTGAGCGCACTTTTGAGTTCGATGAAGCACGAAGGGTTGTACCCTCCGCCACCTCGAACCCGCTTGGGCCGGGATTCTGGAACGTCACAATCCACAACGGCAGCGCCACCCCAATCACTGAGCTGGACGTACAGGTATATCCCGTTGGGGACGCCGGGATCCGAACCGAGGACGAATGCGTCCCAGCAAAGGGCCACCCTGCTTTGGTGCGAGCATTCAACGAGCGCCCTCGCGCAGAGCTTCGAAAGAGGCTCGGATCACTCAATAGCGCAATGGTCGAAAATGCCGCTTTGAGCAAGGCAATTTCTGTTGCGCTGCAACACGTTGCGAGAATGCCTGATTCTTTTCCGATATCTCTTCCTGCCGGCGAGAACTCGACAGTTCTCTATTTTGCGCCTGAGGCGTGGGCAGTTCGAGCGGACCTCATATTCACTGACGCGGCCGGAAACAGGTGGTCGAAATCCGATATTGAGCATCCACAGCCAGCCGGAGAGGGCCAACCGATTCAAACCTGATCTACAGCTTCGGTGATCGCGTCGGCGGTCACCAGCAAGTCGATCTCAACGACGTTGGTTCCGCCGGCATCGGTGACTCGCACGGTTACCCCGGCCAACCATTGACCATCGTGCATCCTCGCCCAAAATTTCAAAATACCGTCGAGGTATCCGGACATGTAGAGCGCGGATGTCTTCACCCGCATGCTCACATGATCGGCGCGTGATGCTCCTCCGCGGCCGAGCGGAAGGGCACGGCCGATGTCGACTTTCACTGCTCTCGGTGGGTCGAATGTCCTGATCACGGGGTGATCGGGCCAGCGTTCGGTCCAATGGTCGGTGTTGATCACTGTGCTGCCCTCAATGGCGGCGTCGATGCGAGGGTGGTGTCGTCGACGGCGGCCCAGCGGAGTTGTCCGGTGTCGTCGCGGATCTCCATGCGCCCGGTGCGTTGTTGGAATCCTTTGCCTGCGGCCGCGACGGCGAGCTGAACGCCGGTCACTCGCCCTCTCCCTGCTGATAATCCTGAATACCCGGAGACACGGGACGAGATCCGCAGATCCGGACCGTCCCATTGCCCCTCAGCGACTATGAGCAGCGATCCTTTACTCCTCGCACGTGCAGCGACCGCTCGCCCCCGTGAGGGCGTCACAGTACCTCCGGCGAGGCCCAGCACAACGACGTCGAAACCCTCCAGCAAAATTGCGGCGCAGTCGATTCCGGCATCCTTTGGCTGGGGCACGAGGGCGACCTTTGCTAGATCTCCGCCTTGCTCGTGGAAGGCGAGAAGTCCGAGGCCAGGCATTCCGATCACGGCGACGTGTCCTCCACCAGCGGTGACGGTGGCGAGTAGTCCGATCAGGACTGATGCTGCGCCGTCGACGCTGACGACGGTTCCTCGTGCCAGTCCCCCGCGCGGGAGCAGATCACCGATCGGCCCCGGCACCGGGAGCATCCGGAGAGTCGATTGCGCCGTGGCCACGATTGGAATCGGCTCACGCTCGTCGACCGGGCGGAGCACGACGGATGGAGTGGCTGGTTCGGTGCCGTCGGATCGTGCGGGGATCGACGCCATTTTGCGTCGGAGCTGTTCGAGCTTCTCCGCCTTGCTGAGAGCGGCCGTCGCTGGCGGGACCTGGTCGGCCAGTTCAGTCATGCCGTACCTCTTCCCTCGCGCTACTCCCGTCCGTCACTCTACTCGAACACATGTTCTATTCCTATTGACTGCTCCAGCATTCGATACATGAGGGACGACGACATAACTCGCTCGTCAAACCCCTCCGAAAGTAGGAACTTTTTCGAACCGTTCGGTTTTCCTGGATCAACTACCTGCACTTTGGTGAGATGTCCGAATCGGGACCGGTTGCAAAGCAAAAGTAAAGATGTTTGACTCGGCCCGGGTCGACCCACAACCAATCGATGCATCACCAGCACAATGCGGAATTACTGCGAATTACTTTGGCACACAGGCGATTAACGGAGCCTGTCTGCCTTCCGGAATGCGCATGGCATGGTGATTCCTTTGCGGAAGGACGAGTCATGAAATTGAAAGCTGTCATTGTGGGAGCCGCGATGGCGCTCTCGCTGATCGGAATGTCCGGGGCCACGGCGATGGCAGAACCATCCGCGCCGGTGGAGCCGGTTCCGGTGGACGTCCTTCCCGAGCCCACCCCCGAATCGGTAGCAGCGCTGCAACAGTCACTCGAAGGCCAGGGCTATGTTCCGACCGTGAGCACCGATGGCGGCGTCCTGACCAAGGAGTACGACGTCACGCAGGCAGGGTCACCTCGTGTGGTCATCGAGACCACCGAGCCCGCACCGCTCGATCCCGGTCAGATCGCCCCACGTCTACATGTCGGTGTGGGGAACGGTGTGTACATCTACCTAAACCGCGCTGACCAGACTGCTCTCGCGGCCGGCAGTGCCACGTCAATGGGAATCATCATCTGCGGCTTGCCCGGCATCAATATCGTGGCTTGCGGAGGTGTCGGGGGTGCACTCGTTGCGGCGGCGTCGTACGTTGCTTCATACGGGATCTGCCCGAACGAGATGGAAGTTCACTTCGGAGGATTCCTGAACCCCGGCCCGAACATCAAGTGCCTCTAAAGGATTACACATGCGAATGAGCCAGAACGAAACCCGTGGCTTGACTGCCGGCCTGATAATTCTGGTGGTGTGCTCTGTCACCGCCGGTCTTCAATCGTCCTCATGGTCGCTGTTCGCCGAGGTCTTGGGCGTAGGTGCAGTGGCTTTCGTGGTGGTCGGTGGAGGCATGCACCTCC
This sequence comes from Rhodococcus sp. APC 3903, assembly GCF_030407755.1. Lineage (NCBI taxonomy): Bacteria > Bacillati > Actinomycetota > Actinomycetes > Mycobacteriales > Nocardiaceae > Rhodococcus > Rhodococcus sp. APC 3903. The sequence continues at coordinate 4,111 of NZ_JASDCV010000061.1, forward strand.
TGAACAGGTCTCAGAATGGGCATTCGCGCAAGTAGTTCATCCCCGATCGTGCGGTCGGTTGAGAAGAAGGCTCCCCACCGAATCCCAGTGGGGAGCCTTCTTCTTCGAACGTTCAACGCGTACAACTCCCGTTCTTGCGGCGTGAGACTATCTCTGCGGGTAGGTGTGTCACCTTCGAAGGGGGTTCTGCGATTAACGGTCCTCGTCCGGCATCTGCTGATGTCGCGTTGGCGGTCACGGCCGCCACAGTCCTCGGTGTCACTGTCGGGCTTCTTCTGGGCGAGGTGGTGGCCGGTGTCGCGGTCGCTGCCGGTACCGCCCTCGTGTTCCACTTCGTTTTGCGCTCGATCGTCACCAGAAAATGAGCAATACGCTGGTCGGCAGCGTGGAATAACTCTGCGCGAGTGTTCGTTGTAGAGGCTGTCGGTGTTCGGTTCTTTGCCCCGGGTACCACCCCAGAAATGCCGCTTCGAGCGGCCACTTGCCGAGAGGCGCAAGACGGGCACCGACCCTGTGAAGCCGCTGGACACCTTTCGGTGCCGGCGGCTTCGTCGTGTCCGGGGTCAGGGAGGCAGGTTGCATCGGATGCAAGATTGATGCATCTGATGTGGTGGCGGTTGCCTACCGTTTCCGGTGGTCAGTGGCGTCCGGGAGGTCGACGTCGGTAGCGGTCTTGTCGATGCGCATACCTTTGAATGCTGGGTGCCTGAGTCCACCGCCGGTATACTCGCGGTACTCGACGTCCTGACCTGCAATAAACCGTTGCAGATCGGTCAACTGTGGCGACCTGGTGCTCTTTCGTGGGTAGCTCCGTGGCTGTGAGTGATAGCCCCGAGTGGCCGAGACCGCGCAACGTTCGGGATCTACTCCGGAGCGTCGCGCTCGGGCATCTTCATGATGATCAAATCGGCGCCGTCCTTGTACCGGTAGGCCCACTGACCATCCTTCGTCATCACCGTGCCGGCCTGGCCCTCGTCCGGGGCTGGACTCCACCCTCGGACCTCATCGGGTTCTGCATTCTCGGTCATCTCGCTATTGTCTCAACCTCCGAAAACCGCCCGAACCAGTACGAACCCGCGCACAGTAGAAGGCATGAGCGCCGCCACGGGAAAACCAGTGCCGCCGATGCTCGCCACACTCGGGCAGCCACCCACGGGGGAGCGCTGGGCCTTCGAGTCGAAATGGGATGGAGTCAGGCCATCGCCACCACCGGCACCAAACCGCCGGCACTGTGGTCGCGCAACGGCAACAACTTCAGCGCCTCGTTTCCCGAGATCGTCGACGCACTCAGCGACGTGCTAGGCCACCGCGAAACCGTCCTCGACGGTGAGATCGTCGCGCTCGGACCCGACGGTGTCCCGTCCTTCTCCCGGTTGCAGCGCCGGATGCACGTCCTCAAACCCACCGCCCAACTCCGCAACGACGCCCTGACCACCTACTACGTCTTCGATGTCCTCGACATCGACGGAACATCGACGACCGATCTGCCCTACCTCGAACGCCGCGAAGCGCTCGCCAACCTCAGCCTTGAGAACCCGCGCATCAAAGTCCCACCCCACTGGCTCAACGTGGACGGACCGACCATGCTCGAGGTCGCCCGCACACACCACCTCGAAGGCATCGTCGCCAAAAGCATCACCTCGACCTACCAGCCCGGAAAACGGTCCCCGAGCTGGCTGAAAACACCGCTCCGAGCAAACACCGAAGGAATCATCTGCGGATTCGTCCCCGGATCCGGCAATGCCGCCGGCGGAATCGGATCGCTGATCCTCGGCGCCCACGACGACTCCGGATCGCTCGTCTATATCGGAAACGTCGGCACCGGATTTTCTTCGAGACAACGCCGCGAACTACGCGAACAACTCATCGACATCGAACGACCCACTAGCCCGTTCGCGATCGCACCACCACGAGCAATCGCCCGAGAAGCCCGCTGGGCAGAGCCGCTTTTGGTGTGCGACGTCGGCCTCCGCTTCGGTCTGGTCAGTGTGGCGACCTGGTGCTCGTCGCGATTGCAAGGATAGTTCGTGGGTCCGACATCCTCAGGGAAATTCGTCTCCTGCGGTTATGGGGCCTGGTGCGGCAGGATGGTGTGGTCGTCGATGGTTGTCGGGAAGTGGGGGTTTTGTGAGCAGAGAACATTTCAGTGCCTCGGATTTGATTGCACTCGGTTACGCAGCTGACAGGTTGACCTCGGTGTTTGGCGAGCCGGATTCTGTTGACGGGGAATCGCTTTGGGACAGAGAGACTGTCGTTGCGATCGAGCGCGATGTCTTGGCCCCCGCTGTCCGAGTCCTGTGGGATGCATTCGCTCCGGAGTGGAATACCCGCCTCAGAATGCAAGGCGTGTCGTTACCGTTGGGGTGGCCGCAGATGGAGCAGATGTTGGCGCGTGTGACGACGCGGCAGACCGCTGAACGTCAAGGGACGCAAGCTTCCTGAGGAACTGTTGCTCTAGAGTTCCGACTCGTGCAGAAATTGTTTCGTTTCACCTTCCAACTTCGGGCTCCGCTCACTATGCAGCAGGTCAATTTGGTACTGCCCGCAGTCCGTGCGCTGATGGAGCGAGAGGGGCTGGAGCCGAATTACGGACAGCTCGACCCCGAGGGCGAGGATCAGTGGAGGATGTCCGGCTGGACTGCCGATCTCGACTACGACGTATTCCTGGATCGCTATCCGGGAGGGTCGATCGAGGTTTGGCAAAAGTCGGTGGAGGAAGCCAAAAAGCAGTACGGCTTGACTGCCGATCTTGATTACGACGTATACCTGAAGCGCTATAAGGGAAGGTCGATCGAGGATTGGCAAAGGTCGGTGGAGCAAGCCATAAAGCAGATAGTGGCAGAAGCGAATCCGGCGGCGTGGACGTCCTGTGAGTGGCGTAACTCGGACGACGAAGACTTTGAAGTCCTCGTCTATGAGGACGCTGACGACGAGTGATGCGCTCGGTCTTTGGGTTGTAGTCGTCGTCGGTCGGGACGGAGCTGATCATGATTGAAGATGCCGGAGCGTCCCCCCGGCGTAGGAGTACAGCAGTGCGGCCGCACCGAATCCGGTGCGGGCCTTGCCTGTTGGTTAGCCCAACTGTGTATTCATCTTGTTCGCAAGCCATTCCGCGTCCGACTGGACCATCGGTCCGCGGAGGGAGTAGCGGCCGCGGTTGTCTTGGACGTAATGGGTGAAGCACTCGCCCTCGTGCCCGCCGTGTTCTTCGGTGCGTGGTATCGCGACAAAGCGTGCGGGAGAGGCTGTTTCGGTCATGTTGCTGCCTTTCTGAGAGTCGGTAGAGTCGCTCCCCTGTCACCAGGTCGAGGGTGGGCTGTCAACCCCGCAGAGCGAAGCGTGGGTTGACGGGTCGGGTCCCCGGCATGGTGTACTGGGGCGACTTGTACGACGACTTTCTTGACCACTCGGGGCTGCGTAGCGGCAAC
>NZ_JASDCV010000062.1:0-7329 GCF_030407755.1 Rhodococcus sp. APC 3903
CATACCGCCGCGGATTCCGCGAAGCAGCACGATCCCTCGCCCAAGCCGCCGAAGAACTCCCCGAAGACCAACTGTTCGAACACCTGCTCAGCATCGGCCGCGAACGCCGCGCCGCCTCCCAACGCCTCGCCGCCATCCGCGAAGGCCGAGCATGACCAACAAGCCAAGAGTGGTGAAACACAGCATCTTCGGAGTCCTCGCGCTCGCCGTCGCGGCCCTGGACTTCACCATCGGCACCAACACATGATCACCGCCGGAATCATCGCCCTCACCGCCTCCGTCTACAGCTTCACCAAAGCCGCCAGACTCCGAAAAGCTCCAAGCGACAAGGAGAATCGACTATGACGACCGAAAAAGACACCAGCAGACCGGGTTGGAAAGCGCACACCGTTGTCGCGCTGATCAGCCTCGCCGTCGGCATCATCTTCCTCAGCTTAGGAACAACCGTTGCCCTCATCGCCGGAACAAGCCTCCTCGGACTCGCGGTCTACCACTACGTCCTAGCTCTACGCCTCCGACGAGAACTCAACACACCCACCGAAGAGGAGGGTTGAACGTGAGCGACGACGAACACGACGCCTGGCAACTACACCACCATCACGGAGCCAGCTGGGAAGACATCGGCACCGAAATGGGATGCAGCCCCACCACCGCGCAAACCCTCGCAGCCGCCTACGAGAAACGCACCGACACAGCAGCTCACAGCGCCCAAAACGCCCTGTTCTGACCCGTCGATACTGCGATCCCTGTCGGACCCGCACGGCACACTCGTCGACAAACAGCACGCTCGAATCACCCACGAGAAGGAGGACCACCGCATGGCTATCGCCGCGATCATCGCCGTAGCAGCACTCTTGATCTGGGGATTCGGATCGATCATCGCCCGACTCGCAGGCGCAATCGCAGTCTTCGAGGGACTGCTCCGCATCGGCTTCACCGGAAGCACACCCACCGCCTACGCAATCCTCGCCGCCGGCCTCGCAATCTGGATGACCGGACACTGGATCTGGGCGTTCAAACACAAAGCCTGGCGCACCCGACTCGCGCTGACCGCCTACAGCCTCCCCGGACTCCACCACCTCGCACCCATCCCCACCAACCACACCCCCAAACAGGCGCAACGCACCGCCGCGTGGCCGAGCAACTACAGGGAGACGAACCGATGAGCGAGCAGACCCGAACAACGCTCAGAGTCGCCGGCGATCAGATCAGTCCTGTCATCGACGTGGAAGATGTGATGGGCCGCGCGCTCACCGGCGAGGAAAATCGGATCCTCCGCACCGGGATCGAATCGACCAACGGGAAAAGCCCCCAACCGTAAACGAACGTATTCGGCCCGCGAATCGGCCCGAATCGACGCGATTGGGCGACCATGCGAAACCGTCGACCGAAACTCATGACCGAAACTAGATCGACCGAAACGGGTGAGTAGACCGTTTTCGGTCGATTCGATAGCATCGCTCTCAACACAGAACGACGAACACGCCGCCAGTGACCATAGACAGAGGGTCGGCGGCGTCGAAACCGCAGAAACGCGTACAGCCGTAAAACGAGAACCGGGGGACCAGACCATGACGAATCCAGACGAGATTCCGCGTAAACCCACCCGCATCCTCACCACAGGTGAGATCGAACGGGAAATAGCAGGCATCCGCGCCGGCCTCGAAATGGGTGGCGTCCCCTTCACCACCGAAGCCGAAACAGCTGCTCGATCGGTACTCTCCGGGAACCTGACGGGAGACGAGGCGATCGAGGTTGCACATGCCGCGATCCGCCGGCGGCACGGACTGTGACCGATTCCTACCACTACCCGGGTACACAAGTACTCCGAAACAGGTTCGGCTACAAAGACCCTCAGATCCTCGCCGAGGTCGAAGGCGCGATCGCCGCTGCCCGAATGGCAGAACTGGCAGCGAACCCGATCGACGGACACTTCGACTTCGCGCACCTGCAAGCGATCCACCGACACCTACTCGGCGACCTCTACGACTGGGCTGGTGAAATCCGCACCATCGACACCGCGCCGGGCGATCACGACCCACCCGCTGCCATCCCCGGCGAACTCGATCGAGTGTTCACCGACATCAACAGCGGCGTCTACGTCAACCACCACAGCCACGAAGCGTTCGTCCAGGATCTCGCCGGACACTGGGGAGACCTGACTAGTGTCCATCCGTTCGTCGACGGAAACTCCCGTACCCAAAGGGTTTTCTTCGACCAGCTCGCCCGCGACGTGGGATGGGCAATCGAGTGGCGCGAACTCAGCGTCGACGCCGTCCAAGCTGCCCGCAACTTCGCTTACATCGATGGCGGAACCATCCTCGCCGACGTATTGCGCCCCGCGATCAAACCTGTCACCGAAGTGCCCACGGACTCCATCGCCACCGCACCCCGCGAGAACGTCATGACCTTCCCCGAACACTGGCAAGCCATGATCGAGCACTACGACACCATGCCCGAACAGACCTACAGCTGGGCGAGCCAGATCAAACCCGAAGCACCACAACATGACCCACAGACGACCGAGATCCGGCCAACGCCGAAGCCGGCCACTCCGGAGCGAGAACTAGCCGACCTCGACACCACCAAGTTCCACACCCACTGGAGTCCAGAAGTCGACCACCAACTCATGAACAGCCGCACCATCCCACAACACAGCAGCAGACCAGAAGGACCGAGACTGTGAGCATCATCGGATACGCCCGCGTCTCCACCCTCGAACAAAACCCCGAACTGCAAGAACACGCACTCCGCCAAGCCGGAGCGATCCGCATCTTCACCGACTACGAATCCGGCTCCAAGACGCAGCGCCCCCAGCTCACCGAATGCCTGAACTACCTACGCGACCATGACGGCGACGTCCTCGTCGTCTGGAAACTCGATCGCCTCGGACGATCCGTCCGCCACGTCATCGACACCGTCCACAACCTCGGCGAACGCGGCATCGCATTCCGGTCCCTCACAGAAGGATTCGACACCACCACCGCAGGTGGCGAATTCCTCTTCCACATCATGGCCGCCCTCGCCCAAATGGAACGCCGCATGATCGTCGAACGCACCCACGCCGGCCTCGAAGCCGCCCGCCGACAAGGCCGACACGGCGGCCGACCCACCGTCATGACCCCCGAACGCACCGATCTCGCCCGCACTATGCGTGAACAGGGCAAAAGCCTCGACACGATAGCTTCGACACTCCGTGTCGGCAGATCATCCGTCAGTCGCGCCCTCGCACCCGAGAGGGCCGGCGAGACGCAGTAATCCTCACACGAACCAAACACAAGCGGAACCGTCAAAACCGACGCGGTACCGCCCCTGTTTCCGCGACCTTGCGCTCCATTCGAGCTAACCGATCAGCAGGTTTCCGATGAACCGCAGTCCCTTCGGCCGTGGGATCGGCGACAGAAGCCCTCAAGAACGACAGAATCGGCTCAGAACCCCCGTGGGCTAACGCATAATCGTCAGCCATGTCCTCTTCCTTCCGTAGAGCCGACGCGTTCCACGACAACCACACATAACCCAACAGTCCAGTCACGGAGAGAAGCGCGACAGCCCACCCTGAATGGGAGAGCAGGAACCACACACCGGCCACGGCCGCGACCATCCACAACCCCTGAGAGATCCGTCTCCGCAGCATAGGGCCTGGGTCGGCCCGGTGGCCCAACTCATGCAACACGATTGCGTCCGCAATCTGAGTGTTGATGATCCCGGTCGCCACCTCTCGCGGATGAAACACCAACTCGTCTGTCTCGTAGTAATACATCGCAGGAGTAGACGCACCCGACCCGGCCACATTCGCCGTCCGCAGCGCACTGAACGAAACCCGCGGCGAACCCTGCTGTCCCGCCACCCCAGCCAGATACGCCACGCGGTCAATCAACCAGGCCCGCGCATCCTCCGTGGTGGCAAACGAAACCACAAAATCGTCACTCGGCATGGCCTCAGTCATTCACCCAACATAGACGGGCTGTGCGCTACCACCACACCGCCAACACACCCACCGCTAAGGCCGCGGCTGCGATAACCGCCGTGCCGCCGACACCCATCGACGCGCGTAATCCGAACCACCCCTGCACCTTCGCATGACCCCAGAGAGCCACCGCGACAGCGATCACCAACAACCACAAGGCATGATCCCGAATCACATCCCACAGAGGTTCCAGCGAGAACAACTCCGCGCCATCAGGATCAGAGGCCGGCATATACGTCTGAGCAAATATGGTCGTCATGCCTGCGACGGTAGGGCAGAAAAGTCAAGAAGCAGAGCGCTTTTCACGCGACAATGAGGTTGCGCACCCCCTACGGGGGTGCGCACATTCTAACAAAAACCGATCCGCTCGGGCGTGTCGCACACTCCCAACACCCACACAACTCAGCCAGCTGCTTCCGAACGCTCAACCGCAATCCTTGGAGTGCGAACCAAAAACGGCTTCACCCGCTTACCCGTCAGCATCCTGCACAGGTCCTCAGGCGCTCCAACGAACCCGAACTTCCGAATGTAACTACGCCGCAGTGAATCCGAAGCGGCCAACGCCACCAAAGTCACACTGAACTCATCAGCAAGACCACCCACCAAACCCGCAACCTCGTCCGCAGAGCTGGCAGTCGCCTCCGTCATCGGCCACCGCGAAAAACTCCGAACCTCGAACACCCCGGGCACCTCATCTCTCGGCACCACCCGCAGCGACGCGGAACTATCCGAGCTTTCCAGGCAGAAACCCGGCGAAAACACCGAGGCCACCGGCCAACTCACCAGCAACACGGCTGCGAAAGACAGCACCGCAACCCCGCCGAGCTGCACCGCCGCCTGCCACGTCAAGCCCAGAGCAACGAGAACCGGAACCCACCCCACGAGGACCAGTAAAAACAGCAGCGATCGGACACGCTTCTGCCGCTCGAACGGACTCCGCCCAAAACCCCACATCGCAGCCACGAACTCGCGCCAGCACATCACCAGACGCCGGGCCCGGCTGACACTCAGACCAGCAATGAGTGAGGCAAACGCCGCACTGTCAGCACCATCGGCGTACCGCGCCGCCGTCACGATTCGATCCATCCAGAACCGGTGATAATCCCCAGCACGACCGCGCAACCGACATAGACGACGAAAACGGCCGTTCCAATCCCATTGAGCAGCGACAAGGGCAGCGGCCCCGATGCCGCCAGCTGCGTCGCACTCGCCGTGGCACTCGCAAACGCCGCATCGGCAAAAGCCCACGCACTAAGGCATGCAACACCGACCACGGCAAACGGCCAGGGCGACCGTTCCGACGCCGCCACAATCGCACCGACCACCGCGACACCGACCGACACCGCTGACGCCATCATCAAAACCGGCCACCAATCATCAGAACCCATCGCTGACGCTGACGACAAAGCACTGACAGACTCAATCATTTGAACTCCCGGTTGTAGACAGACTAAAGCCCTGCACAAGGAAATTTTGAATTCACTCAAGGACTGATGAAAGTCATTATGCACAGCTTTGCGGCCGGCCGCGACCGCACTTTGCAGTGGATTGAATCGCCAGTTCAACGCATGAAACTGGTTCAGAAACACACCGATTCACATACCGCGACGCCACCGCGCTCGCTCAAGCGTGTCTGGTTTTTATAACAACGAATCCGGCAAAAATATGTCTAAAAAATAACTGTGATCTGTGTCTAGAAAATAACTGAAGATTGATCTCGTAACGATCTCTGTCACGCACTGATTACCGCACGCAGAAAGACAGCGGCGAACACATCAAAGCCGCGCAGTAGCTCCCGAAGACCTCACCGCGCGGCCGTGCCAGCGACACGCGACCACGACCGGGGACGCATCAGACAAGTTCCATCCGCGATCAGGCCGGACACCAGGAGTAATGCTGCCGACCGTCGGCGCTACTGGAACTTTTCGGCGTGATCGCTCAGCAACCGCGCCAGCGCCCGAACCGTTTTCGGGTCGCTCATATCGCCGCCGCGCGCACAACCGATCTGGGCGCCCGACGCCGTCTCCGCAGCCTGCAACTCCCGATACGCCTCGACAAGCTCAGCACTCGGATTCGCCATCAGCTCCGCACGACGCTTCTGCTCAGCCTCGCGAGCAGCGCGCATCTCGCCCGAGAACTGCTCCTCGCGCCAGATTCCGAACCTGCGACGTTTCCACGGCGAACGGACCGCCGCACCGCCCATCCACGCCGCGAACTGCGCCTTGTCCCGCTCCCACCTCCGCGGCCGAAACTCGGGACTCCAACTATCCGACAACTGCCTCCCCCATCTCGTGTCGACCAGCGGATAACCCTAAAACTAGCAGGCAGCGGCCACAACCAGCGGTACGCCCGATCACGCGGAATCACGCAGAGCGTTCTCACAAGCAACGAACGCTTTGGCCATATTCAACATCACTACCGCCTCCGCGCGAGTAAACGTTGGCTCCTCCAAACCTCCGTGACCTGCGGTTGGCTCCGTATTTCGACGTGAAAAAATCTCGTGCATGTAGTCCACCACCGGATCCGGCAAATTCGATGCAGCCTTGTACTCAGTCTTGAATTGCCCCATAGACTTTTTTGCGACCGCACTCGTGCCGACGGTTTCCTTCGCGAGAGTTTCCAACGCACCCGCTACCGCTACCAGCACACCCGTGTAATCACCGGCGTCAAGGTTGGAACCCGCACGAGCAAAAAGAGCCCGAATGTTCTGATGAGCTGACTCCTCAACCCTCTGATCGAGATCGGTGGACTCAAGAATCTCGACCTCAACTTTTCCCGGCTCCGGCCGACGAATTCGGGCACCGAAGTTGAACGCTTCGAACACCTCATTGATCGCATTCAAGCTCAAGTAACGATGAGCCACCATCTCCGCAGAGAACTCAGCAATCTCCGCCGCACTCATTGACCTAATGGACGCACTAATCTCACCATCATGCCAGGCCATCACAGCCGGCTCGTACATACCATAACCATCATCCTCAAGGACATAAACCGGCCGCTGTGTGATGTTACTTGCCGCATTAACAACCGCGTTGTAGAAGATCGCTCGATGAATCTCCTCCGACGTGCCCGCCCTCTCATCTGCATTCTTTCTGATTGTGCGGACTATGAAAGACTTCATTTCCGCAGGCGCAATCTCCTCATTGAGAGTGTTAATTACTTTTGAGTCGAGATAAAGGCCCAGTTCCATATGCTGGTTATGTACCATGAAGCCCAACTGGATTGGCTAAGTTCGATCAACTGGATTCGGTGATCCAACTTTCCTAATAAGCAACAGAGCTACCGCGACACCAAGCGTGGCCGGCCTCCGTCGCTCCCGCACAATCACCCCGCCAGCCACCCGAGCGGGAGGTGCGAACGCC
>NZ_JASDCV010000063.1:0-6407 GCF_030407755.1 Rhodococcus sp. APC 3903
CACCATCCCAACCACCCACCACCAACCCACGCTCACCCGCGACAAACACGTCGACCTCACCGACCGGTGTATCCGCGTTCGCTGCGAAGGCGGCAAGAATTCGCGACATTCGCTGTGCAATGGTGCCGACCGCGGCGCGGTCGAATGCCGCCGGCTGATACCGCAGGCTCACCTGCAGCGTCGGTTCCGCGACCGACAGCACGGTGAGCGGGTAATGCGTGGCGTCGCGGGCATTCACAGCGGTGACGCGCATACCGGCTATGTCGGTGTTCCCGTCCATCCCCGAGGTATCGATCGGATACGACTCGAAGACCGACAGTGTGTCGAACAAATTGCCTGTCCCTACGGCAGATTGAATCGCGCCGAGTCCGACATAGTGATGATCGAGCAGATCTGTCTGCTCGCCTTGTAGTCGAGCGAGCAGCTGTGCACACGTCTGGTCTGGATCCAGTTGCACGCGGACAGGCAATGTGTTGATCAGCAGCCCCATCATGTTTTCCACACCAGGCAATTCAGGTGAGCGGCCCGAGACTGTGACGCCGAAGACTACGTCTTCGCGGGAAAGCATTCGAGACAACAGGACACCCCACGCCGCTTGGATCACCGTGTTCATCGTGATCCCGCTCCGCTGGACCAGCGCACCGAGTCCGTCGAGCACCGAATCGGGCAGATCGACGGTGACCTCTTCGGGTACCACCTGATCGGCGGTCGGCGCCGAAGCCGCCAACAACGTCGGCTCGTCGACGCCTTCCATGGCATCCTCCCAGACCGCGAGCGAGGTCTCGATGTCGCGGTGCGCCAACCATTCCAGATAGGTGCGGTACGACGGAGTCTGGGGCTGATCGGCCGGGACGCTCTCGACCGGGAGACTGTCGTCCGCGTATCTCATCAGCAGTTCGCGTACCAGCAACGGCATCGACCAACCGTCGAGAACGATGTGATGGTTTGTCACCACCAACACACACCTCGTCGGCGAGGTTCGCAGCAACGTCAGCCGAAGCAGTGGCGGCGAGGCGAGGTCGAAGGGTGCACTGCGATCCTCGTCGAGGCGGCGCTCCAGCTCTGCTTCGGTTGCCGATCCGCAATCACTCAGGTCGACCTCGGTCCAGGGACTCACCGCATCGTCGACAATCAACTGCACCGGTAGGCCGTGTGCGTCGTAGACGAACGCTGCACACAGATTCGGGTGGTTTGCCAGTAGTCCGGCAGCAGCGCCGCGCAAACGCTCGGAATCAACCGCTCCTTCCAGCTCGACGCACAACTGCGCTGTGTAGACGTCCGTCGACGTCGCCGCCAGTGAGGCATGGAACATCAGCCCGGCCTGAAGGGGCGACACCGACCAGACATCGTGCAATCCGGGGAAGTCGTTCTCCCAGCGTTCGATCTGTTGTTGGTCCACGGAGACCAGGGGAATGTCCGACGGCGTCAGACCGCCCGCATAAGGTCGCGACGCGTGCGCGGTGAGTCCGTCGAGCGCACGACGCCACAGTTCCGCGAACTCCGCGATGTCAGACCTGTCGAGCACTCCGCGGGGAAAGGTGAAAGATGCTGTCAGGCAGGGCCCGTCGACATGGTCCTCAACCGCCGCGTTGATGTCGATCACGGACGCCACAGGCATGGACCGATTCTGGGTTCCGCCGAGCTTTCGATTGCCCTCCACCGGCAGCCAGTCCTGTGTTCCGTCAGAGGAGCTGATCCGGCCCAGATAGTTGAAACTGATCTGAGGAGAACGGAATCGGCCGAGTGGTTCGCTCTCGCCCGACAGGTAGCGCAACATCCCGAATCCGATTCCATGATCGGGGATCGCACGCACGTATTCCTTGACGGCTTTGAGAGCCCGTCCGGCGTCGGCGCCACCTGCCAGTGCGTCGTCGACGTCGATTCCGCCGAGGTCCACGCGCACCGGGTAGAGCGTGGTGAACCAACCAACGGTGCGCGCGAGGTCTGCGCCAGGAACCGCTCCTTCCTCGCGGCCGTGTCCTTCGAGCGTGATCAGGGCGGCAGCGGTATCCATACCGCGGCGTCGTCGCCACTCGATCGAGGCCAACGCAACAGCAGTGAGGAGTCCGTCGTTCACGCCGGCGTGAAATGCCGCAGGAACCGTGGTGAGTAGGTTCCTGGTCACCGGAGGCGCGATGTCCACTGTGACGGTGTCGACCGTGCCGTCGACGTCGATCGTGGGATCGATTGGGCGCGAACCGATCAGCGGGTCATCGCCGTCAAGGATCGTTTTCCACATGTCCCGTTCGACGCTCCGGTCGCCCACGTGCTCGACAAGCCCGTGCGCCCACCGCCGGAACGACGTTCCGATCTGTGGCAGTTCGGGCGTGACACCGGCCCGGAGTTGTGCTGTCACCGTCGCCAGGTCGGTGACCAGAATGCGCCACGAGACGCCGTCGACAACCAGGTGATGAATCACCACAAGTAGTCGGCCCCGCTTGTTCGGCAAGCCAGGGATGTCGGCCAGGTCGAACCAGATCACGCGCACCATGTCGGCCGCGGCGGGATCCAAGCTGTCGGCAGCGGCCTCGAGCTCTCCCGACGCCAAGGCCCTGAAACCTTCGTCGTCCACCGAACCGACAGCTACTCGATGGATCAGTCCTTCGGCCGAGATCGAGCCGGGTGGTAGGACTTCCATGACCCGGTCACTCTCGCCCAAGCGCGCTCGAAGCATTCCGTGGCGGTCCAGCAACACCTGGAGACCACGGACAAGGAGATCCTGGGTGAGATCAGCGGGAGCTGTCAGCAAGAGCGCCTGGGAGAACCGTTTCAATTCGCCGCCACGCAGCCCGCCACTGTTGCGGTCGAGCATCCACTGCGCCACCGGGCTCAGTGGAACAGTTCCGACAGCGGATCCGGGTAGCTCCACGAGCACATCAGGACCGTCCTGCTCCATGTGCGCCGACTCGGCAAGCGCGGCAACAGATTTGTGGTCGAATACGTCTCGGGGCGAGATGATCACACCAGCATCGCGAGCGCGGGCCACCAATTGGATGGACATGATGCTGTCTCCGCCGAGCTCGAAGAAGGAATCGTGCACTCCTACGGTGTCCAGGCCGAGAACCTGCGCGAACAGAGCGGCAAGAAGATTCTCGGTTTCCGTTCGCGGTGTCCGGTCGGGTGTGGCCGTGGACGAGAAATCGGGTGCGGGAAGTGCTGCGCGGTCCAGTTTTCCGTGAACCGTCAGCGGAAGTGCGTCGAGCACCACAACCGCCGCAGGCACCATGTACGACGGCAGACGCTTGCCTGCATGCGCGAGGACGTCTCGCGGATCGACACTCGCTCCGCGATCGGGAACCACGTATCCGATCAACCGATCCCTGCCGTTCAACCGATCCCTGCCGTCGCCGTTCCAGACGCCCGTCACCGCCTGGGCCACGCGCGGGTGCGTCTGCAGTGCCACCTCGACTTCCCCGAGTTCGATGCGGAACCCACGGACCTTCACTTGGGCATCGGTGCGCCCGAGATACTCCAGCTGTCGGTCGGGCGTCCACCGCACGCGATCGCCCGTGCGATAGATCCGCGTTCCCGGCGCACCGAAGGGATCTGCGACAAACTGCGTGGCGGTCAACGGGGATCGCCGGTGATAGCCGCGAGCGAGAGCCGGCCCGGCAAGATACAACTCTCCCGCGACACCTACCGGTACCGCTCTCAGACGCGAGTCCAGCACTACCTCGCTGAATCCGCGAGTAGGTGCGCCGATGGTGACCGGGTCGTTCGGAGCCAGTGCCGCACTGATGTTCGACACCACAGTTGCCTCGGTAGGACCGTAGGCGTTGAACATCTTTCTGCCCGGCGCCCAGCGGACCACCAATTCCGGCGGGCACGCCTCCCCACCTGTCACGACACAACCGACAGTGGTGAGTCCGTCTGGGGCGACGGATGCCAAAGCCGCCGGAGTCACAAAACAATGGGTGACGCGCTCGCGCTCCAGTAGCGCCGCCAGTTCCGCCCCGCCGTAGACGGTCGGTGGCACGATCACCATCGTGGATCCCGCACCAACGGCCAACATGAGTTCGAGAACCGAAGCGTCGAAACTCGGCGAAGCGAAGTGCAGAGTTCTGGATCGGGTCGTGGCGGCGAATGTCTCGCGCTCCTGGAGAGCAAAGTTGCTCAACCCGCGATGAGTGACCGTCACACCCTTGGGTGTTCCCGTTGATCCCGAGGTGTAGATCAGATAGGCCGGATTGTCGATTCGAATCCGTGCCTTCCGATCCTCGTCGGTGACTTTCGATGGCGAGTACGCCCACAGCCGTTCCTCGAAACCAGCATCGTCGAGGACCAGCCACGGCACGAGGCCGGACAATGCTGCGTGGTGAGCTCGGGTCGTTATCCCCCACGCTGCACCGGAGTCGCCCAGCATGTACTCGATACGTGCAGCAGGAAGTCCCGGGTCCACGGGAAGGAATGCCGCACCTGTCTTGGCAATGGACCACACCGCCAGAACGGACTCGACGGAGCGTGGGAGACACATCGCCACCACCGTTTCGGGACCCACTCCGGATTCGATCAGCATGCGGGCCAATCGATTCGACTGTGCGTCTAGTTCGAGATAGGTCACTTCACGTTCCTCGAACACCAGCGCGACGGCGCCGAGATCCTGGGCGGTCGCCATATCTGTTGCTGTCGTGAGCAAATCGGGAAGGGTCTGAACAGCGGTGGAGATCACACCTCGCACGGGTACCAGTTCGGCTGACTCACGGGCGTCGAGGATATCGATATCTCCGATCCGCGATTGCGGATCCGTGGTGACGTACTCGAGAATCCGTTGCAGGCGGTCGACGAAGCCCCGTACTGTTTCCTCGTCGAAAATATCTGCGGCATATCCGAATTCAGCACGAATACCATCCGATTCACCGGCGGTGCCAGTGTTCTGCGCCACCGTCAACTGCAGATCGAAGGTGATGGTGTCGATCTCGACACCCACGTCGGTCACCTGCAGGTCGGGAAGTTCCAGTGTCGGTCGCTCGATGTCTTGGAACTCCAACATGACTTGAAACAGGGGCGAGTATGCCGTCGAACGTGAAGGATTCACTATCTCGACGACTCGTTCGAACGGCACGTCCGCATGAGTGAAGGCGCTCAGATCTACGTTTCGGACCTGGTCGAGGAACTCCCCGAAAGTCGCGCCGCGGTCCACTGCAGTGCGCAAGACCAACGTGTTGACGAACATGCCCACCAGGTCGTCGAGTTCGCGCTCCCCACGCCCGGCGATCGGAGTTCCGACGGCTACGTCCTCCTCATCGCTGAGCCTAGCCAGCAGCACTGCCAAGGCTGCGTGCACAACCATGAAGACGGTGGCGTTGTGTTTGCGCGACAGGGCAACCACACCGGCATGAACCTCCGGACTGAACTCGAACCGAATCCGTCCGCGTCGAAGCGAACGCACATCACCGCGCGGTCGATCGGTCGGAATGTCGAGAACTTCCGGTGCACCCGCAAGATTCTCGACCCAATAGGCGAGCTGTTTCGAGATCAAAGACCGAGAGTCGGATTCCGAACCCAACCAACCACGTTGCCACAACGCATAGTCGGCGTACTGGATCTCGAGCGGCGCCCACCGAGGAGCCTCACCGCTCACACGGGAGGTGTACGCGCTCATGAGATCTCGGGCCAGCGGTACCGTGGAGAATCCGTCGGCGGCGATGTGGTGAATCACGATCACCAGGACATGCGAGTGGACCTGGTCGTCTCGCCGCAACAAGGTGGCGCGCATCGGGACCTGCTGCATGACGTCGAAACCATCCGAAACGATCTGCCGGCAACGCTCGCGCAGCTCTTCCGCTCCCTGCACAAGTATCGGTGCGAGATCCGATACCACCTGTGAGGTAGACATGATCACTTGACGCGGGCCGTCGTCAGTGAGAGGAAAAACAGTGCGCAAGGACTCGTGCCGCTCGACGACGTCGACAAATGCCGCGTGCAGTGCACTCAGATTCACTGTGCCGTCGAGCCTCAACGCGCACGCGACGTTGTAGGCGGCGGACTCGGGGTCGAACTGATTCGCAAACCACATTCGCTCCTGCGCCGGCGAAAGTGGGATATCCGTCGTCGTACCCCGCGGCCTCAACGCCGGCTTGGCCCCCTCTCCTCCGCGACACTGCGCCAACTCGGCCAGCGCTGCAACGGTAGAAGCTTCGAAGACGTCGCGGATGTCGATCCGTTCGCCGAGAACAGAATTCACTCGCGCAACCAACCTGGCTGCACTCAGAGAGTTCCCACCAAGGGCAAAGAAGTCGTCGTACACGCCCACCGTCGACGTTCCCAACAGATCATCGAAGATTGCGGCAACCGTCTCCTCGACCGGCGTTCGCGGCGCAACATACTGCAGCGATCGAGGTTCGAAGTTGACGTCCGGGAGGGCTTTACGGTCCAACTTCCCATGCACCGTCACCGGAAACTCCCCC